>JAGPBF010000048.1:7602-22792 GCA_018063505.1 Rhodoferax sp.
GGTGCCGTTGGCCATGCTTATGGCTTCTTCGTCGCTGGCGAAGGTCTGCAAGGTCAGCACCGGGCCGAACACTTCGTTCTGCACGATCTCGTCGCCCTGCTTCAGGTTGGTCAGCATCGTCGGCTGGTAATACTGCGCGCCGAACGGGTGCTTTTCGCCACCCCACAACAGCCTGGCGCCGCCGGCCACGGCGCGCTCGACGAAACCGGCCACCCGCTCGACCTGGCGCGGATGGATGATCGGGCCGACCTCGGTGGCCTCGTCACGCGGGTCTCCGATGGTGAGCTTCTCCACATAGGCCCGCATGGCAGCGACAAACTTGTCGGCCACCTTGGCGTGCACCAGAAAGCGTGTGCCAGCCAGGCAGACCTGGCCGGCGTTGCGGTACATCAGCGCGCCGGTGGCAGCAGCGCTATCGATATCGGCATCCTCGAGCACGATGAACGGGCTCTTGCCTCCCAGCTCCAGGCTGCACGGCACGAGGTTGGCACCGGCGGCCTGCGCAATCCACTTGGCGGTGGGCACCGAACCGGTGAACGACACCCGCGCCAGCCGAGGATCGGACACCAGCCTGGCGCCGGTGTTGGCACCGGTGCCCTGCACGATGTTGAACACGCCCGGCGGCAGACCGGCGGCATCGGCACAGTCGGCCAGCAACGAGCTGGTCAGCGGCGCCCACTCCGGCGGCTTGACGATGACGGTATTGCCGGCGGCCAGGGCCGGGCCGAGCTTCCACGTTGCCAGCATCAGCGGCGCGTTCCACGGCGTGATGATGACGACCACACCGGCAGGGTCGTGGCGCACGATGTGGTGGGCCTGGTCGGTGTCGATCGGATGGTTCTGCAACTCCAGTGCATGCTCGGCGAACCAGGTGATGTTGAGCATGGCCCGCGGCACCACGCCGTGGCGCATGCGCGAGAGCAGGACACCGGCGTCGGTGCTCTCGAGTTTGCAGAACGCGTCAGCGCGTTTGCCGATCTCGGCCGCGAAGCGGTCCAGGTAGGGCTTGCGTTCGACCGCGCTCAGCGCCGACCAGGCCGGGAAGGCCTTGGCCGCCGCGGCGATGGCGGCGTCGACATGGACGTCCAGCCCCTCGCTGACCTGGCCGAGCAGCGCCTGGTCGATCGGCGAGCGCAGTTCGAAAGTCTCGCTGGACCCGACGCGGCGGCCGTCGATGTAATGGTCGGGCGATACGGTTATGCCGGCAATATCGAGCAAGGCGGAAGTCATGGAGGGTCCTGGTTGCGGATGGGTGAATGGATTGCAGCCGGCACGTCGGCCGCCTGACCGAGCAATTTGCCCGGGTTCATCAGGCCGAGCGGGTCCAGCGCGATCTTGACGCTGCGCATCAGTTGCAGTTCAAGCGCAGACTTGTACCGCGCGGACTCGTCGCGACGCAGCACACCCAGTCCGTGTTCGGCCGAGATGGACCCGCCATGGGCAACCACCGCGTCGTGCACCAGCCGGTTCAGTGGCGCCTCGAGCGCGAGGAAGGCCGCCACGGCATCGGCATCGCGCGTGCCCTGCGCCGGCGAGAGGTTGTAATGCAGATTGCCGTCGCCCAGATGCCCGAATATCACCAGCCGCAGACCGGGAAACGCCTGGGCAATCGCGCCGTCGGTCTCTGCGATGAAACGCGGTATGCGGGAGATGGGCAATGCAATGTCGTGCTTGATGGTCTTGCCTTCAGCCATCTGCGACTCCGAGATGTCCTCGCGCAGAGCCCACAGGCTCTGGAACTGCGCCAGGCTGGCCGACAGTGCGGCGTCGGTGGCCAGTTCGCGTTCCAGGGCCTGCTCCAGAATACCTTCGAGTGCGGCCTGCGCACGGGCCTCATCGAGGGCGTCGGAGACCTCCATCAACACGTACCAGGGCGAGGCATCGGCCAGCGGCAGGCGCGCATTCGGCACATGGCGCTCGACCAGGGCCATGCAGGTCGCCCCCATCAGTTCGAACGCCGTCAGGCCTGCCCCCAGCTGCGCCTGGCAGAGCTGGAGCAGTTCAACCGCGGCACCCGGTGACGGCACCGCCACAAACGCCACCGCGCGGCCGGCCGGCAACGGGAACAGCTTGAGCACGGCAGCGGTGATCACACCGAGCGTGCCTTCGCTGCCGATGTACAGGTCGCGCAGGTCATAACCGGTGTTGTCCTTGCGCAGGCCGCGCAGCCCGTCCCACAGGCCGCCTTGCGGCGTGGCCACTTCCAGCCCCAGGCACAGCTCGCGGGTATTGCCATAACGCAGCACCTGCACACCACCGGCATTGGTGGCCAGGTTGCCGCCGATGGTGCAGCTGCCCTGCGCCGCCAGGCTCAGCGGGAACAGGCGCCCTGCATCCTTGGCCGCATGCTGCACCTGCTGCAGCGTGACCCCGGCCTCGACCGTCATCGTGTTGTTGACCGTATCGACATGGCGCACCTTGTTCAGCCGCGTCAGAGACAGCACCAGCGCGGCGCCGCTGGCGTCAGGCGTGGCGCCGCCGGACAGGCCGGTATTGCCCCCCTGCGGAACCACCGGCACACGGTTGGCGTGGCACCAGCCGAGAACGGCGGCCACGCCAGCGGCGTCGTCCGGTTGTGCCACGGCCAAGGCGCGACCCGTCCATTTGCCACGCCAGTCCGTGAGGAATGCGCCGGTGTCGGCGGCATCGGTCAGCAGGCGCCCGGAGAATGCCGCACGCAGCGCGGCCAGCGCGTCGGCCATGCTCAGTACCCACCCCGCGACGCAGCTGCGGCAGGTACCGGTGCAGCATCCGCATTCTTGAACCGCGCCACCAGCGCGGATGCCGCCTTGACCAGCAGGCTGGTGTCCACCCCTACCGCCACGAACCTGGCCCCGACGTCGATATAGCGGCGCGCCAGCGTTTCGTCCGCACACAGAATGCCGGGGGCCTTGCCGGCACGTGTGATGGCTTCAATGGCGGCTTCGATCGCCGCCTTGACATCCGGATGCGCCGGTTGCCCGAGCAAACCCATCGATGCAGACAGATCGGACGGGCCGATGAAGACACCGTCGACACCCTCGACCGCCGCGATCGCATCGATCTGCGCCAGCGCCTCGCGGGTTTCGACCTGCACCAGCAGGCACATCTGGTCGTTCGCCTCGTGCAGGTAGTTGGGATAACGCGACCAGCGTGCGGAGCGCGCGATGCCGCTGCCCACGCCACGGATGCCCTGCGGCGGATAACGCATGGCGCGCACCAGTTCCTCCGCCTGCTGCGCCGACTCCACCATGGGAACCAGCAGCGTGGTGGCACCGAGCTCCAGCACCTGCTTGATCAGCGCGTCGTCGCCCTTGGGGATACGCACCACCGGGTGCGTCGGGTACGGTGCCACCGCCTGCAGCGCGGCCAGCATGCTGCGCAAGTCATTGGGAGCATGTTCGCCATCGATCAGCAACCAGTCGTAGCCGCAACCGGCACACAGTTCGGCCGGGTAGCTGTCGGCCAGCGCCAACCACAGACCGATCTGCTGCTCGCCGCGCGCCAGGGCGGACCTGAAGGTGTTTTCAGGGGTTTTCATGCGACAGGTCCTAGACGAAACGGACCGAAATCGAACCCAGCGGACCGTAGTCGGCATGCAGCACATCGCCGGCGGCGCAGGCCACCGGGCGTGTGAACGAACCACCCAGCACGATCTCGCCGGCGGCCAGGCTTTCGCCATGCACAGCCAGCTTGTTGGCCAGCCAGGCCACGCCGTTGCCCGGATGGTTGAGCACCGCGGCGCCCAGGCCGGACTCCTCGATCACGCCGTTCTTGTACAGCAAGGCCCCGGCCCAGCGCCAATCGACCGCGTCGACCTTCATCGGCCGCCCGCCCAGCACGATCGCACCATTGGCGGCGTTGTCGGCAATGGTGTCGAGCACCTTGCGGGGCGCCTTGGTCTGGCGGTCGAACTGCTCGATGCGTGCATCAATGAGTTCGAGCGCCGGTGTCACGTAGTCGGTGGCGTTGAGAACGTCGAACAGTGTCACGTTCGGCCCGACCAGTGGCCGCGCCAGGATGAACGCAAATTCCACCTCGATGCGCGGCACGATGAAGCGTGCGGTTTCGATCTCGGCGCCATCGCGGATCAGCATGTCGTCGAGCAACAGTCCGAAATCGGGTTCGGTGATCTGCGAGGCGATCTGCATCGCGCGCGAGGTCAGCCCGATCTTGTGTCCGATGGCGGTGCGCCCCTGGCTCCGGCACAAGTCCATCCAGGCACGCTGGATCGCGTAGCTGTCCTCGATGTCCATCGACGGATGCAGGCGGGAGAACAACTCGAGTTGCACCCGGGTGCGCTGGGAAGTCTGCAGGCTTTGTGCCAGCGATTGGTGAAGTTCAGGGCTCAGTTTCATCGTGGGTGCCCGCGGTGGCCGCGTCTCCGTTATTGATTCGGCGCAAGTTTGTCGCAATTGACTCGCAAAGACAAACGGTCAATTGCGGACGATTCGTAAGTAAACGCGGATAATCAGCCAAATGATCCGAAAGCAGCATGTCCCTGACCCGCATCAGCATCCGGCAATTTGAAGTCTTCGTCATGGTGGCCGAGACGCGCGGCTTCGCCGCCGCCGGTGAACGCATGGGCCTGTCCTCGTCGGCGGTCAGCCAACTGGTGGCCGAGCTCGAGGCGAATCTGGGTTTCCGGGTATTCGACCGCAGCACCCGGCGTGTCGAGCTGTCCGGCGTCGGGCGCGACTTCCTGTCCTCTGCCCAGTCGGTATTGCGCGATGTGCAGCGTGCCGAATCTGCCGCCGCCGACCTGCGCAACCGTGCCACCGGCGTGGTGCGTATCGGTGCCCCGCAGGTGCTGGCCGGCGCGGTATTGCCACGTGCCGTGCGCGCCTATCACGCGCAACGGCCCAAGGTGGTGATCCGCATCCGCGACACGCCGGTCGACACGCTGGTCGACCAGGTGGCGGCCGGCGACATCGACCTGGCGATCGGCCCGGACCGACCGGTGGAAGACTCGGTGACCCGGGAAGCGGTGTTCGACAGCCCCTGGGTCCTGTGGTGCGCGCCGCACCATCCGCTGGCAGCCAGGCGCAGCCTGCGCTGGGACGATCTGCGCGACGTGGACCTGGTGGCGGCCGGACGCGACCACGAACGCAGCGTGCGCCAGATGAATGCCGAGGCCCCGGAAGGTTCGCGCATCCGCCCGGTCGACATCGTCGAGAACATCTCCACGGCGCTGGGCATCGCGGCCGAAGGACTGGCGGCCACTCTGGCGCCGGAATACGTCGGCATCGTCGCGGCGCCGCTGGGCCTGGTCGTGCGTCGGGTCACGGACCCGGAGGTGATCCGCAAGGTCTGCATCTACCGTTCGGCAGTGCGCTCGGTACCACCGGCCGCACAGGCCTTCGCCGAGTTCCTGGCACCATGGCTGCAGGCCTGGGAGAAATCGGACGGCAAACCGGCGCGGCCCACAAAGGCGGTGCGCCGGCCCGCGACGCAGTAGCGGCCGTTCAAGCCATGCCGACTATCGCTTGCCGAAGCTGGCCAGCATCATCGAGCAGGCCGCTGATGTCCGGCCCCCGCAGTCATGGTGTCCGCCGCTTTCGTCAGTCGTGAGACCTGAAATATACGTGTCGTCCCCCAACTCGCCCCACAACCACCACGGACAGGACTGCGTCGGTTGAACTCTCGATCAGGCCAGGCGTGCCGCCGATGAGGCGACATGACCGGCAAGCGAAGCCACGAAGGATCGAAGGCCGGTCATGGTCGACAGTTCTGAAAACTCACCGCCCTTCGCAGCGGTACGAGGCGACGCGAGCACAGTCGCACAGGTGTAAAGCTGCTCCTTCATCAGTCGCTGGCAAAGGACATCGTATCGTTGCAGGTACGACGCGCCACGGAACTCAGGGAACACCGGAAAGTGTGGCGCCTTGTCGCGGACTGGCTTGCGCGAGCCGGCAGCGTCCTCGACCAACATGATCCAGCCTACGAACGGCTTGGGCTGTTGGCCGAAAGCTCCCTCACGGAAGGCCGTCCACAAGTCGTGGCCGGTCCCGATAGCTTCCTCGGTTCGGTTGTTGAAGTTGTTGCCGAACGATGGACCGACTTGGCTTTTCAACTCGATGGCTGCGACGAGCTCGCCTTGATGCATCACAAGCAAGTCCCACAGCTTGGTCGGTCGAAAGTAACCGGGCAAGGTCAACACGGCCTTTTTCTGTTGAATCTTGGCGTGAGCGAGGCCATTGGCTTCGACAAGGTCCTTGACCAAGGCGATGAAGCCGTCCATGTTCTTACCGCCAGTGACGCCGGCACGCTCGCCCTGGTCGGCCTTGCCCGACTCCGCCTGCTTGCGCTTCGCCATTTCGCGATTGCCCCAAAATGCCATGACAGCTTCGTTGGCCTTCTTGTCATAGTCAACAAGGTCAAGTGCCATGGTCAGTCCCCATTCCCTTCTAACGTGGCTCGTTCCGTGGCGTTCATCGCGTACAGCGCAAACGCGGCACGATTGCACGCCTTGCGGTCGCGGGACTGGCCGGCGGCGATCAGGGTCGGGCGCAGCGACACCGGCACGTCTTGCCATCGTGGCACCCTGATCCGGCGAAGGTATTGCGCTTGAAACCGCAGATAGCCGCCACGCATCTTGGTCGAGTACGTCGCCACGAATAGCCGCGCAATGCCAGACAGCAATACGGCTTGCAGGGCGTGCAAGTCCCATTCATCCGAGGCGATGAAGTACAAATTGTGGTGCGGGTACAGCGTCCCGGACTCATACACGATGTTCGCTTCGCCCTTGATGTCAGGGATCAGCAGCTTGGGCCGTTCGGCAAGCGATGGTGTGATCCTGTCGATGGTTCGATACCAGTTCGCCGGCATCTTCTGAGCGACATGGCGGTTGATGATCTGGTCCTTTCGAGCCTCCAGATATGCGGCCAGCATCGGAAAATCTTCAAGGCGAACGAGGCCGCCAGAATCAAGAAACGGGTTCACCACGCCAAGCCCGCGCCACCGCACCTCACCGCTCACAATGTCGCGCGTCGTCACCAGCGGTAGCTTGCGGTCTGGTTCGACGTCCAGCGAGTCGAATGGCCCGATGAAGGCGTCATCGGCCCCGGTCGCAACACCGATACCGACCTTGCAGCCGGCGTCCTCCAGGGCGGGAAAGTCGCGCTCAAGGCGTCGCACCAGCGCCATTTGTTCTGAGGACTCCAAAATCCACGGTTCGGTGCCGGATGTGACGCTTACTAGTTCGCGAATGTGTAGGCCCAAAGCGTCAAGAGGAGGCGCGGTCAGGTCCCGCGCCAGTTCGGCGAGCGCCGCCCTTTCGATGGCCGGACGGTGCGCGATTCGGGTCGCGCCCTTGGCTTCGTGTGCGATGACCGTGATCGCCGGGTAGGCCGTTACCTCGGAGTGGAAGGCGGGCGTGTCCACCATGTCCACGTACACGCGCAGATTGAAGCCGTTGGCAACCATCGCGCGCAACGGCCCGCCGTAGCGGTTCTTCATCCAGCGGTCCGCGCAGATGAAGCCAAGGACGCCCCCCGGTGCCAAGCTGGTCAGCGACCGCTCGATGAAGGGCACATAGAGGTCAGCGCGGTCGTAAAGAGTCGCGTACCTGCTTCGGTACTCAGCCAACAAGGGCGCAGGAATCAGCTCCTGCCGCACATAAGGCGGATTTCCGACAACCACGTCGAAGGTGTTGGGCAGCCGGGTCAGAAGGAAATCGCCGTGGATGAGCCAAGCGTCGGCAATGGCCTCGGCCGAGTCACTGTCAATGCCAAATTCGGTCAGCAGATCACAAACAGCCGTGCGCGTTTTACCGAACGAGTCGCGGTGTAGTTCCACGGCACGAACGCAGCCCGATAACGTCTCGACCGGCCTGACACCGCCACCAGACTTTTCCCACGAGTGCAACAGCCGTGTGAGGGCCGGCAACAAGAAATCACCGCCACCGAAGGACGGCTCAAGAAGCCGCAACTCGTACAGCGGCATTTCTGTTGTGTAGCCCACCAAGTCAAGGATGAAATCAACGACTTCCCTGCGGGTGAAGATTGCACCCCGCTCCTCCACGCCGCCAGACGCTGCCATGGCCTCGACCGCCTGGGTCACTTCGCACATGCCAGGAATCGACACCTGTCGCAGGTCTAAGATTTGATCCATCAGTGTCTCAAATGCGCTTTGTCGACATTCTCTATGCTAAGCCGAGGCTAAACGCGCAACTTTGGATGACAAACTGATTGAGCGCCTCCTGAAACCGAGCAAAGCGCGACGTAATTTTTTACCTGCGCATGTCAACAATTGACGACGGATATCAGCGATGCGCGTTGACGCCTAGCGCATCTCGCGTTGGGGGGACATTTTGGGGACGAACCCTGAAAACAAGGGCCTCGCCACAGAAGCTATTGGCGGAAACGGAGGGATTCGAACCCTCGATGAGGCTCTACACCCCATACTCCCTTAGCAGGGGAGCACCTTCGGCCACTCGGTCACGTTTCCGGTTTTTTCAAACTGGGGCGATTATGTCACGACTGCGCGGGAGCGTCAGCAGGAAGTTGATCCAGATCGAAAGCCTTGTGCAACGCGCGCACGGCAAGCTCCATGTACTTCTCGTCGATGACCACCGAGGTCTTGATTTCGCTGGTCGAGATCATCTGGATGTTGATGCCCTCTTCGCTGAGCACCCGGAACATGCGGCTGGCCACACCCACATGGCTGCGCATGCCGATGCCGACGATCGACACCTTGCAGATCTTGGCGTCGCCGACGACTTCGTTCGAACCCAGCGGCCCGATCACCTGCTCCTTGAGCATGTCCATCGCACGTGCGTAGTCGTTGCGGTGCACGGTGAAGCTGAAGTCGGTCTTGCCGTCCTTGCTGACGTTCTGGATGATCACATCCACGTCGATGTTGGCTTCGGCAATAGGCCCCAGGATCTGGTAGGCGATGCCGGGGGTGTCGGGCACGCCGAGCACCGAGATTTTTGCCTCGTCGCGGTTGAACGCAATGCCCGAAACAATGGCTTGTTCCATATTTTCATCTTCCTCGAAAGTGATCAGGGTGCCGGATGCGGCCTCTTCCTCGATGGGAATGTCCCAGGGGGTGAAACTGGACAACACGCGCAGTGGCACGCGGTATTTGCCGGCAAATTCAACCGAGCGGATCTGCAGTACCTTGGAGCCGAGTGACGCCATCTCGAGCATCTCTTCGAAGCTCACGGTCTTGAGGCGACGCGCTTCTGGCACCACGCGCGGGTCGGTGGTGTAGACGCCATCGACGTCGGTGTAGATCAGGCATTCCTGCGCCTTGAGCGCCGCGGCCACCGCCACCGCCGAGGTGTCGCTGCCGCCACGGCCAAGCGTCGTGATGTTGCCCAGCTCGTCCATGCCCTGGAAACCGGTGACGATGACCACCTTGCCAGCCGACAGGTCGCCGCGCACGCGCTTGTCGTCGATCGATTCGATGCGCGCCTTGGTGTAGGCGCTGTTGGTACGGATCGGCACCTGCCAGCCGGCATAACTGACCGACTCCATGCCTTCGGCCTGCAGCGCGATCGCGAGCAACGCCGACGATGCCTGCTCGCCGGTAGCGGCCAGCATGTCGAGTTCGCGGCTGTAGCTGTCCGAGGGTTTGGCGGGGGCCAGTTCCTTGGCCAGGCCCAGCAGGCGATTGGTCTCGCCGCTCATGGCGCTGGGCACCACCACCATCTGGTGCCCGGCACGGGCCCATTTGGCAACGCGCTGCGCAACACTGCGGATGCGCTCGGTCGAACCCATCGACGTGCCGCCGTATTTGTGAACAATCAAAGCCATTGGATTTGCAAAAAAAGTCGAGGGCTGGGCGCACATGCCCCGGGGGGAGTGGCGGCGGTGAGGCCTGCGTCAGGCCCGGCATTTCAACCGGTCAGGGTCGAATCGGGCCGGCCATTGTACCAACTCAGATCCGCTGCGCTGCGCACCACGAAGCCGCCCGCCACCTTGATGCGGATCTGGTGTCCGCGGGTGGTGCAGGCGCTGATCTGCTGCTGCAGTTCGCGCAACTGCGCCGCGCTGGCAGACACGCCATGCGCCAGCCGCAGCCAGTGCCGCAACAGGTTGGCCTGGCGCGCGCCGTCCATCGCCTGCAGCGCGGCAATCGACACGCCGGCGGCCGTTTTGACGCGCAACAGGTCCTCGGCAGCCAGCGCATCGAGCAGTTGCTGGGCCTGCGCAGCGTGGCGCGCGCTGCGGGAAAAAGTCTCGCGAAACTGTGGAAAAGCCAGCTCCAGCGCTGGAAGCAGTCGGGCCCGGATGCGATTGCGCGTAAGAGCTTCGTCGGCATTCGTCGGGTCGTCGACATGGGCCACGCCTTGCGCCTTCAGCCAGGTGCGGATGGATGCCGCGGACACATCGAGCAAGGGGCGATGGAATACCACCCCGTGGCGCACGCGTCGCCGCGGCATGGCCGCCAGGCCTGGTAGCCCGGCGCCTCGGCTCAGGGCCAGCAGCATCGTCTCGACCTGGTCATCGGCATGCTGGGCCAGCGCCACGGCCGGGAACAGAATACCGCCGTCATCACTGCGCACAGCCGCATCGATGGCACGGTAACGTGCCATGCGGGCTGCGTCCTCCGGACTTTCGCCGGCGGCGTGGCGGGCATCGACGCGGCGCACGCGCAGCGGCACGGAGATGTCGCGGCACAACGCTGCGCAATGCCGCTCGAAATCGTCGGCAGCCGCCTGCAGCCCATGGTGCACATGAATCGCCACCACCTCGCCCGGCCACCGGCGGGCACAGGCCAGCAGCAAGGCCGTGGAATCGGCCCCGCCACTGAGCGCCACCGCCAGCGGCAACTCCGGCTCGAAGGCCGCGACAGCGTCAGGCAGTGACCGGGTGCTCAAGCGGCACGCCGGCGCTATCGACTGGCGACCTTGCTGTCGGCCTTGGTATCGGTGAAGCGGCCGTAACTCTGCAGCCGCTCGTAACGCCGATCCAGCAGCTCCTTGACCTTGAGGTCTGCCACCTGCCGATAGGCGTCACCCAAGGCGCGCTTGAGAAACGCTGCCATCTGCTTGTGGTCGCGATGGGCGCCGCCCACCGGCTCGTTGACGATCTTGTCGATCAGGCCCAGGGCCTTGAGCCGATGTGCGGTGATGCCCATGGCATCGGCCGCATCGAGCGCCTTGTCCGACGTCTTCCACAGGATCGAGGCACAACCTTCGGGGCTGATCACCGAGTAGACCGAATATTGCAGCATCAACACCTGGTCTCCGACCGAGATGGCCAGGGCCCCACCCGAGCCGCCCTCGCCGATGATGCTGGTGATGATCGGCACCTCGAGTTGCGTCATCTCGAAGATGTTGCGTCCGATCGCCTCGGACTGCCCGCGCTCCTCGGCATCGATGCCCGGATAGGCGCCCGGCGTATCGACAAAGGTGAACACCGGAAGCTTGAATTTTTCGGCCGTCTTCATCAGGCGCAAGGCCTTGCGATAACCCTCCGGTTTGGTCATGCCGAAATTGCGCATGGTGCGCTCTTTCGTGCCGCGCCCCTTCTGCTGTCCGATCACCATGCACGGTGTGCCGTTGAAACGGGCCAGGCCGCCAACAATGCTCAGGTCATCGGCAAAGTGCCGGTCGCCATGCATCTCGACGTAATGCGTGAAGATTTCGTTGACATAGTCCAGCGTGTACGGCCGCTCCGAGTGGCGCGCGATCTTGGTGATCTGCCAGGGCGTGAGGTCGCTGTAGATGTCCTTGGTGAGTTGCTGGCTCTTCTTTGTCAGCTGGCTGATCTCGGCCGAGATGTCGACCGCCGATTCGGTCTGCACATAACGCAGCTCTTCGATCTTGGATTCGAGCTCCGCGATCGGTTGTTCAAAATCGAGAAAGGTCTTTTTTGCCACTTCGAGGCTCCATGTTGTGAGCACCAGACGATGCGCGGGGCATATTCGCGGGCGGCAGCGTCAATGCGCGCAGCCTGTCAATACGCAACCGGCAAAGGGTCGAGCGAGCGCCAAATATACCAAGTCGCCACGCTGCAGTATGGCGCCCAGGCAACCGCCACCTCGCGCACCTCGCTGCGGCTGACCACTTCACCGGAAAAATAGTTCTGGCTGATGCCATTGATCAGGCCAATGTCGTCCAGCGGCAATACGTTGGGGCGCAGCAGGTGAAAGATCAGGAACATTTCGGCGGTCCAGCGGCCGATGCCCCGAATGCCCACCAGTTCGGCAATGATGGCCTCGTCATCCATCGACGTCCAGGCGCCTGCATCGATGGCACCGCTGTCGAAATGCAGCGCCAGGTCAACCAGGTATTCGATCTTGCGCGCCGACAGGCCTGCGGCACGCATGTCGTCGACCTTGAGCCGGAGCACATTGGCCGCCGTCATCTTGCGCGGCAACGTCGCGAACCGATCCCACACCGATTGCGCTGCCTTCACCGAAATCTGCTGACCCACAATCGAGCGCGCCAGCGTGATAAAGGCGTCGCCATGGGTCTGCAGGCAGGCACCATCCGACTGGGCGATCAGCCGCTTCATGATGCGGTCCTTGCGCGACAGGTGGCGACAGGCTTCTTGCCAGTAACCGGGCTGAGCGAACAAGGGCTGGACAGGTTGGGGGGTAACCGGTGCCATGTCAGCGGCCTTCACCGCAAAAGCAACAACCTGCCGATGGACTTGCAAGCATCACGCGCGCTCCCAGGTAGTGCCGGCAGCCGAATCCTTGAGCACCACACCCATGTCGGTCAGCTGCTGCCGGATGCGATCGGCTTGCGCAAAATCTCGTTCCTGCTTGGCCTTGGCCCGGGCGGCAATCAGCTGCGAGATCTGCACGGCATCACCGGCCAGCGCAGTGTCGCCCGAGCCGGCCTGCAGGAATGCAGCCGGGTCGCCTTGCAGCAGGCCCAGGCACGCGCCCAGTGCGCGCAGCAAACCGGCCAGTTCGCCAGACTTCGTGCGGTTGATTTCGCTGGCCAGATCGAACAACACGGCCACCGCCTCGGGCGTGCCGAAGTCCTCGTCCATGGCGGCCTTGAACCGGGCTGCAAAGGCTTGCTCCCAGTCGATGTCCATCGGCTGCGCCGGCACCAGCGCAAGCGCCGTATACAGACGCTTGAGTGCGCTGCGCGCGTCGTCCAGATGGACGTCGCTGTAGTTCAAGGCACTGCGATAGTGCGCCCGCACCAGAAAGAAACGAACCGTCTCGGCGTCGTAACGGCCCAGCACATCGCGGATGGTGAAGAAGTTGCCCAGGCTCTTGGACATCTTCTCGTTGTCGACGCGCACGAAACCGTTGTGGACCCAGAAACGCGCCAGCGGCTTGCCATTGGCCCCCTCGCTCTGCGCAATCTCGTTCTCATGGTGCGGGAACTGCAGGTCGGCGCCGCCACCATGGATATCGATGGTCTCACCCAGCGTCTGGCCACACATGGCCGAGCATTCGATATGCCAGCCGGGCCTGCCCTTGCCATAGGCGCTGTCCCACTTCGCATCGTCGGGCTCAGAGGCTTTGGCCGACTTCCACATCACGAAGTCGAGCGGATCCTGCTTGCCTTCGAGCACCGCCACGCGTTCACCGGCGCGCAATTCGTCGAGCGACTTGCCCGACAGCTTGCCATAACCGGGAAACTTGCGCACCGCGTAGTTCACGTCGCCACCCTCGGCCTGATAAGCCAGGCCCTTGTCCTTCAGGCGATCGATCAGTTGCAGCATCTGCGGCACGAACTCGGTCGCCCGTGGTTCGATAGTGGGAGCCTCGATACCCAGCGCACCGATATCGCGCTGCATGGCCTCGATCATCTCGTCGGTCAGCGCGCGGATCGTGATGCCACGCTCGAGCGCGCGACGGATGATCTTGTCGTCGATATCGGTGATGTTGCGCACGTAGGTGACCTTCAAGCCGCTGGCCTTGAGCCAGCGCTGCACAACATCAAAAGCCATCATCATTCGCGCATGGCCGATGTGGCACAGGTCGTAGATGGTCATTCCGCAGACATACATGCGCACATGACCCGGCTCGATCGGGACGAACGATTGAACGGCACGCTCGAGCGTGTTGTAGATGCGAAGACTCATGATGAATGGATATGCGCTGCACGCAGGCAGCAGGAAATGTCAGCGACCAACGCGAGGGTCATGGGAGTTTGGAGGCGCGGTGCAGACCTTGTCAAGGCAGGATGATCCCGACCCCTGGGCTACAATCATTGGCAGTATAAGGCCCCGCTTTGGGTGAGTGGCCAGCCACCTGCTACAGGAGTCTTCATGATGCACCGCGGCAGCAACATCGGCCAGTGCACACGCCTGTTCTGGTTGATTGCAGCTCTATTTTGTTCGTCCGCGTTCGCGGACGACTACGATCCGGTCAACCGCTTGCTGCGCGACGGCCAGTTGCCGCAGGCGATGGCCAAGGCCGAGGCCTACCTCGCCACCAATCCGCGTGACCCGCAGATGCGGTTCCTCAAGGCCTTGATCCAGCAGGACAGTGGCCAGCGCGAAGCCGCCATAACCAGCTACACCGCACTGATCCAGGATTACCCCGAGTTGCCGGAACCCTACAACAACGTGGCTGTGTTGTATGCCGGCAATGGGCAGTTGGAAAAGGCGCGTGATGCATTGGAGATGGCCACCCGCAACAGCCGCAGCTACGCGACTGCCCACGAAAACCTCGGCGATGTCTATGCCCGGCTGGCCGAACAATCCTACCGCCAGGCGCTGCAACTCGACGCCGGCAACACCACACTGGCACCCAAGCTGACACTGATCCGCCAGCTCATCAATACCCCGGCTGCCAGCCGGCTGGCCCCCTTCCCTGGCCCCACGACGCCATCGGCTCCGGCGAAAGCCGCCTCGGCGACGAAGTAATTACCCTGCGCCGGCCCCGCTGGCGGCGCATCGCACCACCCTGTCTGCAAAGGAATCTTCCGTGAAACCGTACGGCCATCGCGCACCCCGCCGCGCCCTGCTTCTGGCAACCCTCATGGGCATCGGCCTGAGCACATTTGCGCAGACATCGACCACCGCTGCACCACGCGTGCGATTCGCCACCACCGCGGGCGAATTCGTCGTCGAGGTCTATCCGGACAAGGCGCCCAGGACAGTCGAGAATTTTCTGCAATACGTCAAGGACAAGCACTACGACGGCACGATCTTTCACCGGGTCATCAACAACTTCATGGTGCAAGGCGGCGGATTCGACGCCAACTATGTCGAGAAGAAGACACGCCCACCCGTCATGCACGAGGGCCGGGAGGCCTTGTCGCGCGGCGGCCCGCGCAACGTGG
>JAGPBF010000049.1 GCA_018063505.1 Rhodoferax sp.
CCGGCGTTGTTGCCGACTCGGTGCCGGAAATGGAATGGAGAGAGACAGAGGCCAAGGCGCGTGCGCTGCTGCGCGCGGCCGAACTGGTCGAGGAGGGTCTGGAATGAACGCCGTGAAGATTTTGATGGTCGACAACTACGACAGCTTCACCTACAACATCGTCCAGTATTTTGGCGAACTGGGGGCCGAGGTCGAGGTATTCCGCAACGACGAGATCACGCTCGAAGGCATAACCGCGCGTTCGCCCGACCGGCTGGTGATTTCGCCCGGGCCATGTTCCCCGGCCGAGGCCGGTATCTCGGTCGCGGCGATCCGCCATTTCATGGGCAGGCTGCCGATCCTGGGGGTCTGCCTGGGCCACCAGAGCATCGGTGCCGCGCTCGGCGGCAACATTGTGCGCTCGAAACAGTTGATGCATGGCAAGACCTCGGTGATCCACACCAATCAGAGCGGCGTCTTTGCCGGACTGCCGGAGCAGTTCACCGTCAATCGCTACCATTCGCTGGCGATCGAACGTGCGACTTGCCCGGCCGAACTCGAAGTCACGGCCTGGACCGATGACGGCGAGATCATGGGCGTGCGCCATGCCGGCATGGCGGCCGATGTGCGGATCGAGGGCGTACAGTTCCATCCGGAATCGATCCTGACCGAACACGGTCATGCGATGCTGAAGAACTTCCTGCTGTGACCGCGCAGATTGCCGGCCCGCGAAAACCAATCCCCGGCTGCCATGCTGCGGCAGTCCGACCGACGGAGAAGCACCATGATGACCGTTGACTTGCGCAGTGACACCGTGACCCAGCCTACGGCGGGCATGCGCGCCGCGATGATGGAGGCCCCACTGGGCGACGATGTCTATGGCGAGGACCCCAGCGTCAATGCCTTGCAGGACAAGCTGGCGGCGCTGCTGGGCTTCGAGGCGGCACTGTTCGTCGCCACCGGCACGCAGAGCAATCTGTGTGCCATCCTGGCGCATTGCCAGCGCGGTGATGAATATATCGTGGGTCAGATGGCACACGCCTACCGTTGGGAGGGCGGTGGCGCGGCGGTGTTCGGCAGTGTGCAGCCACAACCGCTGAACAACCAGAGCGACGGCACGCTGGCGCTGGCAGACATTGAAGCCGCGATCAAGCCCGACGACAACCATTACGCCGTGACCCGCATGCTGGCGCTGGAGAACACCTGGGGGGGCAAGTTGCTGCCGTTTGCTTATCTGGAGCAGGCCAGTGCGCTGGCCGTGTCCAAAGGGCTGGCACGCCATCTCGATGGTGCGCGGCTGTTCAATGCAGCTGTTGCGCAGGCCGCGTTGACCGGTTCTGATGCGATGTCCGAGGCCAGGCGGATCGCGCAGTGTTTTGACAGCGTGTCGGTCTGCCTGAGCAAGGGGCTGGGCGCGCCGGCGGGATCGGTGTTGTGCGGCAGCCGCGCGCTGGTGCAGCGCGCGACGCGGGTGCGCAAGATGGCCGGTGGGGGCATGCGCCAGGTGGGTCTGCTGGCGGCAGCGGGCAGTTACGCGCTCGACCAGCATGTGGCGCGTTTGGCGCAAGACCACGCGCTGGCGCGACGCCTGGCCGAAGGCTTGCGGGCGATCGATGGCATCGAGGTCGCGCAGCCCGATACGAATATCGTGTTTGTCGACCTGGTGGGGGATGCCCGGGCACGTGCCGGCGAATTCCTGCCATATCTGCAAAGCCATGGCGTGCGGGCTTCGGGCCTCTATCGGATGCGTTTCGTGACCCATCTGGATATCGACGCAGCCGGTATCGAGCATGCGATTGCGACGGCGCGCGACTTCTTCGCGCGCTGATCCGCGCCACCCGTTCGCACCAGCAGATTCGAGCTTCGCCACATGTTTGCCGGTATCGACCAACTCGGGCTGTTCATCATGGCCGGACTGCTGCTGAACCTGACACCGGGTCCGGACGTGTTGTACATCGTCAGCAATGGCGTGCGGGGCGGTCGGCGCGGCGGCGTGGCCGCGGCGCTGGGTATCGGCGCCGGGTGTTGCGTGCATATCATCGCGGCGGCCGTCGGTCTGGGTGCCTTGATCGCCGCCTCGGCGCTCACTTTCACGGTGCTCAAATGGCTGGGTGCTGCCTACCTGATCTACATCGGCCTGCGGCTTTTGTTCGCACCCGCCAGTGGCGGCAAGGCCTTGGCAGAGCTGCAGGGTGCGGCGCCTTCGCCTGGCGCCGAAACGGTGCGGTTCTGGCCGGTTTTCGCCCGGGGTTTCTGGACCAACGCGCTCAATCCCAAGGTCGCGCTGTTCTTCCTGGCGTTCGTGCCACAGTTCATCGCCCATGATGCGGCCCACAAGACCGCAACCTTTCTGTTGCTGGGTCTGATCTTCAATATCAATGCCTTGCCGGTGAATCTGGCCTGGGGTCTGGGTGCGGCCTGGCTCGCGGGCCGCCTGCAAGGCTTGCGCACCTCACTGGCCTGGCTGGACCGGGTGGCTGGCGTACTGTTTCTCGGCTTCGGCGTCCGTCTGGCGACGGCTGAACAACTTGCAACCTCGACCTAAGGAGACATGACCATGCCCCATCCGATCAAGATCAGCCCGCAGGAGGCGCTGGTGCGCACCATCGAGCACCGCGAGATTTTCCATGACGAGATGCTGCATGTCGTGCGCCAGATCATGAGCGGCGAGATGTCGCCGGTGATGATGGCCGCATTGATCACCGGCCTTCGTGTCAAGAAGGAAACCATCGGCGAGATCACCGCCGCAGCGCAGGTGATGCGCGAGTTTTCGACCAAGGTCCATGTCCAGGACAGCACCCACCTGGTGGACATCGTGGGCACCGGCGGCGACGGCTCGCATACCTTCAACATCTCCACCTGTTCGATGTTTGTCGCGGCGGCGGCAGGTGCCAAGGTCAGCAAACATGGCGGGCGCAGCGTCAGCAGCAAGAGCGGCAGTGCCGATGTGATGGAGGCGCTGGGCGTGAACATTCAACTCTCGCCCGAGGCAATCGCGAAATGTATTGAAACCGTGGGTGTCGGATTCATGTTTGCGCCCAATCACCACCCGGCGATGAAGAACGTGGCGCCGGTGCGCAAGGAACTGGGCGTGCGGACCATCTTCAACCTGCTCGGCCCCTTGACCAATCCGGCCGGCGCGCCCAATATCCTGATGGGGGTGTTCCACCCCGATCTGGTCGGCATCCAGGTGCGCGCGTTGCAGCGCCTGGGCGCCGAACACGCGGTCGTGGTGTATGGCCGCGATGGCATGGACGAGGTGAGCCTGGGTGCGGCCACCATGGTGGGCGAATTGCGCAATGGCGAAATCACCGAATACGAGATTCATCCCGAGGACTTCGGCATGGTGATGGCAAGCAACCGTGCGCTCAAGGTCGATACCGCCGAGGAGTCCAGGGCGATGCTGCTCGGCGTGCTGGACAACCAGCTCGGCGCGCCGCGCGACATCGTGATCCTCAACGCCGGTGCTGCCTTGTATGCGGCCAATGTGACCGACTCCATCGATGCCGGAATCGCCAAGGCACGCATTGCCATTGAATCGGGCGCGGCAAAGGTCAAGCTGGAGCAGTTGATTGCGGTCTCCAGGGACCTGCTCGTTCCCGTTTGATGCCTATTTTCTAACCGGGCTCTGCGTGTTTACGTGGATTGACCGGATGCGCGCCTGACATTATGGTAGGCGTCAGATGGCCGGGGAAAATGCTTCCCTGGCTGGTTCGAATTGCAATTTTGGAGACATGCCATGCGCATTACCGTCGTTTCCGGTCTTTTGACTGTTTTGCTCGGCGCTTCTGCGGCGCCCGCCTTGGCCCAGGGCCGTCTGACGCTGTATTGCAGCTCCGACGCCGCCTGGTGCCAGCAGGCCAAGACCGAATTCGAGAAGAAGACCGGTATCCAGGTCGATATGACACGCAAGAGCTCGGGCGAGACCTATGCTCAGGTCAAGGCCGAGTCGTCCAACCCGAAGGGCGATATCTGGTGGGGTGGCACTGGCGACCCGCACCTGCAGGCGGCCGAAGAGGGCTTGACCGAGGCCTATGCGTCGCCGCGGCGCAACGAGTTGCACGACTGGGCCAACAGCCAGGCGGTGGCGTCCAAGGTGCGTACCGTTGGTATTTATTCCGGGGCACTTGGGTACGGATACAACACCGACCTGCTCAAGAAGCAGGGCCTGCCCGAGCCCAAGTGCTGGAAGGATCTGATCAAGCCGGTCTACAAGGGCAAGATCCAGGTGGCCAACCCGAATGCGTCGGGCACCGCCTATACGCTGCTGGCCACCCTGGTGCAGATGTTCGGCGAAGACGAGGCATTCAAGTACCTCAAGGCCCTGAACGCCAACGTGAACCAGTACACCAAGTCAGGCTCCGCACCGATCAAGGCTGCCAGCGCCGGTGAGACCGTCATCGGTATCGTGTTTGCCCACGATGCGGTGGCGGTGGCCGAGGCCGGCTTTCCGATCAAGACGGTGATTCCCTGCGAGGGCACCGGTTATGAGATCGGCTCGATGAGCATCATCAAGGGTGCCCGCAATCTGGAAAATGCCAAGAAGTTCTATGATTTCGCGCTCGATCCGGAGTTTCAGTCCAAGGCGCAGCTGGTCAAGTCGTTCCAGGTGCCCTCGAACAAGGCGGCCACCACCTCGCCCAAGGCGCCAGACCTGAAGAAGATCAAGCTGATCGACTACAACTTCGTCAAATACGGTTCCTCTGCCGAACGCAAGCGCCTGCTCAAGAAGTGGGACGACGAGATCGGCTCGCTGCCGCGTTGATGCCAGGTCAACCGGTCCGTTTGTAAACGCGCGCTCCCGTGCAGACGACACGCCTGGATCGCCAGGCCGCCGGCATCGCACTGTGTGTGATGCTCGGCATTGCGGTTTTGCCCTGGTATACGATCCAGGACGGCTTCTGGAGCACCAGCTGGCTCGGCGCCTATCCGATGTCCGGCGACTCCGCACCGGCATTGTTTCTGTGGTTGCAGGGTCGTAACCTGTGGCTGATGCCGGTCGGCATCCTGGGTCTGGTGGCCTTGCTGGCCGGCTTGCGTCGTTTTCCGCAGCCGGTGCAGGCCCGGTTGCTGACCTTTGTCGGCATTGCCGGTATCGGCTACATGTTGGCGCAGGGCTTTGTTTTCGGGATGCGCGGCTGGAACCTGGCCTGGCTGGCCCAGCTGATGGGCGAGACCGATCAGCGCCAGTTCGGCATGGGTTATGGCGCCGTGGTCGCCGGCGGCGGATTCCTGTTTCTGCTGACGCGGGGACTGGCCTTGCGGGGTCTGGTCGGGGGTGATGCCTTCGTCGCCGGATCGCTGGGCCTGGTGATCGCATTGACGCTGCTGTTCATCGGTTTTCCGGTGCTGCAGATGCTGGCCATACCGTTCCGCGACGCCGAGGGCGGCTGGGCGCTGGCGCCGTTCTTCGACCGGCTGACCGACGCCAAGATCTGGCGGATTGCGTGTTTCTACTCCCGCACCACCTGCGGCGTGGCGTGGAACTCGCTGATGCTGGCCATCAGCGTGGGCGTGTTGTCAACCCTGCTCGGGCTGGCGTTCGCGCTGGTGCTTACGCGTACCGGGGTGCGTTTTCGCTCGGCGTTCAAATCGCTTTCGCTGCTGCCCATCATCACGCCGCCGTTCGTGATCGGTCTGGCCATCATCCTGTTGTTCGGCCTGTCGGGCAACGTGACGCAATTCATCGCCACCCAGTTTGGCGTGGAGCCCACGCGCTGGGTCTATGGCTTCACCGGTGTGTTGATCGCGCAGCTGCTGTCGTTCACGCCGATTGCGTTCCTGGTGCTGATCGGTGTGGTCGAGGCGATCAGCCCGTCGCTGGAAGAAGCCGCGCAGACCTTGCGCGCGAGCCGCTGGGAGACCTTCAAGACCGTGACCTGGCCACTGATGCGGCCGGGGCTGGCCAACGCGTTCCTGCTCGGATTCATCGAGAGCATGGCCGACTTCGGCAATCCGCTGGTGCTGGGTGGCAACTTCAACGTGTTGTCGACCGAGGTGTTTTTCTCGGTCGTGGGTTCGCAGAACGATCAGGGGCGGGCCGCGGTGCTGGCCATCATCCTGCTGCTGTACACGATAGGTGCGTTCTACCTGCAGCAACGCTGGCTGGGACGGCGCTCGTACACGTCGGTCAGCGGCAAAGGCGATGGCGGCATGCATCCGCCGCTGCCGCGTCGGATCGCCTGGCCGATCACCGTGGTGACTGCGGTATGGGGCCTGTTCACTATCGTCGTCTATCTGATGATCGTCTACGGCAGCTTCGTGCAGTTGTGGGGTTTGGACAATACCTTGACGGTCAAGCACTACGTGCAGGCTTTCAAGATTGCCTATGGAGAGTTCGGTCTGCGCTGGGATGGCACGGCGTGGAACAGCTTCTGGACCACGATTCAGATTGCCACCATCTCGGCGCCGCTGACGGCTGCAATCGGCCTGATCACCGCCTGGCTGCTGACGCGGCAGAACTTCCGTGGCAAGCAGGCGTTCGAGTTCGGCACCATGCTCAGTTTTGCCATTCCCGGCACCGTCATCGGCGTGAGCTACATCATCGCCTTCAATGTGCCGCCGATCGAGCTCACCGGCACAGCGGCCATTTTGGTGATCTGCTTCGTGTTCCGCAACATGCCGGTCGGTGTGCGTTCGGGTATCGCATCGCTGTCGCAGATCGACAAGAGCCTGGACGAGGCATCGCTGACGCTGGGCGCCAACTCCTGGACCACGTTCCGGCTCATCACCTTGCCGTTGATCCGTCCGGCGATCCTGTCGGCGCTGGTCTACAGTTTTGTGCGCAGCATGACGGCCATCAGCGCGGTGATCTTCCTGGTCAGCGCGCGCCACGACATGGCCACCAGCTACATCATCGGACGGGTCGAGAACAACGAGTATGGTGTCGCCATTGCTTATTCCACGGTGCTGATCGTGGTCATGCTGATCGCCATTGGTATCTTCCAGTGGCTGGTGGGACAGCGCAAACTGGGCCGGCGAGACGGCCAACAGCAAACATCGATGATCGCAGGAGGCGCATGAATTCCCCGCTCAGCAACAGCCAGCGCAAAGGTCCGGCCCGGGTCGTTTTCGACAAGGTGACCAAACGTTATGGCACCAGTACCGTTGCCGCGGTGGACCAGGTCTCGCTCGATTTTCCGGCCGGCAAGCTGGTGACGCTGCTGGGTCCATCGGGCTGCGGCAAGACCACCACGCTGCGCATGATCGCCGGGCTGGAGATGGCCACCAGCGGGCGTATCCTGATTGGCGAAGACGATGTCACCAAGCTGCCGGCCACCGCCCGCGACGTGTCCATGGTGTTCCAGTCGTATGCGCTGTTTCCGCACATGACAGTGATGGAAAACGTCAGTTACGGACTGAAGATGTCGGGCTTGGCCAGGGACGCGATCGTTGCCAAGGCAAACGACGTACTCAAGCAGCTGGGGCTGGACAAATTCGCTGCGCGTTACCCGAACGAGCTCTCGGGCGGCCAGCAGCAACGTGTGGCGGTGGCGCGCGCCATCGTGCTCGAACCGCGGGTGCTGCTGTTCGACGAACCCCTGTCCAACCTCGACGCGAAACTGCGCCGGTACGTGCGCCAGGAAATCCGCGACCTGCAGCAGGCACTGGGGCTGACGGTGGTCTACGTGACCCATGACCAGGAGGAGGCGCTGGCCGTGTCCGACACGATTGTCGTCATGAACAATGCCGTCATCGCGCAGACTGGGACGCCGCGTGAATTGCATGACCTGCCGCAAACCCGATTCGTCGCGGACTTCATCGGCGAGGCCAATGTATTGCCGTGCGAGGTGGTATCGGCTGGCGCAGGCGACAAGCCGGCCATGATCAAACTCGGCAGCCTGAACCTGCAGACCAATGCCTGTGACAGCACCGCTGCCCAGCGCCACGTGGCGGTGCGACCGAACCGGGTTTCGCTGCAAGCCGCGGGCAGCCCCAACACGCTGGAGGCCACGGTACAAAAGGCCACCTACGTTGGCGAACAGATGGAATACATGGTGCACAGCGCGTTGGGCGAACTGTTCATCACCTCGTCCGATACCGACAATCCGATTGCCGCCGGAAGTCCTGTTGCGTTGGGCTTCGGGGTAGGCGACGTCGTGCTGTTGCGGGACTGAAGGGCTGCTTGATTCGGTAAACTGATCCCTGCGCTGGCACCATGAGCGGCCGCCTCCAGAACCCCAAGGCATCGATGGTCCCGCAGGACTCGCCAGGTGCGCGCCTGGATGCCGATCTGGCCGGCATGTCACCTGCCTATTTCGGCCTTGTCATGGCCACCGGCATCGTGTCGCTCGCAGCGCATCTGATGGGACTGGCGCCAGTGGCGCAGGCGCTGTTTCTGCTCAACATCGTCTTCTACGCCGTGTTGTGGGTGCTGGCCGTGGCGCGTGCAACCCGTTTCCCACGGCGGTTCTTCAGCGACATGGTCGATCACCTGCGTGGTCCCGGCTACTTCACCATGGTGGCCGCAACCGGCGTTCTCGGCAGCCAGTGCGTGCTGCTTACGGCCGACTACCGGGCCGCCACGCTGCTCTGGGTGGTTGCGGTCGTCTTGTGGGTGGCGCTGACATACACCATCTTTGCGGGTTTCACCATCAAGGAACACAAGCCGACCCTGGACCAGGGCATCAACGGCGCCTGGTTGCTCGCCGTCGTGGCAACACAGTCGATCGCGGCACTCAGCGCGCTGCTGGCGCCCCATTTCGGGCAGCCGGGCAGGCTGGAGTTGAACTTTCTGGCGCTGTCGATGTGGTTATGGGGCGGCATGTTGTACATCTGGATGATGTCGCTGATCTTTTACCGCTACACATTTTTCCGGCTGGCGCCGGGTGATCTGACGCCACCGTACTGGATCAACATGGGGGCCATGGCGATCTCGACACTGGCCGGCTCACTGCTCATTCTCAATGTGTCCGATGCGCCGTTTCTGGCGTCGCTGCTGCCCTTCATCAAGGGATTCACGGTGTTTTACTGGGCCACCGGTACCTGGTGGATCCCGATGCTGGTGGTGCTCGCCCTCTGGCGCCATGTGTACAAGCGCTTTCCGATGCAGTATGACCCCTTGTATTGGGGCGCGGTATTTCCGCTCGGCATGTATGCGGTGAGCACCGACCGGATGATCGAGGCCATGGGATTCCATTTCCTGAGCTTCCTGCCGCCTGGTTTTCTGTATATCGCGCTGCTCGCCTGGACGGCGGCCTTCGCAGGGCTGGTGCTGGACCTGCTGCGCCGCATGCGCGCGTTACGCGCATGACACGGCTGATTCAATGGCGCCAGAATACGCGCACCTGCACTTGCAACCACCACCATCATGACCCGTACCCTGATCAGTTCCGGCTCCCGCTTCGAAGAGGACATCGGCTATAGCCGTGCCGTCGTGCAGGGTGACTGGGTTTTCGTCTCCGGCACGACCGGGTTCGACTACGCCACCATGGCGATTTCGGACGATCTGCAGGCGCAGACCGAACAATGCCTGAAGAACATCGAGGCGGCGCTGCTGCAGGCCGGATCAAGGCTGCAAGATGTCGTGCGTGTGACCTATGTGTTGCCCGATGGGGGCGACTTCCCGCAGTGCTGGCCGGTGCTGCGCCGGTATTTCGGCAGCATCCGGCCCGCCGCGATGATGATTTCGGCCGGACTGGCCGACCCGCGGATGAAGATCGAGATTGAAGTCACGGCGCTCAAGCCAGCGGCATCGTGAGCGCAGGCTCCGGCGCGGCTTGCGCGCGCCGCAGGGCAGGCCGGCTCAGAGCAGCGGCGTTGCGAACATCGCCTGCATCTGGTCGGCCAGCGCCGCATTGCTGGCCAGCACCGGATTGCCGTTCTCGATGCCCCCTGGAACCCAGAAGTCGTTGACGCGACCGCCCGCTTCGGTGATCAACAGCAGGCCGCCTGCAACGTCCCATGCGTTGATATGGGATTCGGCGTACGCTTCGATGCGGCCCGCGGCCACATAGGCCAGGCCGAGCGCGCCGGAGCCGGCGCGCCGGACTGAGCAGCCGGCCTTGGCCGCCGTGCCGACCATGTCCAGATAGGTCTGCACCGGAATGCGGGTTGACCAGCCAACCTCCACCGTGCTGGCGGTGATTTCCGAGATGCCACTGACCTGCATGCGCTGGCCATTGAGCCAGGCGCCTTTGCCGCGCTGGGCGATGAACAGCTCGTCCTGGTTCGGTTCGTAGATTGCACCGGCCTCAAGCCGGCCATCGACCATCAGTCCCAGCGAGATGCAGTAGTGCGGGATCTGGCGCGCGAAATTGGCCGTGCCGTCGATCGGGTCGACGATCCACAGCCGGGTTCCGTCGACGGATCCACCGCCTTCTTCGCCCAGCACCCTGTCGCCGGGAAAGCGCGCTTCGATCTGCTCGCGCACGAACAACTCGGTCGCCCCGTCGGTGGCGGTCAGGTAATCCTGCCGGCCCTTGAGCGAATAGGTGGGTTTGTCGGTGGCGGTGAAGGCTGCGCGCATCCGGCTTCCAGCAGCGCGCACGATCTCGTCGATCGCGGTCATCAAATCTGTCATTTCAGCATCCATTCATGGGCCGGGTCATTGCGGAACACCCACAGGCGGTTCGGGCCAGCCATCACGTTGAGGTAATACAGGTCGTAACCATGCGGTGCGACGACAGGATGGTAACCACGCGGCACCATCACCACGTCTTGGTCTTCGACCGCGCAGGCTTCATCGATGGAACGATCGTCGGTATACACCCGCTGGAACGCAAAACCCTGGGGCGGATTGAGCCGGTGATAGTAGGTTTCTTCGAGCTTGGTTTCCAGCGGCGGAGTCTCCGCGTCGTGTTTGTGCGGCGGGTAACTCGACGAGTGTCCGGCCGGCGTCAGCACCTCCACCACCAGCAGGTGCGCAGCCGTTGGGTCGTCGTGCGGCAGGATGTCGCAGATATGCCGGGTGTTGCTGCCTTTGCCGCGCACGCTGCGTTTCATTTGCGCCGAGTCGAGCACACGCACCGCGCGCGGCAATGCATCGCCGGGCGCACTGCACAAGGCCACCTCGCTGTCGCGCACGGCGCGAATACTGACCTGGTGTCCCGGCGGCACATAGACCGCTGCCGGCGCCACTTCGTCGAATACGCTGTCGCGGGTGCCCAGCGCGGGCCAGACCTGATCGCCGATACGCACGTCGACACTGCCGCACAGAACCACCAGACACAACTCGCGCGCGCCGGTGCTCACGATCTCGGCGTCGCCGGCGGCAAGTCGGATGGCCCGGAAGCCGACATGTTCCCAGTTTGCGCTTTGCGGGGTGACATCGACGATGTCGCGACCGGTACGCGATGCCTTGACCTGCAGTCTGCTGACCATCTCAGGCCCCCTTTGCCGGGAGTCTGTCCAGCCGCTCGACGATGCCGCGCAGCGTCGCATATCCCTTGCTGGCGTAGGCGTAGCTGGGTGCAACCGCCGGATCCTGCTCGGCCTCCACCACCAGCCAGCCCTGATAACCGGCACCGTGCAAGGCCTCCAGCACCGCGTCGAAGTCGATCGCGCCATCCCCAGGCACGGTGAAGGTGCCGTACAACACGCCGGTCAGAAAACTCCAGCCGTCATTACGCGCCTGTGCCACCACGGCTGCACGTACGTCCTTGCAATGCACGTGGACGACACGGGCCATGTGCTTGCGCAGCAAGGCCACCGGGTCGCCGGCACCGCCGAACCAGGCGTGGCCGGTGTCGAACAACAGCCCGACGCTGTGCGGATCGGTCACTGCCATCAGCTGGTCGATGTCCTGCGGCGATTCGACATACGCGCCCATGTGATGGTGATAGGCCAGCGTGAGGCCATAGGTGCTTTTCAAATGGGCGCCGAAGCTGTTGAGCCGCGCGCCATACGCCTGCCACTGTGCTGGCTCGAGGAAGCGGGGACGGTGCGCCAGCGGCGTGTCGATCTGGCCTTGAATCGTGCCGGCGCATTCGCCATACACGACGACCTTGGCGTCATTGAATTGCAACTTGGCCATGTGATCCCGGCAGCGCGCGATCTCGGCTTCGAGCGTATCTTCGGCCAGAAAGCCGCTGTACCAGCCCGACACGCAGGCCAGTCCGTATTCGGCCAGCTTGGCTTTGAGGGCAGCGCCGGTTTTTGGAAACTTGTTGCCCAGCTCGAAGCCGGCATATCCGATCTGCCGTCCTTCGGACAACGCAGTCTCCAGCGGTGTTTCTCCGCCGAGCTCGGGCAGGTCGTCGTTCATCCAGCTGATCGGGTTGATGCCGATCCGCACATTCCATGTCATGAGGACTTGTCCTTTCTTGCCGTGTCGTAGACCTGGCGCGCAGCCACCACTTGCGCACGTTGCGACACCTCGGGTATGGCCACATCCCACCAGCAACCGCCATCGTCGGTGGTGCGGGTATGGGTGGTGTTGATCACGATGACCTGGGTCTTGCGGGCTGCGCGTGCAGCCACCATCGCCATCCTGAATTCATCCAGGTTGCTGGCCAGCATCGCGTCGGCGCCCAGGCTGCGGGCATGTTGCGCAAAATCGATCTGCACCGCGGTGCTGTCGGGTACTGCGCAGTCCTGCAGCATGTTGTTGAAGGCTGCGCCGCCACTGGCGGTCTGCAGGCGCTGGATGCAACCGAAGCCGCGGTTGTCCAGCACCACGACAAGCAGCTTGAGCCCGAGCATCACCGAGGTGGCGATTTCCGAGTTCATCATCAGGTAGGAGCCATCGCCCACCATGACGATCACCTCCTGCTGTGGACGCGCCATCTTGACGCCCAGACCGCCTGCAATCTCGTAACCCATGCACGAGTAGCCGTACTCCACGTGGTAGTTGCCCGGCACGCTGCTGCGCCACAACTTGTGCAGTTCGGCCGGCAAGGTGCCGGCGGCGCAGACCACCACGTCGGTCGCGGCGCTGTCGGCGGTCGAGTCGCGCACCGCGCCGATCACGTCGGCGTCATACGGCAGGACGCCGGCCGGCAAAACCTCGGCACGGGTCAGCTGGTCGACCCGGTGCAGCCATGCGGCGGCACGTTGCGTGGCAGCGGTGTTCCATTGGCTGTCGGTCTTCCAGTCGCGCAGAGCCGCATCCAGCGCAGCCAGCGCGACCGCGGCATCGGCCACCAGTGTGGTGCCATCACACTTGCGCGCGTCCAGTGCCGAGATATTGATGCCCAGCACGCGTTTGCCGGCGAACAAGCGGTTGGAGCCGGTCGTGAAATCCTGCAGCCGTGTGCCCACGGCAATCACCAGATCGGCCTCTTGCACCATGGCGTTGGCCGATGGGGCACCGGTGACACCGATGGCACCCAGGTTCAGCGGGTGGTCCCAGCGCAGGCTTCCCTTGCCAGCCTGGGTTTCCGCAACTGGAATGCCGTGCTGGTCGGCAAATCTGGCCAGCGCCTCCCAGGCCTGGCTGTACAGGACACCGCCACCGGCGATCAGCAGTGGCCTGGCGCAATTGCGGATCAGATCGATGGCAGCATTCAATTCGTGCGCATCGACGCCCGGGCGGCGGATACGCAATGGTGCCGGTTGCAGAAAAGCTGTCGGACAGTCGAAGGCCTGGGCCTGCACATCCTGCGGCAAGGCCAGGCATACCGGACCGCAACTGAGCGGGTCGAGCATCACGGCAATCGCATGCGGCAAGGCGTTCAGGATCTGCTCGGGCCGGCTGATGCGGTCGAAGTAACGTGTCAGCGGCCGGAACGCGTCGTTGACACTGACATCACCCTGGCCGGAATCTTCGAGTTGCTGCAGCACCGGGTCGGGCACGCGGGATGCAAACGTGTCGCCGGGCAGCATCAGCAGCGGCAAGCGGTTCACATGGGCCAGGGCGGCAGCGGTCAGCAGGTTGGTGGCGCCAGGGCCGATCGAGGTGGTGACCGCCATCATGCGCTGGCGAAATCCCGCCTTGGCATAAGCAATGGCCGCATGCGCCATGGCCTGCTCGTTGTGGGCGCGCCAGGTGGGCAGGCGGGCGCGTTCAGCCCATAGTGCCTCGCCCAGGCCGGCGACATTGCCGTGCCCGAATATGGCGAACATGCCGGCGCAATACGGCTGCAGTTCGCCCCCCGGCATTTCGATGCGCAGCGCGGCCAGATGCCGTACCAGCGCCTGGGCCATTGTGAGTTTTACGGTCGATTTCATGGGGTGTTGTGGCGCTCGCGCCTGTCAGGCACGGATGGTCGCATGCCGGTGCCTGGTCGACCATGCGTGCGAGAGCAGCAGGAAATTGGCCGCAACGGCGTCCATCAGCTCCTGGTCGGTGCATTGGCGGCGCAGCCAGCGCAGCGAGGGCTCGGCCCACAGGCTGCGGCCGACCATGAAGCCTTTGACCACCGGGTTGTCGGCGTGGGTGAAACTGTCGGCCAGCACCTGCAGCGGCTGGTTCAGTCCGAGGATCACGGCGCCGCGGCACAAAGGATCGCGTTCTGCGATCAGCAGCGCCAGCGCGTCCCAGCCGCTGGCGGCCATGGGCGCGAGTTTCCACCAGTCCGGCTTGATTCCGAGGTTGTAGAAGCGTTTGATCGCGCGCACGATGGCGTCGTCGTTGCCGCCGATCGGTTGTGGCGTGCCCGGGCAAATGATTTCCAGCAGCAATTCATGGCCGCTGGCACGGGTTGCCTGCCACAACTCCTGGACCTTGAGTTCCTGCTCCAGCCGCAATGGGGCCGGGTCGTCCGGGTGGTAGTGCACCAGGCATTTGCAGACCTGTTCGGCCGGCCAGTGCACGAGGGTGGATCCTACGGACAAGCTGCCGTCGAAACGCAAGGGGCGCGAACCCGGCAGCTCGACCGGCCGGCCCACCCACCAGCCGCGACCGGTGGCCGCTGCCAATGCGTCGGCACCATATGCGCCGCCGTCGATCAGCACACCGATACGGCCATCGAGTTCGGCGTCGGACGCAGCCTTCTCGGCAGCTCCCAGCAGCAGCTTCTTCAGCGCCACGATATCCGCTGTTTGGGCGCCAGCCTGTCGTGCAAGTTCGAAGAACTGGCTGCGGTGGTCGAATGCCATGACCTGCAGCTCCGGCCGTGGCGTGCGATGCGGTGTGCTGCGGTGCAGATGGGCCAATTGCCGGTCGGCATCGACGCGTGGATTGCGCTGGCCGCCGAACCAGTGGTCGAGTTCTGCCGGCGTGGGCATGGCGGGCGCACAGGCATGGCGCGACACGACGATGGCGCCGCAGGCATTGGCCAGGCGGGCCGCATCGACGAAATCCATGCCACGCAGAAAACCCGTCATCAGGCCGGCGGCAAAGGCATCGCCTGCACCCAGCACGTTCATCACCTCGACCCGTTCACCCTGGGCCGTCAACGCGTCTTCCAGGCGGGCCGGAATCGCGTTGCGAATGAAACAGCAGCCAGCGGCGCCGAGCTTGACCACCAGCGCGGCAGGGGTGAGCGCGCGTACCTCCCGCAGCGACGCCAGCAAGTCGCCGGCGACACCCCCGGCGATCAGGAATTCTTCTTCGGTGCCGATCAACAGGTCGAAATGCGGCAGCATCTGCTGGAGCTGTGCAGTGACATGGGCATCTGCAACAAAGCGATTGGCACCTTCGCCGCGTTTGGTCAGGCCCCACAACACCGGGCGGTAGTCGATGTCGAGCACGCGCAACACCTGGTGTCTTGCGGCGTAGGCCAGCGCCGTGGTCGACGCCGCACGTACGGTGGGTGCGCTCAGATGGGTGCCGGTAATCAGCAGTGCGCGGCAATCGGCGATGAAGGATTCGTCGATCAATGACGGGTCGATGGCCATGTCGGCGCAGTTCTCGCGGTAGAACAGCAGCGGGAAGGTATCGCGGTCTTTCAGGCCCAGCAGCACCAGGGCCGTCAGCCGCTGGGGGTCGATCTGCACCTGGGTGGTATCGCATCCTTCCCGTTCCAGCGTCTCGATCAGGAAGCGACCCATCTGCTCGTCACCGACGCGCGACACCATGGCCGCGCGCAGCCCCAGTCGCGCAACACCGAAAGCGATATTGGCTGAACTGCCACCCAGGTACTTGGCAAAACTCGAGACATCCTCGAGCCGTGCACCGAGTTGCTGGGCATACAGATCGACCGCCAGCCGGCCGAGGCAGGCGAGGTCGTGGCGACGGCCTTCGGGAATAAGCAGCGTGGACATCGCGGTTGTTTCGGTGGTGTCGTTCGGTGAGAGTGGGAATTCGGCCAGTACCTGCCATTCTGCGATCGGCACTGCCTTGGACGACCGCGCCACGGCGATGCGGTCCAATACGATGGTCTGGCCGGCGAATTGTTCGGCCAGCACAGTACACAACTTGGCGTTGTCGGGATGGGGTTCGCCGTAGGCCAGGCTCAAATGCGGGAACGGCGACTGCCCATCCTGCGTTGCGGACTGCGCCAGTACCGCCGACTGCAACTGTGCAAATGCCCGATGGTCATCGAACCGCAGGTAGAGGCAACGAAAGAAGTGGTCCCCGGCCTGCAGCGCGGTGATCGGCCAATGTTGCTGCGGCACCTGGACGGCTATTGCCTGTGCCAGCGCCACCAGAGTGTCCTGGGAAAGGGGTAGATCGCCGTGGATCGTCACATGGGGCGCAAAACGGGTGCCGCCGACCAGCGCCGACAGGCGCGCGACGTGTTCGACCAACATCGCTTCGTGGTCGGAGCGCGGCAACAACCACAACGAATACTGAGGAGGGCTGGCGGACATGGGGCGATCGATTCAGGCGCGGATGACGGTCAATTCTGGCGGGTCACTTGCCGACACTGGCCAGCACGTCCGCCTTCAGAAACTTTTCCACGAACAACATGAACAGTACGGACGGTACCAGCAGCAGCAACGCGGTGATGGACGCGATCTGGTAGTTCCCCTCCATGGCGGCGTTCAGCATGGTCAGTGGCAAGGTCTGTACGTTGGGGACACCGACGAAAAATGTACCGGAAAATTCGTCCAGCGAGATCAGGAAGACGAAGATGGCACTGGCCATCAGACCTGGCGCGGCCAACGGCAGCGACACTGTCATGAAAGCCCGCAGCGGCGAGGCACCCATGTTGCGCGCGGCCTCCACCTGTTCCGGGCCGATCGCGGCGAACGAAGCCGACGCGATCCAGACCGCGAACACGAGTCCCTGGATCGCATGGACCAGCATGACGCCACCAATGGTGCCGGTCAGTCCGTAACCGTAGAAGATGCGCGCGATGTTCATGTGCACCGCCACGGTGGGGAAGGCCTGTGGCAACAGAAAAAACAGCAGAAACAGGCTGCGCAATGGCAAGTTGCGTCGGGACAGTGCGTAGCCGGCCGGGATGGCAACGGCCAGGCTCAGCGCAACCGTCAGACCAGCGATCAACAAGCTGGTGCCCAGGGCCTTCATGGCGCCGGCTTCCGGCCGGAATACCTTGCCCCAGAACGCGAAGCCCCATCGCACCGGTAGTTTGGCCGGGAAATACCAGGCTTCAGTGATGGTCCAGATCAGCATGTTGAGCAGCGGGCCGAACACCGCGACGGCCAGCAGGCCGATCAACAGGGCGCTGAGGGCCGAGCCGAAGATGCCCGGTATCCGCCAGTGGGTCAAGGTCATTTTGGCAAGCCTCCTTCACGCATGCCCTGACGCAGGTAGAACCATGCCGCAAGCCCGCTCATGGCGAAAGACACGAAACCGAGGGCATTGGCCACACCGTAGTCCCCATAGGAGTTGACGCGCCAGGCCATGTCGACGGTCAACAAGGTGGGTGTGCCGGCAATGATCATCATGGGAACCGACAAGGCAGACAACATCGTGACAAAGGACAGAATCAGGCTGACCCATACCGTGGCCTGCACCTGTGGCAACACGATTTCGATCAGGATGCGCAATCGGCCGGCGCCCAGGCCGCGAGCCGATTCCATCAGGGAGCGGTCCATCGCCGCCATGGCGCCGCTGATCAGCAAGGCGGCAAACGGCAGCTGCTTCCAGACAAAGGTGATCACGACGCCGCGCCAGTCGAGCAGGCTGATCGCCTGCAGCGGTTCGACCAGGTCGAGCGACATCAAGGTGTTGTTGAGCATGCCGTTCTTGGCCAGGAAGGTGCGCATCAGCTGCGCGGCGACGACGAACGGGATGAACAGCGGCCAGCGGTAGATCCATCGCAAAGCCTTGACTGCGCGGGGATTTTCACCCAGCGTGATGTAGCCGGCGATGGCGATTGCCAACACGCCCACGAGCGCCGTCGACAACACGGTCACGCCGGCAGTCAGGGCGATGTCCCGGCCATACAGGTCGAACGCCTTGGCGAAGTTGGTCAGATCCCAGCCGCCGGTCTGCTCGTTGCGAAACGCGTACGCCAGCGAAAACCCGAGCGGGTAGACGAATAGCAGACCGACCATCAGCAGGGCCGGCAGCAACAAGGCCAGGCCAGTCCATCCTGCAAATGGTCGGTGCATGCTGTGTTTCCCCGCCGTATCAGTTCTGGACCTGGGATTCGTACTGTTCGCGCAGATCCTTGAAATACGGGGCCAACGGGAATGGCTTTGCGTTCTTGGCCAGATCTGCGGGTGTCACGTCTACGAACAACTGGTTCCAGGTCTTGGTGTCGAGTGCCGGCTTGACGACATTGGCATCGATACCCGGGTACCAGTTGAAGCGCTTGACGATGCCTTCTGCCTGCACTTGCGGGCTGGTTGCGAGCGCGATGAACTTCTTGGCCAGTTCCACATTCCTGGCCTTGGCCGGAATGGCATAGTAGTAAGGCTGTCCAGGCATGCCCGGTGACAGGATCTTGAGTTTCATGTTGGGCGGCAGGCGGCCCTCGGCCTTCCATGTCTGGAACATATCGACCCAGACCGGGCCCATCGCGATTTCACCGCGGTTGAGCATGTCCAGCGTGCCGGCATTTCCAGGCGTGAAAACCACTTGCTGGTTGAAGCTCTTCAGGTCGGCAAAGGCCTTTTGCCAGCCGGCCGACATCTTGGCGTCGTAGGGGCCCTGCTGGACGGCCTGCGCGTTGCCGCCGTAGGCATACATCCAGCCGACAACGAAAGCAACGCCCGACATGCCGCCCTTGATGCCGTTGTAGCCAAACGCCTTGGGGTTCTTGGCAACGAAGCTGCGCAATTCGTCGTACGACGCTGGCGGATTCTTGATCAGGTCGGGGTTGTAGGCCAGCGCGGTCTGACTTTCGAACATCGGCATCACGTAGCCGTCGACATCGACGCCCAGCGCCATCTTGGCGGACTGACTGACCGCGTACTTGCCGGTCGGAATACTGTCGCGGTACTTGAGCAGAAGGCCGTCACGCACCATCTCGCCGGTTTTTTGCTGGTTGGGCACGATGACGTCGGTATCCCATGTGGCCATGCCGGCACTCTTTTGCGCCTGCAGTTTTTCCATCATCTTCTGTGAGCCGGCGTCGTCCGGGCCGGTGCCGACAACGCTCACCTTGACGCCCGGGTTTTGTTTCTCGAACAAGGGGCCGAGATAGTCGGTGACGTAGTCGACCATGTTCTGGGAGCCGCCACTGATGACGTTGAGGGTGACCTGGGCATTGGCGGTGCCGGCCAGGCTGCCCAGGGCCAGGGCAACGGATACGACCAGGGTGCGACGAAGCAGTTTCATGATGGTGATCTCCTTGGGAACAGGGGTGGAAGGGCGGGTAAATGTCAGTGCACCGCGACAGCGGCACGTTGCGGATTTCGGGGATAGACATGCAATGCGCTCGACGGCACGCAGATCGTCACGTTGTTGCCGGTCGCCAGCGCGGCAGGGTGGTCGATAAAGAATGCCCCGCATGGCGTGTCGACACTGCAGCGGTAGCTGCCGCCAAGGTAACTGGCCTGGGTCACCGTGCCAGGCATGCGCAGGTTGTCCGCAGGTGCGGCATCGGGCGCATGCAAGGCGGCCCGCTCGCTACGAAAATGCACCTGCACCGGGCCGTCATGGCGCACCGCAATGGCGACGGGCTGCTGTGGCAACCGGGCGATCTGCAACAGGCTGCCATCGCCGTTTGGCGCAGCCTCGCAATCGACAATATTCTCGGCCCCCATGAAAGATGCGACGTAGGGCGAGGCTGGCTGCTGGTAGACCTGCTCCGGAGTACCGACCTGGGCCACCTTGCCCTGGTCCAGGATGACGACCTGATCGGCCATGACCATGGCCTCTTCGCGATCGTGGGTGACCAGTATGGCGGTGACGCCCAGCTGGCGCTGAATCGACCGAATTTCATGGCGCATCTGCAAGCGGATGCGGGCGTCGAGGTTGGAAAGAGGCTCGTCCAGCAACAGGATCTGCGGTTCGATGGCGAGTGCCCGGCCCAGCGCGACACGTTGACGCTGACCGCCGGACAACTCGGTGACGGAGCGATCGCCATAACCCTGCAGGCCCAGCATCTGCAGCAGCTCTTCGATGCGCGCCTTAGTTTTTGCGCGCGGCACCTTGCGCAGCTTGAGTCCATAGGCCATGTTCTGCGCCACCGTCATGTGGGACCACAAGGCATAGGATTGAAAAACCATGGCCATGTCCCGGCGCTCCGGTGGCTCGCGCAGGATGTCGCGTCCCTTGACGGTGATCGACCCCGATCGTGCCTGCGTGAAGCCGGACAAGGTGCGCAGCAAGGTGGTCTTGCCACATCCCGAAGCGCCGAGCAGTGCGACAAAGCTGCCCGGCGCAATGGTCAGATCGATGCCCTTCAGTACATCGTGGACCCCGTAGGCGACATGCAGGTCCCGCACCGAAATAATCGGTTCGGGACTCGTGGTCTGTGCGTTGCTTGGCTGCATACCTGCGCGGGTCTCCGTTGGCATTGGGTGGCTCTTTTTTCAGCCGCCGATTTTGTCGTGATGACGTGACCCGATGGTGACGGAAAAGAAATAATTGGTGCACCGGGATAAGTACTTAGAATATTTTTTCTAATTTCTATCCTAAAGACATGGAGTTTTGTCTTGTGACCGTTACTTCTGACCCCAGCGCCGAGGCGCGACCCGCAACCAATCCGGTGGCCGAACAGTTGTTGGCCGATATTGCAGACGCGTACGAATCGCTGAGCCGGCAACTCAAGCAGATCGCCCGCTACGTGGAGCAACACCGTGACCATATTGGCCTGGACCGGATCCAGGATGTGGCGCAACGCTGCGAAGTGCAGCCATCGGCGGTGATCCGGTTTGCCAAGCGCTTCGGTTTCAGCGGCTATTCCGAAATGCAGAAGATCTTCCGCGACGGCATTGCCCAGCAGATTGCGCCGAGCCGCAACTACCAGGTGCGGATCCGCCGGGTCATCGCGCAGGCGCAGGGCCGGCTCAGCAGCGCCGACATTGCCGATGAATTCATCGGCGGCAGCATTGCCGGCATGCAGGAGTTCAAGCGCGATCTGCACAGCTCGGCATTTGACGATGCCGTGGCCTTGCTGGCTGATACCCCGTCCATCTGGGTCGTTGGTTGCGGGCGTTCGTTTGCCGTGGCGACCTATCTGACCTACGCGATGCAGCACACCGACAAGCGGGTGGAACTGCTCTCCGGTCTGGGCGGCATGTACGAAGGAAATCTGCGCGGCGTGCGCGCCGGCGACGTCATGGTGGTGATCAGTTTCACACCCTACGCGCCGGAGTCGCTGGAGTGCGCCCGGGTTGCCGTGTCCCGCGGTGCGCGCCTGATTGCGATTACCGACAGCCAGATGAGTCCGCTGGCAGCCATGTCGGCCGCCACGCTGGTGGTGCATGAAAGCAGTACCTTCGGATTCCGTTCCCTGACCAATACCATGTGCCTGGCGCAGAGCCTGTTCATCGCACTGGCCTACCGGACCGAGTTGCCCTCGGTGCCGGTGGATGCCGCGACCGCGGCCGAGAGATAGTCCATGCTGTCGCGCAATCGGCGCTCGATGTCGCGCTCTTGCGTGACGGAATCGGCGAAGGGCTCGAACGACACATAACCTTCGTACCCATGGGCCAGCAGTTGCCGCAACTGCGCGACATTGCCGAGCCGGTCGTTCGGCCCTACCAGCAGCCGGTGCGGATCACGCATTTGCGCCACCTGCAGGCTCGGGTCGTCGACCCCTGATACGTGGACCAGTCCGGTGGATTGCGGATAAATGTCGGGTTCACCTGCAAGATGGTGGTGGAAGGTGTCGTGCACCAGCGCAAACGGCGTTTGGGGACCCAGATCGTCGATGGCGCGCCGGGCCTGGCTCTTGCGGCGTACCGCACATTCCTCGAAACCCAGCGGCTCTATCAGTCCGGTGAGCCGACGGCCGGTGAGCACGGGCTGCAGGCCGTGCAAGGCGTGGACCAGGTCTTCGTGCCGCTGACGCGGATCGCGGCTGTCGTGGCGCTGGTTGGTGGGACACAGCACCAGCGCCTGCGCGCCACATTCGGCCGCGTAGTCTGCCAGGGCGGCGGCCTCGCCCTGCTTGCGCGCCGTCCACTGGTCAAAACCTTGCAAGGCATTGATGGCGCGAATGGTCAGGCCATGGTCGGCGGCAATCGCGCCAACGGTGCGCGGTGCCGTGTTGTCGCGCAGCTCGACGGCGGGCAGGTCGTTGCGCAGCTCGATGGCTTGCACGCCCAGGCGTTGCGCCATGGCCGCAAAGGCCGGAAATGCCATCCAGGAGCCGGCGATGCGATTGATGGCGAAGCGGATCGTGGCTTGCATGGGTCGTCCCTCCGACGGATGGAGCCCGGCCTGGATGCCGGGTCAGAATCAAACTCTTACTGCCCGTATGGGTGAAATTCGAATTTCAAAGGCATTTTGACCGATATATAGTGCGGTCTCGCGCCGGCAGTTTCTGGCCACGTTAGCCAATTCCGATCGACCGGTGATCCGGTCATCGTCACGCGCCTTTGCAGGCAGGAGCCCTCATGAAGAACGTCGCAATTTTTGGTGCTGGCAGG
>JAGPBF010000223.1 GCA_018063505.1 Rhodoferax sp.
TTTGCCCGCAGTGGCCGCTACGACGCCATCATCGCCTGTGCGCTGGTAGTCGACGGCGGCATCTACCGCCACGACTTTGTCGCGCAGGCGGTGGTGCAGGGGTTGATGACCGTGCAACTGGAGACCGAGGTTCCGGTGCTGTCGGTGGTTCTCACACCGCACCATTTCCAGCCCCACGAAGAACATCAGGCTTTTTTCAGCGCGCATTTTCTGGTGAAGGGTGCAGAAGCCGCAGGTGCCTGTGTGCGCACCGTACAAGGTTTGCGCCGCGCTGCACAGGTGTCACGCGATGATCCGTCCGAAGGGCGAGGCGGACCCGATACGATTCAGTAGTCCGAGAGACAGACTACGCGACATGGAGCCTGCATGAAACCAGCCCCGATCCCGATTCGCAGCCACGGCGTGGAGTCTTCGCAGGCGTGGATACGGCTGGTGGTGTCGCTGGCACTGATGACCATCGGAAATGTGGGCATGTACGCATCGGCCGTGGTGTTGCCGGCGGTGCAGGCCGATTTTGCAGTGGCGCGCGGTGATGCCTCCTTGCCTTACACGCTCACGCTGATCGGATTCGGCATCGGTGGCATCGTCATGGGACGACTGGCTGATCGTTATGGCGTCATGGTGGTTGCGCTGATCGGCGCGGCCGGTCTGGGCCTTGGCTTCACGGCTGCCGGTTCCGCATCCAGCCTGTGGCAGTTCAGCCTGGCCCATGGCCTGCTGATCGGCCTGATGGGCACGTCGGCGACCTTTGCGCCGCTGGTGGCCGACACCTCGCAGTGGTTCGATCGCCGACGCGGTATTGCGCTGGCGATCTGCATGAGCGGCAATTATCTTGCCGGCGCAGTGTGGCCGCCGATCCTGCAGCATTTCATCGAGTCCGCGGGATGGCGGACGACCTATGTCGGGCTTGGAGTTGCCTGTGTGGTGACCATGGTGCCACTGGCCTTGCTGCTTCGAAGGCGTCCGCCGGCTCCCGAACCGATCCATGCGTCGGCCAGCGCGAACACGGCAGCCCCGCTGCGCTCGGCGCGTTTCGTCGGTCGCTCCGACCCGGCGCGTCCGCTGGGCATGCATCCGGGCATGTTGCAGTTTTTGTTGTGTGTGGCGGGTGTGGCTTGTTGTGTGGCGATGGCCATGCCACAGGTGCATATCATTGCCTATTGCACCGACCTGGGTTTTGGCGCCGCACGTGGTGCCGAGATGTTGTCGCTGATGATGGGGGCGGGCATCATCAGTCGTCTGGCCTCCGGATGGATTGCGGACCATATCGGAGGCCTGCATACGCTGCTGCTCGGGTCGATTCTGCAAGGCGTCGCGCTGTTGATGTTCCTGCCCTCCAGCGGCATGGTTCCACTTTACGTGGTGTCCGGATTGTTCGGCCTGTTCCAGGGGGGGATCGTGCCCAGTTATGCGCTGATCGTGCGCGAATATTTCACCCCGATGCAGGCCGGTGCGCGGGTCGGGACCGTGCTGATGGCGACCTTGCTGGGCATGGCGCTGGGTGGCTGGATGTCGGGTGCGATATTCGACTGGACCGGTTCGTACCGGGCTGCGTTCATCAACGGCATTGCGTGGAACGGACTGAATCTGGCGATCGTCGGCTTTCTGATCTATCGCGCCCGCACCGGCCGGCCTCCGGCGCGGCATGTGTCGCCGCAAGGCGCCGTGGCGACCTGACCCATGACCCGCCCACTGCAGCCCGAGCGACGCCGGTGGCTGCAGCTGGCGCTCGCTGGTGCCACGGGTCTGTACCTGCCGCGCGATGGCGTGGGCAAGACACTTTTGAGGGACTACCCCTTCGCACTCGGTGTTGCCAGTGGATCACCGCAGGTCGATTCGGTGGTCTTGTGGACACGGCTGCTGCAGGGTCGCACCTTTGCGCTTGCACCGGGTGCAGGGCCGCTGACGGTGTCCTGGGAGGTGGCCGACGACGAGGGTTTTCGCAGCATCGTGTACCGCGGCCAGGCGCAGGCATTGCCGGAGCTGGCCCACAGCGTGCATGCCGAGGTCAACGGCTTGCGCGCTGACCGTTGGTATTTCTATCGTTTCATGGTCGCCGACGCGGTCAGCCCGGTCGGGCGCACACGGACCTTGCCACTGCCGCAGGCGCCGGTCGGGAGATTGCGCATCGCGTACGCCTCATGCCAGAAATGGGAGGACGGGTATTTCTCGGCCTGGCGCCACATGCGCGACGAGCGGCTCGATGCAGTGCTGTTTCTGGGTGACTATATCTACGAATACCCCGGCAACCGGGGCGGTTTGCGCAGTCCCGGAGGCGGCTGGGTGCTGGACCTCGATGGGTATCGGCGCCGTTATGCCGTGTACAAGGGTGACCCGGATCTGCAGGCCATGCACCAGGCCTGTCCGTGGTGGCTGACCTGGGACGACCATGAGGTGCAGAACGACTACGCCGGAGAGCATGCCGGTTACGGAGGGCAGGGTGACCCGTCGATGCCGCAGGCGTTCGCGGCCCGGCGCCAGGCGGCCTACCAGGCGTATTACGAGCACATGCCCTTGCGTGCATCCGCTGTGCTGGCCGCTTTTGGCGCAGCGGGTGCAGGCAGCCTGCGCATCCATGACCGGGTTCAGTTTGGCCGGCTGGCGTCGATTCACCTGCTCGATGCGCGCCAGTTCAAGGATGCGCAGGCCTGTACTGCGGGCGGTAGAGCCGGCTCCGGATTGATCGACCCGGCAACTTGCCCGAGCCGCGCCGATCCGGCGCGTAGCATGCTGGGCATGGCGCAGGAGCGCTGGCTGGCGGCTTCGCTGGCCGATCCCGGCATCGGGCAGACACGCTGGAACCTGCTGGCACAGCAGACCGTATTTGGCCAGCGCGACTTCCGGCCGGGCCCGGGGCGGATCCTGGTCAACGATGGCTGGGACGGATATCCCGCCGCGCGCCAACGGCTGACCGACGATTTGCGCAAAAACCAGGTTCCCAACCCGGTATTCCTGGGCGGCGACATCCACGCCAACTGGGTCGGCCATGTGCTGGCAGACCATGAACGGGTGGATTCGGATGTGGTGGCGGTCGAACTGTGCGGCACCAGCATCACGTCGCGTGGCGGTGGCAACAGCCGCCTGGCGGCCGTGCAGGCGGAGAACCCGCATTGCGTGTTTGCCGATGGCCAGGAGCACGGTTATGGTGTGGCCGAATTCACGGCAAGCGGATTACGTGCCGAACTGCGGGTGGTCAGTGACGTTCGCAAACCGGACGCAGGCATATCGACCCTGGCCGCTTTCGCGGTGGAGCCGGGCCAACCGCGGCTGTTGCGCAACTGAAAGTGCCGCACCCGGTCAAGGTCGGGCGGAAGCCGCACTGCCGCGTTTCTCGTGGGTCTTCTGCATCACCAGTTCCACCGAGCCGTCGGTGTTCTGGCGCTCCAGCCGCACCGCAAAACCCCACAGGTAGGCCAGATGTTCGAGCACGCTTTCGCTCGACGCGTCCAGCGGCCGGCGCTGGTGTGCAAAGTGGCGCAAGGTCAGCGACCGGTCGCCGCGCAGGTCGACATTCCAGACCTGCAGGTTGGGGTCGCGACGGCCCAGGTCGTATTGTTCCGAAAGGCGCTGGCGTACCGAGTGGTATCCGGCAGCGTCATGGATCGCGCCGATCTGCAGCATGCGCTTGTTGTCGTCGTCGAGCACCGAGAAAAACCGGAACTCGCGCATCAGCCGGGGTGACAGATACTGCGCGATGAAACTCTCGTCCTTGAAGTTCTGCATCGCGAAGTCGAAGGTCACGCGCCAATCGCTGCCGGCAATCTGCGGAAACCAAGCGCGGTCTTCCTCGTCGGGACGCTCACAGATGCGCCGGATGTCGCGCCACATCGCAAATCCCAGTGCATACGGGTTGATGCCCGAATAATGCGGGCTGTTGTACGGCGGCTGGTAGACGACATTGGTGTGGGACTGCAGGAACTCCAGCATGAAACCGTCAGACAGGCCGCCCTGATCGTACAAGGTGTTGAGCAAGGTGTAGTGCCAGAATGTAGCCCAGCCTTCGTTCATCACCTGGGTCTGGCGCTGCGGATAGAAGTATTGCCCGATCTTGCGCACGATGCGGATCACTTCACGCTGCCACGGTTCGAGAAGCGGCGCGTGTTTCTCGACAAAATACAGCAGATTCTCTTCAGGCTCAGGTGGAAAGCGCTTCTCTTCCTTCGGTCGCTCCCGTTCGGGCAGCGGCGGCAGCGTGCGCCACAAGGCGTTGACCTGGCTCTGCAGATAGTCGGCCCGAATCTGTTGGCGTTCAGTCTCCTTGGCCAGCGACAGCTGGGACGAGCGCTTGTAGCGGTCCACGCCGACAGTTTGCAGCGCATGGCAGGCGTCGATGACCTTCTCGACCGCGGCCACGCCGTGTTGCTCCTCGCATAACGCGATGTAGTTGCGCGCAAACACCAGGTAGTCGACGATCGCGTCGGCGCTGGTCCACTGCCTGAACAAATGGTTGCCCTTGAAGAACGAGTTGTGGCCATAGGCTGCGTGGGCAATCACCAGCGCCTGCATCGGCAACGTGTTTTCCTCCATCAGGTAGGCGATGCACGGATTGCAGTTGATGACAATCTCGTAGGCCAGTCCCATCTGGCCACGCCGGTACCGGTTCTCGGTGGCCAGAAAGTGCTTTCCGAACGACCAGTGGTGGTAATAGACCGGCATGCCGATCGACGCATAGGCATCCATCATCTGCTCGGAGCTGATGATCTCCAGCAGGTGCGGGTAGCAGTCGAGCCGATATTGCCTGGCGACCTGGCCGATCGCCGCGTCGTATTGTTCGATCGCCTCGATCGTCCACTCCGATCCGGTGGGCAACGACGCGCTGGTCACAGGACTACCTCCGCCCTGCGGGCTGCGGTGCGCGCTTGCTTGGGGCGGCCCGGCGCGGTGTTCATCAGATAACCTCCGCCCTGCGGGCTGCGGTGCGCGCTTGCTTGGGGCGGCCCGGCGCGGCGCGCATCATGCCCCCTCCACGCCGCGCTTGCGGAACAACTCGCGAAAGACCGGGTAGATATCGCGCACGGTGCCGATACGTTGCATCGCGAAATGACCGGGGTGGCTGGTCTGCAGTTTTTCGTACTCCCGCCACAGGTTCTGCGGCGGTCCGTCGGTGATCTCGATATAGGCAAAGTACTGGGTCTGCGCAAGAATGGCCTCCTGCAGCAGCGCGCGGCAGCGTGGAGAGTCGTCGTTCCAGTTGTCGCCGTCCGACGCTTGTGCGCCATAGATGTTCCACTGGCTGCTGGCGTAACGCGCCTGGATGATCGTGTGCATCAGCTCGAGCGCGCTGGACACGACCGTGCCGCCGGTTTCGCGTGAGGTGAAAAAATCGTCTTCGTCCACTTCCATGGCCACCGTGTGGTGGCGGATGAACACCACCTCGGTGTGTTCATAGTTGCGGTTCAGAAACAGGTACAGCAGCATGAAAAAGCGCTTGGCGATGTTCTTGCGCGCCTCGTCCATCGATCCTGACACGTCGAGCAGGCAGAACATCACCGCCTGGGTCGTGGGCTGGGGCACGCGCACCCGGTTGTTGTAGCGCAGGTCGAAGGTGTCGATGAACGGAACAGCCTCGATGCGGGCGCGCAGCCGCGCGATCTCGTGGCGCAGCTGGTCGAGGTGCGGGTCGCTCGCATCCGGATCGGTGCCGGCATCGGCACGCGCGGCGAGCCATTCGCCCAACTCCTTCTCCAGCCTGCGCAAGCGCACGATGTAAGGTGCCCCGATAGCGATGCGCCGACCCGCGGCACCGCGCATTGTGCGGCCCAGGTTGATGTTGGCAGGCACGCCACTTTGGGTGAAACCGGCCCGCACGCGTTTGTAGTTTTCGATCCGTGCGAGCTGGCGCTTGACCATGTTGGGCAAGGCCAGTTCATCGAAGAATATGTCGAGAAATTCGTCGCGTGTCAGCGTGAAGACGAAGTCATCGAGGCCTTCACCGTCGCGGCTGGCCTGGCCGCGCCCGGCGCCGCCGTCACCACCTTGCGGGCGTTCGATCTCGTCACCACGGCCGAAACGGTCGTTGCCCGGATTGATGGTCTCCCACACGCCACCGCGGCCATGGCCGAATTGCGGCTCGGCGATGTCCTTGCCCGGGATGCCGACCTTCTCGCCATTGTCCAGGTCGCGTACACCACGCTGACCGATGGCATCGGTCACCGCCTTGCGGATCTGCCCCTTGAAACGCCTGATGAATCGGGCCCGGTTGACCGAACTCTTGTTCTTGCTGTCGAAGCGGCGGTCAACAATACGCACCGTCATGGAGGGTTCCGAACCGGTTCCGCGTCAGGAGGATTTGCGTACGCGAAGGTACCACTCGCACAACAACCGGACCTGCTTCTCGGTGTAACCCTTGCTGATCATGCGGTCGACGAAGTCCTGGTGCTTCTTCTGGTCGTCGGCGCTGGCCTTGGCGTTGAACGAGATCACCGGCAACAGGTCTTCGGTATTGGAGAACATCTTTTTCTCGATGACCACGCGCAGCTTTTCGTACGACGTCCAGCTCGGATTCTGGCCCTCGTTCCTGGCCCGTGCGCGCAGCACGAAGTTGACGACCTCGTTGCGAAAATCCTTG
>JAGPBF010000224.1 GCA_018063505.1 Rhodoferax sp.
GATGCATTGCAAGGCGCTCCTGCAAGTACTCCGACAGTGCCCCTTCAAGACGTGTGCTGGTGAAATGCAAAGGGCGAGATTTGCCTGAGATCGCCACCTCCGGTCGCATTTGCGAAGCACGCCGTACCGTGCTGTCGGCATTGAGGTAATCCCGCACCTGCAGTCGGGCAATTTCCAGCGGCCGCGCCCCGGTGCAAAACAACATGTAGAAAAGCGCCGTGTCATGCCACGGTCGGCTACTGCGGCCTTTGATGCGTTGCACCGCCATCGCCACTTCTGCCTGCGACAGGATGCGGGTTTCCCGTGGACCGTGCGGCGCAGTCGGCCTGAAAGACTCGAGTGCACACAGAATCGCTTCACGGTGCGCGCGCAGACGACTCACAAAAGCGGCTCCGCCGATATTGAGTCCCTCAATGCCCACAGACCGGCTCAACTGTGATGCTACTGCCTTGATCCGTCGCTCGACGGCAGTACGGGACTTGGCGAACCGCGCTGCGACGGTGTCGTAAGTCTCTCCGCCGATGACTGCCTTGAGCATACCGATGGATTGGTCGACAGAGGTGGATGGCCCGCCAGCATCCTGGTCGTGAAGATTAGGCTTGATGCCGTTGTCCATGTTGAAAAAGTGCTCCACAAATGAGATTGATATTCAAGTTCGGTAGGCGAATTCACCATGCAGAACCGGCGATATCCGGTGGCGATTTCGCGCCCGCCTGTGCTATTCGTCCGCAAGCGCTTGTTTGCCAGGCAATCCGTACGCCAGATCGGCAGACCAAACGGACCTACCACCCGCTCGAACCCCATCGACAGCGCCAATCGCAACAAAGCTCTGGTGCGCAAGGCATGTTCATCGGTTGACAGGTGCTGCCGCGCGAAGTCCTGCGCCACACTCTGCATCCGGTCCATGAAGGAAGGCGAGCCATCAGAAACAGGCCTGGCTCCAACTTCTGTCCGACCCTTGCGAGCCGTTCATCGTCATGAGTCAGTCGCGCATGCCTTGCTCCAGAATCCAGCGCCGAATATCCTCCGCGCGCCAGACAGTCACCCGCGCAGAGAGTTTGACCGGTTGCGGAAACGTTCGTGACTGAACGCGCCGCCACAACGTGGACTTGGAAATCGGAACAAACGCCAGCAACTGCACTTGCCGCAGGAATCCAGTTTCCGGCAGCTTCAGAGTCGGGCCCATAGCAGGGGCGAAAGCGCTTGGCGCGGTGGTCGTTCGCGCGGCGCGGGAAACGGAAGTTTGGTGGTGGTACATGATCTGGCCTCATCACGGCTCGCGCCGTTGGGAGACATGACCGGCTGTGTCTCGGTCGCGCTAGGTCAGGGTTGCGCGGGCCGATAGGAACGCTTGACTCGATGGCACACGCCGGCGTTCCGGTCTGGCAGTGCGGCTTCCAAAACATCGTGGGATCAACTCGACGACGAGACAGTCACCGACATCACAGGCGCAAATCATTCGGCGTCGCCCGCCACCGGTGAACGGGTGCCGGAGCGAAGTGCAACAGGGCAGGTATCGACTGCGACGCCACCGCGCGTGCGGCAGAAACATCCCGCAAAGCAGCAGGCCGGCTATGTTGCGGGACGTACAAAGAAGTCTAGGACGTCCCAAGACCCACCTCAAGTCAGATCAGCGCATCACCGCCCACAATCCACGCCGGGCGCATTCGATTTCCGGTGGCATCGCCTTTTTCCATGATCTGGGTGATCAGGATGATCAGGTCCAACATGCCGGTGCGTGACAAACCGAATATGCAAGACACAATCCGGATTCCAACACCACACGCGAGTCTCGTGCGGCCGTTTCAAGACTGGGGCTGGCTATCTGCCGTGCCGGGGTCAACCGTGCCACCTTGTGCTGCATCCGTTTCGACCAACCTTGCTTCGGTGCTCACGTGCTCCTCAAAAACCAATGCGGCGGCATCCGATCCATCCGAACCAGCCGCATCCGTGTCCGCTACCTGGCGTGCCTGCGCGTTCATCCTGCGTCGCAAACCAAGTGCGAAGCCGCGCGCAGCGGTCGCGACATTGCGCACCTGCCGTTTGAGTGCCGAGCGTTGGTTGTCCACCGCCTGCGGGGAGATCACGTCGTGAATCTCCAGTGTCTGCAACAGTGGCATGAGCTGATCAAGCTTCGTGATCCCCTCCAGGAATCGCCTGCCAAGTGAAGACATCACGCCAACCTCACCTTCGAGCGCCACCGTGTCGTAGGTGGCAACCGTGGTCACCGCATGCAGCTTGAACAGCACTTCCGCGCCGTCGATGGCCTTGTTGAGTTTTTCGTTCAGGGCGTCGACCTGTTCGCGCAGGGCCAGCTCCACCTTGGCGACGTCGGCGTGATCGAGCACCGTTCGGGCGATGGTCGATATGAAATGGCTGTTGAGTTGCAAGGTGCTGAAATACCGCACGAAGAACCGCTTGCCTTCGGCGCTGCCAAAGCGCACCGGCATTTTCAGGCTGGCCGCCTCGACACGTCGAAAGTCAGCCTTGCTCTCCTTGGCCAGGATGCGCGCATTTGCGCCACCGTGATCCATCACCGCGATACGCAATTCCGACATGATCATGCTCTCCTGGGACGCTGTGGTCCGAATGATCATCGGCAGGGCCGGAAGCTCGCACCATGGGCAATCGGCACCATTTGCGGGACCTATCGCGATTGGCCTGCGCATTGACGCTTTGCGCACTTGACTGTGCGATTGGTGCCCAGTACCTTTGCAACATGCAGTAGTTGGCCCTGCATTCAAATTCGGCAAGCCCTGGAGTTTCACTATGGCGCGTGCAACCTCCCCCGTCAGGGGTTTTGGTGCAACGAACAGACGATGGCGCAGCAATTTGCGCCTGGATGTTGACGCGATCGAATTGGCTTTCGAGGTGAAGGTGCGTTAAGCGCAATCTGAACTGTTCTGCGCCGCCTGCGCGCCCTCTCCCCGACAGCTTTCGTCGATCGGTCGCTGGCACACCGATAGCAGCGGGTGACACCGCCCCCAAGCCAGCCTTGGAGCTATTGGCACTTGCACCGGCCACGCGCCGTTGTGCATCGCCCAATGTTCATCAACCCGTGGGGGCAACCGCCCTGCCTTGGGTTCGCGCTGCCTTCTTCATCTACCGGAGGCAAAAATGCCGCTACAAAACCCACCGGGCGCACCTGCGGGTGTATTCGGACTTGCCCAGGCCAGATATGTGTTTCAACCGTTTCTGGCAACCGAGCGCCTGCAACCAATGGCAACGCCCAACTGGGCCGCAATCGACCGCCAGGCGACAGACGATGCATCGCCAGTCGAATGGAGCGAGGAAGAGATCGTCTTTCTGCACTGGAGGCTATTGCAGGAGATCGGCAACCTGGCCGACCCCGACAAGCCTTTGGAAGAGAAGTTCGACACCCTGCGCTGGATTTTTACCGAGCGCGAGAAGGACACCCGACCCTTCTCGTTCGTGAGCTGCCTGCGCGTGGTGGGATGCAGCCCCTTGTCACCGATTGCCTATTGCGGAGCGGTCGACGCGCAAGAGATCCGCGACCGTATTCAGAGCAGCCTGAAGGCCTGGCTTGACGCCACGCTGCAGCGCTATCCGGACTGGGTCCGCGAAGCAGTCGCCAAGAACCCGGAGTGGGTCGAGGCACGACTGGCGCGCAATCCCCAGTGGATCAACGAACAGCTCAAAAAGCTGTCGGTACAGAGCGACCTGTTTGCCTGAGCCTACCGATTTTCATCAACAAGGAAACCGTCATGCAAAAACAACTGACAGTCTTGAATCAGGATCCCGAGCTCTTGCGCGTGCATACGCCCCAAGACATCGAGTTTCTGGTCAAGGAAAGCGAGGTCCTTACGGGCATTGCCGGTCGACTATTCGTCATCGCTGGTGCTGACCGCCTGGCCTACCGGGCTTTTTGGTATCCGATGGGCCTGAAGGTCGAACGTCTCGATCAAGGCGGCGTCCCCGTGACTGCAGAACAGCTCCAGCCGTGGGAGTTTCAGGACCATCACTTGGTCGACGCACTGCGCGCTCGCCAACTGTTCACCCCGTCGGTCGCCCTTCCAGGCTGACCTCCCTTGTCCCGTGTGGCGGGTCCGTCCCGCCCGGACCGGACATCGCCCTGCTATTTATGGAGAATTTCATGAAGATACAAGTTCGAATCAACCACGAAGGCGTCCTGCGCAACCAGCGCTACGCCTTCACCGATCGTTTCACGCTGATCTCTGAGTTGCTGCAAAACGCGCGCCGCTCTGGTGCCACCAAGATCGAGATTCACTACGACGCTCCATCCCAGGTGTTGCGCGTTGCCGACAACGGCTGCGGCATCGACGATTTCCAGAAGCTCCTGAGCTTCAACGAATCCGGTTGGGACAGTTCGACCTGCGTCGACGAGCATCCCTTTGGCGTCGGTTTCTCGAAATGCCTGTATGCGGCCTCACGTTGCGTCGTCGTATCGAACCACCAGCGCGTGGACATCGACACCGCCGCGGCACTGGCCAGCACCCCCGTCGAGGTGGTGCCATTCCAACCGACCGAGGAAACCACCGGGACCCGGATCGCGTTGTACGGTGTGGTCCTGCCCGATCTGGACGCTCGCATTGAAAGCCTGTGCCTGGGATTCCCGGTCGCGGTGTTTTTCAATGGCAAGGCGCTGGAGCGGCCCCTGGCGCAAGCACACCTGGCGACCAGCCCCAGCCCTATTGGCGCATTGCATCTGAAAGGATTACTTGACGGACAACACAGCCACAGCACGATGGTGTTTTTGCAAGGATTTTGTGTGATGAACATCGGCTACCGGGCACCCGAAAATGTAAACGTAGTGCATCTCGATGCGCGCCAGTTCATGGCCCGTTTGCCGGACCGAGACAAGCTGATAGACGAGGACCTGCAACGCAAGCGCATCGACGCCGAACTCAAAAACCGTTGGCGCCAGGCGCTGGAAGTTGCCAAGACCGATCTGCCGGCGACTGACTTCATCGAGATCTACTACCCGGCCATGCGGGCCTGGGGACATCTTGACATGCTTAACGACCTCGACGTGTTGCCGCGCGAGGTGTGTAATGCCATCATTGGCTACCCTGTTCAGGATGACAGCGGCGATCAACGCTACGTCCAGTCCGTCGAAGTGGCTCCAACACGCGAAGCCGTCGAGAGCCGCAACGTGACGCTGGTCGCGCTCGATTCGGTCAACGACGACAACGCCGCCCACTGGATGTTGGCCCGCGCCCGTGGCTACCTGGTCTTCGACTGGACGGGTCTGCACGTCAGGCATTGGGTACAGCGCTACGTGCGCCACTTGCAGGAGGAGGCAATCAAGGTGCAAGCCGTGTCTGAGCAGGTTCGTTCGAACCTGGACGGCCGCTGGGTCTGGCCAGTGCTGGTGCTGTGCGACGCGGTACGTATCGCGCTACGGGGTGAATCAGTAGACATCACGGGCGAAGGCGTTTACCACGACGGGTGCCTCTACATTCCCAGGGACGAAACCACTGGGGAAGCGGTGCGCCAGGTTTCAGCTTTCACGGACGAACATGAGAAGTTCATGGAGGTCGAACTGGACGCAGATAGAGCCATGTTGGCAGAGCTGATCCGCCGACTGCGTTGCGTCGATGCGGTGCAAACACTCGATTCGCTGTTGTGCGAACTGCGGTTGGCCAAATATCCATTGCTGCATGGCAAGACATTCAGTCTCTGCGTGGGCACCGGATCAGCGCCCGGGCACTCCGTGCAAGAGGTCTGCTAGCCATGCCGGGCAAACCGAAGCTCTGCGAAGGGGGGACCCATGCACAACCATGAGTATGGTGCCCACGTCGATGACGTCAAACGCCGCGCGCACGGGCGTTGGAGCAACATCCTGGCCAGCCTGCAGGTTGACGAGCGCATTCTCAAGCGGCTCAATCTGCCCTGCCCGCTGTGCGGTGGTACCGACCGATTCCAGTACACCGACAAGTTTGGCGAGGGCAACTACCACTGCCGCAGCTGCGGTCCCGGTGGCGGGTTCAAGCTGCTGCAAGCCGTCCGGGGGATTGACTTCAACACCGCGCTGAGGGAAGTCGAACGCTGCGTAGGTGCCAGTCCACCTCCCCTGAAAACCACCGCCGCCGACCCATCGGCAGTGGGGATGAAGAGACTCGTGAAGCGCCTGTGGGATGAAGCAAAGCCGGTTTGTGCAGGAGACGATGTAGACCGCTACCTGCGTGCGCGGGGCCTGGCTTTGTCAGCCTATCCCAAGGCCTTGCGCTGCCACGCGGCACTCGGGTTCTTCGAAAAGGACGCACAGGGCAAATCCCGCAAGGTGGCGGAGTACCCCGCCATGTTGGCCTGTATCGAGGGACCGGACGGGCGCGCCATAACGCTGCACCGCACCTACCTCAAGGAGGGGCGCAAGGCCGTTCTGCGCGATGCCAAGAAGGTGTTGTCGGCAGGAATCAATGGGGCAGCAGTGCGCCTCTTCGAGCCGACCGATGAGCTCGCGCTCACCGAAGGTATCGAGACCGCGATCGCCGTGCACCTGGCCACCGGCAAGCCGGTATGGGCCGGACTCAATGCCGGCAACCTGGAGAAGTTGTGCTTGCCGGACAACGTCCAGCG
>JAGPBF010000225.1 GCA_018063505.1 Rhodoferax sp.
TTGCGCAATGGCGACCGACGCGCGATTGTCCAGGCCCGCGGCAACGAGATCCTGCAAGCCGGTGATGCCGTCATCCTGGTCACGACCGGTGGCAAGACACGCGTGACCAAGGCGCCTGGTACCCGCTAACATATCGGGGTCAGATTCCAATTTCCATGATGCTTGCCATCATGGCGCCTTGTCATGGCTCGACTTGCCCGCGTCAGTGTCCCTGGATACCCTTACCACGTCATCCAGCGGGGGAACAATCGGCAGCGGATTTTCGCCACTGACGCCGATCGTGTGTTGATGTGTGACTTGCTGTCGGAAAACGCCACCCGCTTTGACGTTGCGATACACGCCTATGTCCTGATGGACAACCATTTTCATCTGTTGCTGACACCGTCCACCGCTGATGGTTTGCCAAAGATGATGCAGGCTGTGGGGCGCAGATATGTGCGGTATTTCAACGATGTGCAACAACGCAGCGGAACGCTGTGGGAAGGTCGCTACAAGTCCGCGTTGGTGCAGACCGAGCGGTATCTGATGGCATGTATGGTGTACCTCGATCTCAATCCGGTGCGCGCCGGCCTGGTTTCACGGCCACAGGACCATCGATGGTCCAGCCATGCCCATTACGCGGGCGTCTGCAATGACCGACTCGTCACGCCACATGCGCTGGTCTGGGAACTCGGAAATACGCCGTTTGCCCGGGAATCGCGGTATCGCGAATTGGTGCAGGCCGGGGTCACCGAGCGCCAACGCGCCGTGTTGGGGCAGGCCGTCACCAATGGTTGGGTGGTCGGCGACAGTAGCTTCATCGCACGGTTGCAATCCGCTACCGTGCGGCGCCTGACCCGTGGGTCGCCGGGGCGCCCTTCCAAACGCGAACCGACGCCCTGAAGCAAAGGTGTCTGAATATCACAGGCATGATGGTCGCATCTGAATTCAATATGTCCCCGTTTAATCAAAACAAATAAGAGTCATGAATTAATTGGAATCTGACCCCATTTAAAAAATATTGGCACACATGTTGCACTGCACTAAACTGTGATCCCCGCCCGTGGCGCGGGGTTGGCGCGCAAGGTTGGCGCACCGATGTGTGGGCGCCCGGGACTTTGACTACTGAGGAAGAACCATGGCGACTGCTGCCGAAATTGACGATCTGCAAACCAACGGCCTGTATTCCCGGGACCATGAGCACGACTCTTGTGGAGTGGGTTTCGTGGCCAATATCCGCGGCGTCAAGTCCCACGATATCGTCAAGAACGCACTGCAGATTCTGCAGAATCTCGACCATCGGGGCGCGGTGGGTGCCGACAGTCTGATGGGCGACGGCGCCGGTATCCTGATCCAGTTGCCGGACGCCTTGTACCGCGAAGAGATGGCGGCCCAGGGCGTGGTCCTTCCCGCACCCGGTGAATATGGTGTCGGCATGATCTTTCTGCCCAAGGAGCATGCCTCGCGCATGGCCTGTGAGCAGGAAATGGAGCGTGCCATCAAGGCTGAAGGCCAGGTGTTGCTGGGTTGGCGCAATGTTCCGGTCAATGCCGACATGCCGATGTCGCCAACCGTGCGCCTGAAAGAACCGATCATGCGCCAGGTCTTCATCGGCCGCGGCGACGACGTCATCGTGCAGGATGCGCTGGAGCGCAAGTTGTACGTGATCCGGAAAACCGCCAGCGCCTCGATCCAGCGTCTCAAACTCAAGCACAGCAAGGAATACTACGTTCCGAGCATGTCCAGTCGCACGGTGGTCTACAAGGGCCTGTTGCTGGCCGGTCAGGTGGGGGAGTATTTCCGGGATCTCGAAGACGCCCGCTGCGTTTCGGCACTCGGCCTTGTGCACCAGCGCTTCTCGACCAACACCTTCCCGGAGTGGCCACTCGCACACCCCTACCGCTATGTGGCGCATAACGGCGAGATCAATACCGTCAAGGGCAACTACAACTGGATGAAGGCCCGCGAAGGCGTGATGTCGTCACCGGTGCTTGGTGCCGACCTGCAAAAACTCTATCCGATCAGCTTCGCGAGCCAGTCGGACACCGCCACTTTCGACAACTGCCTGGAACTGCTGACGATGGCCGGGTACCCGATCAGCCAGGCCGTGATGATGATGATTCCCGAACCCTGGGAACAACACACGACGATGGACCCGCGGCGCAAGGCGTTTTACGAGTACCACGCTGCGATGCTCGAACCCTGGGATGGCCCGGCCTCGATCGTGTTTACCGACGGGCGCCAGATCGGTGCGACGCTGGACCGCAACGGCCTGCGTCCCTCGCGTTACTGCGTGACCGACGACGACCTGGTCATCATGGCCTCGGAGTCCGGTGTGCTGCCGGTGCCCGAAAACAAGATCGTGCGCAAATGGCGTCTGCAGCCCGGCAAGATGTTCCTGATCGACCTGGAGCAGGGACGCATGATCGATGACGAGGAGCTCAAGTCCAACCTTGCCAACATCAAGCCCTACCAGCAGTGGATCGAAAACTTGCGGATCCGGCTCGACGACGTCGACGCGCAGGCCAAGGCCAAGGCCGGCGCCATCACGGCCGTACCTGTATCGCCCCATGGTGTTGCTGCCGACGCACCGTCGCTGCTCGATCGCCAGCAGGCGTTTGGTTACACCCAGGAAGACATCAAGTTCCTGATGGGGCCCATGGCCATGGCCGGGGAAGAGGCGATCGGCTCCATGGGCAACGACAGTCCGCTGGCCGTGTTGTCAGACAAGAACAAGTCACTTTACAGCTACTTCAAGCAGTTGTTTGCGCAGGTGACCAATCCGCCGATCGATCCGATCCGCGAATCGATCGTCATGTCACTGGTGTCCTTTGTCGGCCCCAAGCCCAATTTGCTGGACATCAACCAGGTCAATCCGCCGATGCGGCTCGAAGTCGCGCAGCCGGTGCTCGATCTGGCAGACATGGCCAAGCTGTACGACATCGAGCGTCACACCCATGGCAAGTTCCGCTCCAGCACGCTGGACATCACCTATCCGCTGTCCTGGGGCTACGAAGGCGTGGAGGCCAAGCTGGCGTCACTGTGCGCGGAAGCCGTCGATGCGATTCGCGGGGGCAAGAACATCCTGATCGTCACTGACCGGCGTGTCAGCGCCACCCAGATCGCGATCCCGGCCTTGCTGGCGCTCAGCGCCGTGCACCAGCATCTGGTGCGCGAGGGCCTGCGCACCTCGGTTGGCCTGGTCGTGGAGACCGGCAGCGCCCGCGAGGTGCACCATTTCGCGGCCCTCGCCGGTTTCGGTGCAGAAGCGGTCCACCCGTACCTGGCGCTGGAAACCCTGTGCGATATTCATCAGCACCTGTCGGGTGACCTGAGTGCCGAAAAGGCGATTGCCAACTACATCAAGGCGGTTGGCAAGGGGCTGTCCAAGATCATGTCCAAGATGGGCGTGTCCACTTACATGAGCTACTGTGGCGCGCAGTTGTTCGAGGCGATCGGCCTGAGCACGGTGACCATCGAGCAGTACTTCCCTGGCACCCCCAGCCGGGTTGAAGGTATCGGTGTATTCGAGATCGCCAAGGAGGCGATTCGCATGCACAACGCGGCATTCGGCGAAGATCCGGTGCTCGAGAACATGCTCGACGCCGGCGGCGAATATGCCTGGCGGGTACGCGGCGAAGAGCATATGTGGTCGCCCGATGCGATTGCCAAGCTGCAGCACAGCACGCGTGCCAACAACTGGAGCACCTACAAGGAGTATGCCCAGCTGATCAATGACCAGTCGCGCCGGCACATGACCTTGCGCGGTCTGTTCGAGTTCAAGATCGATCCGGCCAAGGCCATCTCGGTCGACGAGGTCGAGCCGGCCAGCGAGATCGTCAAGCGTTTTGCCACCGGCGCCATGTCACTGGGGTCGATTTCCACCGAGGCGCATGCGACGCTCGCCGTGGCCATGAACCGTATCGGTGGCAAGAGCAATACCGGTGAAGGCGGCGAGGATCCGGCGCGTTATCGCCAGGAGCTCAATGGCATCCCGATCACCGTGGGCCAGACCCTGGGTGACATCATGGGCCACGACGTCGTGGAGGCCGACTACGCACTGAAAGACGGTGATTCACTGCGTTCGCGCATCAAGCAGGTCGCATCGGGTCGTTTCGGTGTCACGGCCGAATACCTCAACAGCGCCGACCAGATCCAGATAAAGATGGCGCAAGGCGCCAAGCCGGGCGAGGGTGGCCAGTTGCCAGGCGGCAAGGTGTCGGACTACATCGGCAAGCTGCGTTATTCGGTGCCCGGTGTCGGCCTGATCTCGCCGCCGCCGCACCATGACATCTATTCGATCGAGGACCTGGCCCAGCTGATCCATGATCTGAAGAACGTCGCGCCGCACGCCAGCATCAGCGTCAAGCTGGTCAGCGAAATCGGCGTTGGAACCATTGCCGCAGGCGTGGCCAAGTGCAAGAGTGACCACGTGGTGATTGCCGGGCATGACGGCGGCACCGGTGCCTCGCCCTGGTCGTCGATCAAGCATGCCGGAAGCCCATGGGAAATCGGACTGGCAGAGACCCAGCAGACGCTGGTGCTCAACCGCCTGCGCGGGCGTATACGCGTGCAGGCCGACGGCCAGATGAAGACCGGCCGCGATGTCGCCATCGGCGCCTTGCTCGGTGCCGACGAGTTCGGCTTTGCAACCGCACCGCTGGTGGTGCAAGGCTGCATCATGATGCGCAAGTGCCACCTCAATACCTGTCCGGTCGGTGTAGCCACCCAGGACCCGGTACTGCGCAAGAAGTTTTCCGGCAAGCCCGAGCATGTCGTCAACTACTTCTTCTTTGTCGCCGAAGAGGTGCGCCAGATCATGGCCCAGCTCGGCATCCGCAAGTTCGACGACATGATCGGCCGGGCCGATCTGCTCGATACTGCGCGCGGCATCGGCCACTGGAAGGCGCGCGGACTGGATTTTGCGCGCCTGTTTGCCCAGCCCAAGGTTCCGGCGGAGGTGTCGCGATTCCACGTGCAGGAGCAGGACCACGGCCTGGACCGCGCGCTCGACCGCCTGCTGATCGAGCGATGCCGGCCGGCATTCGAACGCGGCGAGAAGGTCAAGTTCATCGAGGTGGTGCACAACGTCAACCGATCCGTGGGTGCGATGTTGTCCGGTGCGCTGACCAAGGTGCATCCGCAAGGCCTGCCCGACGATACGATCCGGATCCAGCTCGAAGGCACTGGTGGTCAATCGTTTGGCGCCTTCCTGGCCAGCGGCATTTCGCTGTACCTGATCGGCGACGCCAACGACTACACCGGCAAGGGCCTGAGCGGCGGCCGGGTGGTGGTTCGCCCGAGCATCGAGTTCCGCGGTGATCCGACGCGCAACATCATCATCGGCAACACGGCGCTGTATGGCGCCACCACCGGAGAGGCATTCTTTGGTGGTGTTGCCGGCGAGCGGTTCGCAGTGCGGCTGTCGGGTGCAACCACCGTCGTCGAAGGTACCGGTGACCATGGCTGCGAATACATGACCGGTGGAACCGTGGCCGTGCTGGGCCAGACCGGGCGCAACTTTGCCGCCGGCATGAGTGGCGGCATTGCCTATGTCTACGACGAAGACGGAAAATTTGCGCAGCGCTGCAATACCGCCATGGTGTCGCTTGAAAACGTGCTTTCGGCCCGCGAGCAGCAAGTGATGGTCGATCGGGCGGTCTGGCATCGAGGCCAGTCCGACGAGGCCCAGTTGAAGAAACTGCTCGAGGATCACAACCGCTGGACCGGCAGCAAACGTGCGCGTGTCCTGCTCGACAACTGGGAAGCCAGTCGCGGTCGGTTCGTCAAGGTTTTCCCGATCGAATACAAGCGTGCACTCGGCGAGATCGCCTCGCGCAAGGTGGTCGAGGCCAGCATCAAGCCAGAGCCCAAGGCCGCAGCCCCGGTGGCGGGCAAGGCCAGCGCCGTGGCAGCCAAGTAATCAACGCAGCGACAGACATCAGCAGGATTGAACATGGGAAAAATCACCGGATTCATGGAGTACCCGCGGCTGGAGGAAGGCTATCGGCCCGTCTCGGAGCGGGTCAAGGAATACCGCGAGTTCGTGCTGGCACTGGACGATGGCCAGGCAAAGATTCAGAGCGCGCGATGCATGGACTGCGGTACGCCGTTTTGCAACAACGGTTGCCCGGTCAACAACATCATTCCGGATTTCAACGACCTGGTCTTCCAGGGCGACTGGAAGAACGCCGCAGCGGTGCTGCACAGCACCAACAACTTTCCGGAGTTCACCGGGCGTATCTGTCCGGCGCCGTGCGAGGCTGCCTGCACGCTCAATGTGAATGACGACGCGGTTGGCATCAAGTCGATCGAGCATGCCATCAGCGACAAGGCCTGGGCCAACGACTGGGTCAAACCGCAAAAGGCAAAGCACCGCACTGGCAAGTCCGTTGCGGTCGTGGGGTCCGGCCCTGCCGGATTGGCAGCGGCCCAGCAATTGGCACGGGTGGGACATGACGTGACCGTGTTCGAGAAGAACGATCGGATCGGCGGCCTGCTGCGTTACGGTATCCCGGACTTCAAGCTCGAGAAATCGCATATCGATCGCCGGGTCGCGCAGATGCAGGCCGAAGG
>JAGPBF010000226.1 GCA_018063505.1 Rhodoferax sp.
CCGCGGCATAAAGAATGGTGTCCTCGGTGCCCAGGAAACGCGACAAACGCGCCTCCAGGGTCTTGTGCAGATCCTGCGTGCCGCAGATGAACCGCACCGAACTCAGGCCGTAACCATGGGTGCGCAGCGCCTCGTGCGCGGCGGCAATCACATCCGGATGGGACGACAGGCCCAGGTAGTTGTTGGCGCAAAGATTGAGCACCTCGCGGCGCGTACCGTCAGTGGCCAGCGTACGGATGTGCGCGCCCTGGGGGCTTGCGATGATGCGTTCAGCCTTGTACATGCCGGCATCACGGATGCCTTGCAGTTCCAGGCGCAGATGATCAATAAAATCGGGCTTGATGGTCATGGGATGCTCCTTGGCGTCGGTGGCTCGGGCACAATGCCTGTTTCTGGATAACGAACATAGTTCGATATATTGAACTTGTTTGCAGTATATCGAAACATCATGCATCAACGCAACAAGAATCCGGTCGCCGGCGAACCGCCCCGCGTCGGCGACACCCTGGCCGATTTGCGCAAGACCGCCAGCCTGTCGCTCGAGGCCTTGTCGCGCAAGGCCGGGGTCTCCAAATCAATGTTGTCACAAATCGAGCGCGGGCAGGCCAACCCCACCGTCGCCGTGGTCTGGCGACTGGCCAACGCGTTGGGGGTATCGATGGGCGACCTGCTGGGCCATGCGCCGGCGCCGACCGCGACAGCGATCGAACTGCTTTCCGCACATGGCGCCCCCGCCATCCGCAGTCCGGATGGCCTGTGCGAGTTGCGTATCCTGGGTCCGATCAGCCTGGCCGGCCAATTCGAATGGTATGCGTTGACCGTTCAGCCTGGCGGCGTGCTGGAGTCACAGGCCCACGAAGCCGGAACCCTGGAGCACCTCAGCGTGACGGCCGGAGCACTGGAGGTGCGCTCAGCCGATTTGCTCCAGCGCATCAGGCCCGGCGAGACCGCGCGCTACGCCGCCGACCGGCCGCACCACATCCGCAATGCAGGCAAGACCGTCGCAAGTGCCTGGCTGGTGGTGGTGCACGCGGGGTGATCTGCAGCCTGCAATTCGCTGCGCGCGAATCTAGTGCAGGATTGCAGATTCCGTCGTTGCCGCGTAACCCGACACCAGCCAATCAAAGGCCAAAGCCATGTCGCCCTCGGCGATGAACAATTCCTGGCGGCAGCGATCGAGCGAACACCCCGTCGCACGCGCAAGCGTCAATGCGTCGGTGCAAAACCGCACCGAACGGAAATCGAACAATGGCTCTTGGCTGACAGACTCGCACGCGCTCACATCGGCCCCACAGGCAGGCCCGCGTATTGGGCCACTCATGGGTCTTATCGGCAGTTTCACAGTTGGCATGAAGGTGTATTGTGCAGACTCTGGCTGCGGCTTGTCACATCGGGCACCAACCTGGTGCCTTTTCGCGGCGCAGCGCGGACATTTTTTGCATTTCCCCTTGGTTTTTGCCGCGAAGGCAACAATTACCAGACGCGTTCCTTGCATCCGGAGGGTCCGGGCACACCCGTTATCCGGTCATCGTAACCATGAAAGAAACACCATGAAACTACTCGCTTCACTGTTGCTGGCCTTTGGCATCGGCGGCGTGGCCCATGCGGAAAAAGTGGGCGAGGTGTCGACCGCGTTCATCCTGATCGGCGCCAACCACAAGGTCGTGGTCGAAGCCTACGACGACCCCAAGGTCAATGGCGTGACCTGTTATGTATCGCGTGCACGCACCGGTGGCGTGATGGGCGCCATCGGTCTGGCCGAAGACAAGGCCGAGGCGTCGATCGCCTGCCGCCAGGTCGGTCCGATCTCGTTCAATGGCAAGTCGATGGACGCGCAGGAGGAAATGTTCAACGAGCGCATCTCCGTGCTGTTCAAGAAACTGCGCGTGGTGCGCATGCTCGACCGCAAGCGCAATGTGCTGGTGTACCTGACCTACTCCGACAAGCTGATCGACGGTTCGCCTCAGAACGGGGTGACCGCGGTTGCACTGGGGTCGGTGCCACTGCCACCGCAATAGGCCTGCGGCCTTGACCGCGGCTCACCACGGCAGCTCCGGGTATTGACCACTGGCGCGGGCCATGCGCAGGATGGTGTCGGCCGTGGCAAGATCTTGCGCAGTATGCCCCAGCGACTTGTAGACCGTGATGTCGTCCTTGTGGATGCGTCCGGCGATGTCGCCGAGCAGCACTTCGCCGATCTCGCCCAGCAGATGCTCATGCGACACGACGCCAGCGGCAATCGCATGCAGCCACTCGCCTGCCTGAACCGCCGCGCTGGCCCGTGCGTCGACAAAGTAGCGGCTGCGCCGGACCACCTCGTCGTCGGCCTCGCGCGCGCTGGCCACACTGGCGCCCACCAGGTTCACATGTTGGCCCGGGGACAACCAGGCGCCGTGCAGAATCGGCTCGCGCGCGGCCGACACGGTGCACACCACGTCGGCACCCTCGAGCGCTTCCTGCGGCGAGTCGGCCACTGCCACCTCTATTGCGCCGAGTTCACCGAGTTGTGCCATCAGTTGCTGCGCGCCATCGCGACGATGGTTCCACAATTGCAGCCTGCGCAGCGGCATCACCTCGCGCATCGCACGCACATGCCACAGCGCCTGATGGCCGGTGCCCAGCAGTGCCAGCACACTGCTGCCGGGCCGGGCCAGGGCACGGGTCGCCACGGCGCTGGCAGCAGCGGTGCGCAGTGCCGTCAGGCTGTTGCTCTCGAGCACAGCCACTGGAGCGCCGCTGGCGGAATCGAACAGCAACACCATGCCGGCATGGCTGGGCAGGCCCTTGGCACCGTTGCCTGGATACAGCGCCAGCACCTTGACACCAAAACACCCATGCGCCGGCATCGCCCCGGGCATGATGCCCATGGCGTTGGGCGACTGCAGCGCCATGACGTTGCGCAACGGCGCCAGCACCTGGCCGCAGGAAATCGCACGCATCGCACCGGCCACCACGTCGATACATGGCGACATTGGCAACAAGGCCTCGATGGCGGCCGCTCCCAGTAATTGCATGCAATCCCCTTGCCGTGGTCTTCGCGCCGGCGTGGCGCCACACTTTCTCGGATTGTGGCGTACGCCCCAGGTTCTTGCCCCGGACCGAACGAAGGGGCAAACTGCAAACATGGGCGGCGTGTTCGCGCAAATGCCAGGCGCAATACCACCGAAAAGCCTCGGCCCCATCGGCATGCCGCATGCGGCCAGCCGAAAGCTGCCATACTGCCTGCCGTTTTGGGGAAAGTAGCGAAAATGTTGAAGTTCACTTGTTGTGATGCCGTCGGCCAGTTCTCGGGGCGGGTGCAGGCGCAAGTCCTGCGCGGAATCCGGCGCGGTTATGAAAAGGAATGCCTGCGCGTGGATCCCGCCGGCAAACTGGCACAAACCTACCATCCGCAAAGCCTGGGATCCAAGCTGACCCACCCCTGGATCACCACCGACTATTCAGAGGCACTGCTCGAATTCATCACGCCGCCGAGCGCCGATCTGGATGAACCGCTGCGCTTCCTGCGCGACATCCACCGCTTCACGGTTCCGGCACTGGGCGAGGAAACCATGTGGGCCAGCTCGATGCCATGCGTCATCGGAGACGACAACACGATTCCGATCGCCGACTACGGAAACTCCAACCGGGCGAAGATGAAAAAGGTCTACCGTGAAGGCCTGGGGCTGCGGTATGGCCGGCACATGCAGGCGATTGCCGGCGTGCACTACAACTGGTCCCTGCCCGACGACTTCTGGAGCGCCCTGCAGGAATGCTGCGACGACAACGGGCGCCGGCAGGATTTCATCAGCAACCGGTATTTCGGACTGATCCGCAATTTCCTGCGTTACGGCTGGCTCATTCCCTACCTGTTCGGAGCCTCGCCGGCGATCTGCGAGTCGTTCCTGCAGGGCCGCAAATCCGATCTGCAGCAGCTGGTCCCCGGCACCTTGTATGCGCCGTTTGCCACCAGCCTGCGCATGAGCGACCTGGGTTACCAGAACAGCGCCCAGAGGAATCTCAATGTCAACTTCAACTCGCTGGCGGCATACACCGCGGCGCTCGAGACAGCCATCCGCACGCCGGACCCCTACTACGAACAACTGGGCGTCAAGGACGGCGCACACTGGAAGCAGCTCAACGCGAATCTGCTGCAGATCGAGAACGAGTTCTACGCGCCGATGCGCCCCAAACGCGTCTCGCCGGACCGCCCGGCCAAGGGCCTGCGCCTGCATGGCGTCGAATACATCGAGATGCGCCTGTTCGACCTCAATCCGATGGTCGATATCGGCATCACGCCCGAGCAGGGCAGCTTTGCCGATGTATTGCTGCTGATGTGCCTGTTTCGCGACAGCCCGCCGATCAGCGCCCGCGAGCAAGGTGAAAACGACGAAAACAAGCGCCGCATTGTCACCCGGGGGCGGCAAAGTGACCTTCATCTGCTGGTGCACAACCACGAGCAGCCGTTCCGTCCCTTGGCGCATGAACTGTTCGACGACATGGCACCGTTTGCCGAAATGCTCGACACCGCCTATGGCGGCACGCGTTACAGCCATGCGATGGCCTTGCTGCGCAAACGCATCGACGACCCTGACCTGACGCCGTCGGCCCAGGTGCTGGAAGCCGCACGTACCCATGGCGGCTTCTTCAGGTACGCGATGTTTGCCTCCCAGCACCACAAGCAGGCGCTGCTGGCCAATCCGCTGGACGCAGAAACCCAAGCCCGCTTCAAGGCCGTGGCAGCCGAGTCGCTGCTGGAGCAGCAGCAGCTGGATGCGCACGACACAGGCAGCTTCGAAGCATTCGTGGCGGCGTATTACGCCTGATGCCGATGGTGCGGGGCGCCGCCGGGCGCGCCTGCGTGGCCCGGTTCAGGACCTCTCGCCCCCCGTTTTCCCGAGCATTTGCCAGACAGCGATGAACATGGCAGCGATCGTCGGTCCGATCACAAAGCCGTTGATGCCAAATACCGTCATGCCGCCCAGCGTGGAGATCATCACAACGTAGTCGGGCATGCGGGTGTCCTTGCCAACCAGGATCGGCCGAAGCAGGTTGTCGACCAGTCCGATCACCAACACACCGTAGGCGATCAGGACGACGCCCTGCCAGATCGCGCCGGTCACAAGAAAATAGATGGCAACCGGCGCCCACACCAGGCCCGCACCGACCGCCGGCAACAAGGACATGAACGTCATCACGACGGTCCACAGGACTGCCCCCTTGATCCCCAGGAACCAGAATGCCAGACCACCCAGGCTGCCCTGGATCAGCGCCACCAGCAGATTGCCCTTGACCGTCGCACGGATGACGGTAGCGAACTTTTCCAGCAACTCCGCTTTGTGTGACGGCGACAGCGGAATGGCGCGCTGCAGCGAACGCGAGATATTTTCACCGTCGCGAATCAGGAAAAAGGCCAGGTACAGCGCGATGAAGATGCTGGCCACGAATTCGAACGTGTTCTGCCCGATGTTCAGCGCCTGGGTGGCGATAAACTTGCTGGCTTGCGCCAACAGCTGTGACAGGCGCGCCTGCAGAGACTCGAAGTCGAACAGGCCGAAACGGTCCAGCAATGCCGTCACCCAGGTTGGCAACGCATCGAACAGCCCCCGGAAGTAACGCCCCGGATTCACATCGCCCGTTTGAAGCTGCTCATAGAACTGGGCGGCCTCGCGCGCCAGCGCGGCGCTGATCAACACCATCGGGAGGATGACCAGCAGCAGCACCAGCAGCAGCGTCAACAACGCTGCCAGCGTTCGCCGCCGCCGCAGGCGCGGCAACATGCGGCGGAACAGTGGCGTAAACAACAACGCGATGATGGCGCCCCACAGGATGGTCCCGTAAAAAGGCAGCAGGATCCAGCCCAGTGCAATGGTCGCCAGGACCGTCAGGATCCGCAGCACATTCAAGTCAGCGGCGCTGGACGGATCCTTGTCGGGAGGAATCATCGGGTGTCCTTGTCACCGGCGGGCACGGGCATCGAAACAGGCGGCGGCAGCAGCAGCCTGGCCTCGATGCCGTACAAAGCCAAAAACCCCAACACATGCCCGATGGCGACACCGGGTTCACCCGATTCGATGCGGGCGATTGTCTGCACGTGTACTCCCAGTCGGGTGGCCGCGGTGGTCTGGCCATCACCGGCGCTGGTTCTGGCCCGTCTGGCTGCGGCGCCCATGTCCTTGATGGCCTGCAGCGCACCGGCGCCGATGTCCGCGGAGATACGTTTGCCTTGGGTCATTGCCGGCATTGTCGCTGCTTGCGGCCCCCGGTTTTCGACGACGGGCCGAAGCGGCGCGCTTCTTGGTTAGACCGGCGATCGAGGCATGAACCACCTGTCATGGCCGGACGGCGCGCGGTCAGGAGCGCAACTCTCCCAGCACCGCCAGCACCGGCTGCAGCACCCCCGCGCCGAGATTCCTGGCGCGCTCGCCACTCCAGCCGGTCAGCGGATCGGGCAGGTCGGCGTTGTCCTTGAACGGCATCTCGATCGTGAACGACAGGCAATCGAAGGCCTGGGCCATCCAGTTGGTGGCGACCGCCGGATTGGCCTTGGTCGCATGGGTCTGGCCGTAG
>JAGPBF010000227.1 GCA_018063505.1 Rhodoferax sp.
TCTGCGTGCCGATGGCGTGACCAGTACGCGCCAAGGGTCGGGAACCGTCGTGCAGCGCCGTCCAGACCCGGACATGCCGCGCTTCACGCCGCTGGAGAACCTCTCGGACGTGCAGCGTTGCTTCGAATTCCGGGTTGTCGTCGAGTCCGGCGCGGCCGAACTGGCAGCCCGCAAGGCAGGTCCGGCAGACATGGCCTTGATCGAGCAAAGCCTGCGCAACCTGGACACCGTGATCGCCGAACACGGCGTGGGTGCACGGGAAGACTACGAGTTCCATCTGGCGCTGGCGCGCGCATCACACAACCAGTTCTTCGTGTCGGCCATTGCGCAGATGCAGGAACAGGTGCTGGTCAGCATGAACCTGATGCGCAATATGTCACTGACCAAAAGCGCAGAGCGCCAGCAGGTTGTGCAGGCCGAACACGCGGCCATCGTGGCCGCTGTGCGCCGGCATGACGGCCCTGGCGCGAACATGGCGATGCGCCAGCACCTTGAGTTCGCGCGCAACCGCATGTTCGGAGCCTGAGCACGGCGTTGGACCACTCTGCCAAGAGCACAAGACCTTCACCATTGCGCCCAGACCAGACGCTTGCCCATCTGTCGCCCTGCCGGTTGACTTCGAACCACCGTGTGCGGTGGTGCCCTCGGCGCGCACTGCGCAACGACGCGGCAAACCTCAACCGCATCTCACTGCCTTCCGATGGCAGGCCATGGCGGCCATTGCGGCGGGGCCGGGTCCTTCAGCCGCTGCACCGCAGAGCGGGTAGCCGACAGCTTGAAGTCCTCCGGCACCACCATCACATCGCACTGCGCCTGCGCGAGCAGTTCGTGCGCGGTGCTGCGCAGCAGACAATCGATCGCGGCAGACCTGCGGCGTTTACCCACCAACACCAGGTCGGCGCCGGTCAAAGCCAGGCGTGCCATGAGTTGCTCAGCGGGTTCACCGATCTGAGCCCAAGACACGACCGGCATTGAATGGGCGTACAGGGACTGCGTCATCTGCCCCAGCTGAACCCGCGCATGTTCGATACAGTTGTCGCGATAACGGCGCCGCACGCTGCGATCAAGGTCGGCCCTGCGCAGCTGACTCTCGCCGGTAGCGCTGACCGCGTGAAAAAGCTCGACCTTTGCGTCGCGGTCGAGCAGGCATGCGAGCATGGCACGGTGATGCGATGCAGACGTAAAGTCGATCCCCACCACGATCTGGCGCAGGCGTCGGCGTTTTGCGCCGTGCACCACCAGCACAGGGCATCGGCAATCACGCGCGAACCGGATCGCGTCCGGCCCGACGAACCAGGAATCAAGAATGCCTCGCTCGCTGCGCCGCGGCAGCACCAGCAGCCTGGCATGTTCGGCCTGCAACAGGACATTGTCCAGCGAATGGTTGCCGGCTCCGACGGTTCGCACCGTCAGCTCCAGACGCTGTTCCATCGCAATGGCGGTCTGGGACAGGCGTGTATCCGCATCCAGGCATTGCGGATGCTTGCCGAAGGGCATGTACATCAATCGCAACGCCGCCCCGTGTTCACGCGCAATCTGGCCGGCACGCGCCAGCGCCCGCTCGCCATCGGCCGAGAAGTCGGTCAGCGCAAGTATCGAAGTCAAAAACATGGTGGTGTGAGTCCTGCAAATGGACGCAGGCGCGCCTGCCACCTCGGCTGGCGACGCCGGTCCGGCCAAACAAGTTCGGGGGAACGCGCAGCGCGGGCGGCCACTACAAGCTGTAGTCGCCTGAGGCTTCGGGCTGGAACAGCACCGACAAGATCTGCGCTCCACCACCCTCGCCGCTGGGCGTCTGCCAGCGGGCAACATCACCCACACGCAGGCCCAGCAACGCGCAACCCACAGGCGAGAGCACGGACACGAAGCCGGCGGCCGGCTCGGCGTCGTTCGGATAACAAATCGTGAGTTGCTGTCGGCGCCCGGTGTACAGATCCTGGAATTCCACGGTGCTGTACATCGTGACCGTGTCCGAGGGCAATTCGCGCGCATCCAGGATGTCGACCCCGTCCAGCAAGTCGGTCAGCCACTGCGGTGGCTTGTCGTTGGCAAGCTTGCGCAATCGGGCAAAGTCGAGTTCGGTGAGCGTGCGCTCGAAGCCACGCGCTGGTACTGATTGCATGATGAAGCACTCCAGTCGAATGCGACGCATCTGAAACCACAGATGGCCGCCACCGCGCGGGACTGCTGCCCGACGGTCGATGGTTTGCGCTAGGGAAGAAAGGAGGGCGGACCGCCGGGCTTAGATAAGTGCGGCGGTCCGCTGCAGACCGGCCACACCTTTGAGGCGCGTTCTCGCGCGCCCGGCATTGATCGCGACCAGAATGGTCACGTCATCGTTGCGGCTGGTGAAGTGGGCGGAAATTCGCATGGCCTGAGTTTACCCAGACGTGGCGCTTGCGGCAATCGATAGCCCCACGGATTTTGCCGATATCAGCGGCCCCTCACGCACCATGGATCGGCCCAGCCATGGCGGCGCCAGCGTAATCTGCAACTCACCGTCTGCCCAACCAGTTGAGCTGGCTGTCGTGCCGCAGTGATGCGCCGGCACCGGCGGACAGACCCGGTCCGCCGGTGTGCCTGGCCCCGCCCTCGCCGATTGCCCTGCGCGCCTGCGTCGCCGTACGCAATTGCGCCTGGGCATCGAGCCACCGCGGCAGCATCAGCAGGTCACACGAAGAGGACTGCAGCAGCCTCGTGCTGGCATCTGCGCGCAGCAGCTCTGCAAGCGACCAGCGCCCTTTCCTGGTGATCACCATCAGTTCGGCGCCCTGTTGCCGCGCGTGCTCCGCTGTGGCCTGGACCGAGCGTCCACGGCCAACAGCGAACAACATCGCCCGGTGGTCCAGGCCCAACCGCGTCACGTGGCGCCGCATCCGCGCCAGCGTGCCCGCATCCTCGCGGGCACGAACGTCCCGTACGACCGAGACTGGAACCTCGGCTTCGCGCATCATGGTTTCACCAACAGGGTCCAGGGCATGGAACAGCCGAAGTGTCTGTTCGGGCGCCAATTGCGTGGCGGCACGCAATGCGGCGTCGGAACAGGCGCTGAAATCGAGCGGCACCAAGACCTTGTTGTATGGACCCAAGACAGTATTGCGGACCACGAGCACCGGCCGCCGGCTGGCGCGCAGAATCCGGTCTGCGGTACGCACTGTCAGCAAATCCCGCAGTCTGCGCCTGTGTGGCCGTCCGAGCACCAGCAGATCCGCCTGGGCTGCGGCGCAGACCACTTCCTCGCTGACATCGCCCACCGGCACATGGACCGACGGCGTCAAACCGTGACCATTGGCCACATCAATGGCCAACTGGCGCGCCTGCGCCAGTCCGCGCGCCTCCTTCTGGTCCAGTGGGTAACACGGCATCATCCAGTCGCGCAGCGGCTGGTAACCCGCCGGGTCTACGACATGGACGATGCCCATGCGGGCACCGGACTGCCGGGCCATCGCAGCGGCACGCCATACGGCGTTGTTGCCCTCGGGCGAGAAGTCGGTGGCGGCAAGAATGAAACGAATCGGGGCCATGGTGGTAACTCCTGATGACCGGTTAAAGGGGCAGCGTCAACGCCGCGACGCAGACAGGCATGCATGTCAATGCAGCTGCAGGCTTGCCTGCTGGCCGCCTCTGGTGGCGCGGTGGCGCTGGTTGGCGTGAATGGTTGTGGGTGTGCAGCGCAATTGCGCCGGGCCATTGCAGCGACCCGGCAACGGCCGTGTCATGCCGTCAGCAGTGCGTCAGATGTATCCCGCGGCCGCTGGCGCACGAAAACCCATTTCCATTGGCGCGCGAGCATTTGGCCCGGCGAAATGATGTTGGCGCAATAGGAAAAAAGTTCGCCGGGCTCAGGAAAGTGCGGCCGCAAGAAGGGGCCAGGGCCCCATCCAGAAGCGCCATGCGGCGCAAGAAACGGCAATCATGCTCATGCGCCGCATGTTATCGCAAGCCCTTGCATTGCGCCCAGCAGCGCCGGAGAGTCGCACTGCGCAGCAGGCTTATTGGCGGCGTCTGCCGAGCGGCCTCGCACCGGTGCCAGTGCTCAGGCGCCAAGAGCCCGCACCGGCCAACAATAAAGCGGTTCATCCGCTCTCAAAGGTCACGGGCCAGGCAGTTGCTTCGCCATCGGCCAAGCAGCTCAACCCCGCGCAAAGAAGATGAACGACATCAGCAGACCGATGCAGACAATGCCGACACGCAACACCCCAGGCGGGACGCGGCGGGCCATGCGGATGAACCGGGTGGTTCAACGGGGTTTCGAGGGTCGCGCGACGGCGGGCTTGCAGGCCCGGCCAGGCATCTTTGCGGCAGCGGCATCAGTCCTCCGGCTCCGGCTCCAGGCCGGTTGCGGCCTCCGTGATCAGGCGCTCGCCCGTCGGACGATCGTCGATCTGGGCAAGGGCCAGCAACGCAAAGCGCGCCAGGTACAAGGGTGCCTGTGCCTGGCCAAGTGTCGTCATCGTGCGGCAAAGCCGGGTATAGAGGACGTCGAGGTCAGCTTCGTTCATGACAAGATGCTTTCGCCAAGGACGTGGCCAAGCGCTGCGTTCACGTCAGCGCGGCACGCATCGTGCCAACGCGCCAGCACATGACCGTCGGGCCGTACCAGGTAGAGACTGCCCTCGCTCGCACCGTACATCGGGTACAGCCGTCCCGTGTGGTCGCAGGCACGTGGCAACACGCGAACTGCGCAAGGCAACGTGGGCGCATCGATTTCCTCGCCGAAGTACAGGGCCACAAACCCATTGCCCAGGAGATCCGTGAGAAAGCCGTCACCGACCTGGCATTCGGGCAGAACGCTGCCCGGCGCGGGACCGGCAGAGAACCCGTCCGAAGCCCCATTGAGCGGCGAATCGACATACGCAATGGGCGAGGTCTGGCGTGGATTGATCAGCGAACGCAGCTTGGCGTGCCTGGTTGCGAGGCCAAGCACCGCGGTGCGCATCAGGTCGAACGCGAATGAGGGCGGCGCCATGAACTCGGTGCTTTTGGTGCCGTAGAACAGGTTCTCGCGTGCCGCAGCCACGCGTTCGGCCGAATAACTGTCCAGCAGGCACTGGCCCGCCTTGCCTTGCACGACATGGCCCAGCTTCCAGGCCAGGTTGTCGGCGTCGTCGATGCCCGAGTTGGCGCCGCGCACGCCGAAGATCGGCACCAGGTGCGCCGCGTCACCGGCGAACAGCACGCGGCCCAGGCGATAGTCGGGCATGGTCAGTGCGTTGGCCTTGTAGATCGTGATCCAGATCGGATTCCAGTCACCCGCCTCGCCCATCATTGCCAGCAGGCTTTCGACCCGCGGCATGACGTTTTCCGGCTTCACGGCTTCCTCGGGGTCCTCACCGTCGCGCAACTGGTAATCGATGCGCCACACGCCGTGCGGCTGCTTGTGCACCAGCACGGTCGAGCCGGGATTGCATGGCGGGTCGAAATAGGCCAGCCGCTCGGCCGGCCGTGTGCTGTCGAGCAGAATGTCAACGATAACGTAGCGCCCCTCGTAACTGGCACCCTCCAGCTTCAGGCCGAGCGATTCGCGGATGAAGCTGCGACCACCATCGCAGGCGACCACCCAGTCGGCATGCAGGGCATAGTCGCCAGCCGGGCTCGCCAGCGACAGGCCGACCCCGTCCTGCCGGGAGGTGTCGATCGCCGTGAGCCGCGTCTGCCAGCGGATGTCGATGAACTCTGCCAGCGACTCGGCGCGGCGCAGCAATATCTCTTCGATGTGGTACTGCGCCAGGTTCACCATTGGCGGCAGCTTCTGGTTGTCGTCGGCCGGCATCGAAAAGTGCAGCACCTCGGCGTCGCGGTAGTAGCTACGTCCGCCGGTCCAGGGCAGACCGATCTGGAGGAATCCGTCGAGTGCACCCAGGCGATGCGCGATTTCAAGGCTGCGACGCGAGATGCAGATCGCGCGGCTGCCGGCGCACACGCCGTCGTCCGCTTCGATCAGCACCGAGCGCACGCCCTGCAGGGCCAGGCCGATTGCCGCGGTCAGGCCCACCGGGCCGGCGCCGACGATGGCCACGGGATGGCGCACGCGCTCGACGCCATCGGACAGCGGCGGCACCACGGCCGGATGGACCACCGGGCTGAAGGGGTACGGCGCAAAGCTGCGGCTCATGGCGCCTGCTTGCGGGCTGCTCTGATCATGGTGCATGTTATCGAAGTTGCAGCCATCTGCGGCAGTTCGACGCCGGCATCCCCTCTCTGGTACGCTCAGCCGCACGGCCACGGCTCAGGGAACGCATGCTGCGCTACCTCGGCCCGTCCGAACCCTGTCCAGGATCGGCCTCGCCGGAACGCAACAAGAGGCCCCACGCCATGCCCATCCAATGGTTTCCCGGCCACATGCACACGACGCGCAAAGCCATCGCCGAGCGCATGCCGGAGATCGACGTCGTGATCGAACTGCTGGACGCACGCCTGCCTGGCTCGAGCGCCAACCCGCTGCTGGCCGAGCTCACGCGCGGCAAGCCCGCGCTCAAGATCCTGAACAAGCAGGATATGGCCGACCCGCAGCAAACAGCCAAGTGGCTGGCACACT
>JAGPBF010000050.1 GCA_018063505.1 Rhodoferax sp.
GCTAGGTGCCCTGCAGGCATTGGGGGTTGTCCTGTCGCAACTCAGCGCAACATGTCATCCACAAACTCGGAGGCGGGCGCGACGCTGCTCACCATCAGCCGGTCGCGTGCCCTCGTGCAAGCCACGTAGAGCAGGTGCCGTTCGGTGTTGTAGACATCTTCCAGGTCTGCGTCGTCCATCACACTCTCTATACGGGCTTGCAGCGGCAGCACATCGTCATCGCAAGCCATGACGACCACAGCCCGGAACTCCAGCCCTTTCGCCAGGTGCATGGTGCACAAAGAGGCTTCGCCCGGTGCTGTCTCAACATGCTCATCCAGCAAACGGTGGGGCAGGCCCGCCGCGTCGAGTCCCGCGCTGGCACGTTCCAGTTGCATCTCGGACCGCACGATCACACCTATTTCGTGGGCTGCGAAGCCATGGTCCAGAAGGTCCCGAATCCACCCGGCGACCCCGTTCCGCTCGGCTTCTTCATCCTCGAACGACTGGATGATTGGCGCAGGCCCGTTGAACACCGACACCGTGCCCTTGCGCGTCTCGGTGTTACCGTCCATGTCAGACACTTCCGGTCCCAGCAGGCGATCAGCCTGTTGACGAATCTGGTGCGAAGTCCGGTAGTTGATGTTGAGCGTGCGCGAACGCCCGCGCACATCGACCCCGAGCGACTTCCATGAGAAAGGCTGCTGAAAAATGCGCTGCCCCAGGTCGCCCGCAAAGAACAGGCTGTTGGGCCGCACGGTGCCGCCACCTTCAGGCGCCACACCGGCCATGGCCGCCAGCAAACGCAGCTGGCTCACGCTCACATCCTGCGCCTCATCAACCACCACGAACTCAAACGGCGGGTGCTTGAGCTGCGCCAGCTTGCTTGCCAGCCCGGTAAACAGCCGCGCCTGGGTCATCAACCTGGCCGCTTCCAGGCGGCTTTGCACCCCTTCAAACACCTGCCATAGCGCCTGGCGCTGCGCTTCGCTCAGCCGCGTCTTGCGGCCCAGGCGCTTCACGTCGCGGTAGTCGTCCCAGCTGGCCAGTTGCCAGGCGTCCACCACATCGGCCCATTCGCCCAACACAAAGTTCAGCGTGAAGCGGCTCAGCAAGGCGCCGGGTTGCTCCGCCTTCACCAGGTCCAGAGCCTCGCTCACTGCGGCACGCACGTCGGTGGGTGTGGCCAGGCGCCTCTTGGGTTGGCTCTTGTCGCGCAGGCGCTCCATCAGCCGTCGCCCCATGCCGTTCATGTCTACCACCTCCAGCCGCTCTGCCAGCCGGGGCTGGTGGCTGATCAGGCAGTTCATCTTGTTGCGCAGGGCGTTGGCCAAGGGCTCGGAAAACGTGGTCAGCCACACCCGTGCATCCGGGTTCAATCGCGCCAGCGTTACAGCGCGGTGCAGCGCCACGATGGTCTTGCCCGTGCCGGCCGAGCCGGAAACGCGCGCCGCGCCATTGAAGTCGCGCGCAACAATTTGTTGTTGCGACGGGTGCAGAAAGATCGACCACTTTTCCCACGGGTAATTGAGCGCCTGTTCCAACTCCTCCAGGTCGTTCATCACACGGAAGCGGCGCTGCGCGTCCGGGTGGCTGAACGGATCTGCCGTCTGCGCAACTGCTGTTGCCTGCGGCTTGCCGCCCGTGGCCAGATCCAGCAAGGCCTCGGCAGCTTCAGCGGGCAGGTGTTCGGCCAGGGTGAGCAGGCTGTCCTCGTCGGCCTCTCTCACATCGGCCAGCCATTCGGCCGGAACGCCGTATGCCAACAGGGCTTCGTCGGTCAGTCCGTTGAACAGCAGGCGCTTGGTGCGGGCTGTCGGTGCAGGCGCCGGCACGCTGGTGACCTGCTCCACCACCCGTTCCCGGATTTCCACCCACTGGGCTGCGCCCGTGCTCGGGTGCGTTTCCAGCCGGCGCCGCTCGGCCCACTGATAAGCCTTGTCGTGGTGGTCCGCATAACAGAGCAGGAAGCTGCTCTCGGTCTTGTGGATGATCAAGCGCAGGTCACTTCCCACCCGTACCGACCAGAAATGCTTGTCCTTGGACTTGTCGATGCGGTGGAACTTCAGCCCCGGGCTGGCCGGATTCTGCTGCAGGTCAAACGCCGTGATCTTGGTTGCCTTCTGTTCGTCGGCGGTCAGTCGTGACAGGCTGTCGGTGAAGGTGTCAGATATCCGGAACTGCATGATCAGTTCGCGGCCACCAGATCTGTAACGCCTTGGCGGGTGGTGCCAAGACTCGGCGACTGGTTCCGGCCCACGTTCATGCGTGGGCCGATGCAATTCGCCCACTCGTGCTTGAGTTCACCTGCCTTCCTGTAACCCTGCGACTTCACCGCCGCGGCCCCACCTTTGACCAGCGCATCCGCGAGCATTTCCCAAGTGCCACAGACGGCGTCCTGCTGATACCTGTTCAGCACCTTCTTGTCGGCGCGCGGATACGCCTCAAGCAAGGCCACCCGGTCACCAAAGTACCAGGCTTCAATCTCTTCGGTGGCCAGACCAAACACGGTCTTCGGGGCATTCGGACACCGGGCCAGCACGCCTTCCAACTCACGCCTGAACGCCGTCACGTTGCGATTGTCGGTATCGACCATGACCAGCACTGCGTCATAGCCGGGGGTTCGCCCGTAACCCACCAGCAACCTGGGCAGGTTGTCCAGCAAGGTCTTCTTTGCCGCATCCATTTGCCGGGTCATATTTCTTGGAATGCGTCCGATACCTTTGAAGTCGTGGATGCGCCATGTATGTCCGTCGGCGGCTTCCCCCAACAGCTTTGGCATCAGGTGCTCCATCAATGCGGTACCTGAACTGTCCTCCACCAGCACTTCAATGTGCATGTCTCACTCCGAGTCCAGATAATCGCTGTACCAGAGACCGCCCAACGGCAAGCCTTGCTCGACCATATTGTTCACCAAAGCGATATCGGAAACCCGCTGTATCTGTGAGAAGCCGTCTACGCCTTTCTTCAGCAGCCAGACCTCGTTGGGCTGCAAGGCATCGACGAAGTAAGGCTGGTGTGTCGTCACGAACACCTGGGGTGCATTTCGCTTGCCTGTGGCGTGCGCACGCAGCTCGCTGGCCAGCGATTCCAGCAGCTTGTGGTAGAGCCCGTTCTCCGGCTCTTCGATGCAGATGAATGGTGGCGGCTCGGGGTCTTCCATCAGCAGCAGATAGGCGAACACCTTGAGTGTGCCGTCGGACATCTGGCCCGCGTAGAAGGAGTCCACAAAAGCGCCATCATTGAACTTCAGAGCCACGCGCCCATCAATCGTTGGCGTCGCCTCAATCGAATCAATGCCGGGAATCTTCTCTGCGATCCTCTTGAGAACTGACTCGAAGCGATCACCTTGTTCGCGCTGCATGTATTGCACGACGTTGCCAATGTTGTCGCCGTGAATGTTCAAGTGCTTCTGGGCACCAGCGGGGGGAATGCTCCTTGCCGCATCGGGGTGAAAGTACGACAGGTACCAACCTTTCAAAAAGTCGCGAAACCGCTTGATCCGAGGATGCTCCTTGAGCGTGCCCAGTGTGGCGATGCCAAGTTGCCTGCGATCGGTCAGCTCAACAAGCCTTTTCGCGGTGTCCTCCGTTCCATCTTCCACCGCTTCCTCGCCAGCCCACACCTCGCCCTCGCCGTGATGCAGGCGCAGAAATGGGTAGGGACGACCGTGCTTCTGGCCTTTGCGTCGCTGCTTGAGCACTTCCGACTCCACGAACGGACGCCCAGTTTCGTCCACCTGAATGGCCAATTCGTAGCTCATCGGGCGTTCACCTGGTGCTTCCCGGTAATAGATCTCGAAACGAATCGGCTCGCTGGTACCCAAAGACCGCATGCGGTCAAATCCACCGCGTCGTGGGTCGTCACAGGCGGTTTCCACGTCTTTGGTCAGGCAGTCGGCCACAAAACCGAACGCGTCGAAAAGCGTGCTTTTCCCTGAACCGTTTTTGCCGATAACCACCGTGAACGGGGTCAGCGGTTCACCGCGCTGGTCGGTGGACAACTTGCCCAGGGTTACGTCGCGCAAGGCGCGGTAGTTCTGAACCCGAAATCCCTCGATCAATGCCATGGCAATTGCCCCTCAAACAACACGAAACACCTTCATCACCTCATCCCCCAGGTGATTGATGACCTTGACCGCGATTCTCCCCGACGTCGGCTTGCCGAACGGCCGGGAGGTGTCGCTGTTGAGCGATTCCCAGGCTTCGGCGTTGATATCGGCCTTGAGCGTGGTCTTGAGGGATTTGTAGGGATCGCTGGCGCCCAGGAAGTAGGCGTGGCGGACGAAGAAGCTTTCTTCGTTGTAGTCGGTGTCGATGAACCAGCAGGCGATGCCTTCGGCGCCGTCGCTGCGCACTTCGCCGGTGTTGGGGTGGAATACGTCCACGCCGTTGACCTTGACCTGGATGTCGCCAGTGGGCGTTTCGCCTTTGTCCAGTTTGCGGCCGGTGGCGGCGTCGAGGATGTCGATGTCGGGCTCGCCAAAGATCACGAACAGGTTGCCCTTGCCGGTGTTCTTCAGGTCCTCGGCCATGTGCAGGTCGGCGTTCATGCGGGCCTTGAGCACCGGCACGCGGCCGAGCTTTGAAAATTCGCTGCTGTGCGCGTCGTAGTTGAAGGCGCAGGCAATCAAAACGTCGAAGCCGGCCTCGGCCGCTTCGCGGGCAGCGATCACCAGGTCGGGCCGGCTGACGGTGCCGAACTCGGGGCCGATGAAGATGCCTGCGCGTTTCTCGGTGCCACCGTTGCCGTCGGCATCAGCGCCTTCCATGTAGCGCCCTTCGGCGCACACGTATTCGCCCGGCCAGGGCACGAGGGACGTGAAGCTGATCTTGTCGGTCTTGTGCGCCTGCTGCACGCCAGCCGTGCGCAGGTTGTCCAGGATGATCTGCACGAAATCGCGCGCGAGCCGACCGTCGCCCACGTCGGAGGCGATGTCGATCAGGTTGTCGTCTTCGTCCACGCCCAGCACGCGATGCGGCAGCAGGCTTTCCACGGTGAAGGGGCCGGCCACGCGCACCTTCTTCCTGTCGTCATACGGCCGGTCGTACAGGAACTCGAAATCCGCCTTGGCCGCGATGGATGCGTCGATCTCTTTCTGCCGTGCGATACGTTGTTTCCACCAGTCGGCATGCAGTTTCCTGGTCGCATTGCTCCACTTGTCGTCTGTCTCGCGGGGGATTTCCCAGTCATGCCAGTTTTTCTTGAGCGCGGCGTTCAGCAGTTCGCGCAACGGCTCCAGGACGGCCTGGTGCGTGTCCCAGATCACGTCGATCTCGGCGTTGTTGGCGATGCTCTTGAGCGTGATGTGCGGCACCCGCTCGTACACAAAACCCTGGCGGATGTTGCCGAAGGTGGGGTGGCTTCTGGGCACCGTGCGGGTGACTTCGCCTTCCTTGGTCTGGCCTTCCTTGCTGTCGGCCAGCAGGTAGTACGGATAACGCGCGCCCATGATGCGTGCGCGGGCCAAGGCCAGGGCCACGCGCGAGGTGTCGATGGTGATCCAGCGGCGGCCCCATTGTTCGGCGACGTAGGCGGTAGTGCCGGAACCGCAAGTAGGGTCAAGGACGAGGTCGCCCGGGTCTGACGCCATCAATAAGCAGCGCTCAATCACCTTGGGGTTTGTTTGGACAACGTAGGATTTGTCGGCGGCAAAACCAGCTGTAACTGTGTCCTCCCAAGAATTGTTGATTGGGAACACAGAGAAGTCGTCTATGTACCGAACGTAGCGCAAGGTGCTTCCGGCCAGTTCCAAACGATGCGCATGATTCAATCTTGACATCCCGCTGGTTGTAGTCTTCCATCCGCTCTTGCCTACGGGAATCGTCATACCGTTGAGCAAAACATTAAAAAACTGCGGGCCTCCAGAACTCTGGCTGGTCAAGTTATCTAGCGTGTACAGCCGCGCGCCCTTTGGAATTTTTCCACGCTCTTCCTCAGTTGCCTTGCGTCTATCTTGCTCGTCTTGGAAGTCGAGTTTGTTGTAGGCTGCCGCCCCTCCACCCAATTCGCCCTTCACACGATACGTCTGTCGGTACTTGATCGCACCACTCTTGCTGTACCAAAGAATGAAGTTGTTGACTGACGCAAGCGTTTCTGTTCCCCCGGTTGGTGAACCCGCGCCACCGGTGGTCTTGAAATTGATTTGACTAACAAAAGTGGCATCCCCGAATATTTCATCTAGAACCGATCGGACTCTATGAACATTCTCCTCACCGATCTGCACAAAGATCGAGCCCGACTCGGTCAACAGATCGCGTGCCACGGTCAGTCGGTCACGGATGTAGCTCAAATAGCTGTGGATGCCATCGCGCCAGGTGTCGCGAAAGGCTTTCACCATTTCGGGCTCGCGCGTGATGTGTTCGGCGTTGCCGTCTTTGACATCGCGGCTGGTGGTGCTCCACTGGAAGTTGCTGTTGAATTTGATGCCGTAGGGTGGGTCGAAATAGATGCACTGCACCTTGCCTCGCAGGCCTTCGCGCTCGGCCAGGCTGGCCATGACCTGCAGGCTGTCGCCCAGGATCATGCGGTTGGACCAGTGCTGGTCGTGGGCGTAGAACTCGGTCTTGGCATCGCCTTCGGGCACGCCGTTGAAGTCTTTGGCCATGTCGGCAAACAGATCGGCCACAAAGCCTTGCTGCTTGGGCGCAGCAGCGGCCTTGGCCTTTTCGCTCTGGCGCTTGAGGTCGTCGATCAGCACCTTGGGGTGCACCTTTTCCTGGATGTAAAGCGGCGGCGCGTTGACGACGAGGTCGCTCCAGTCGGCCTGGTCTTTGCCGCGCCAGACGAGTTGCGGGTCCAGGTCGCGGTTGCGGGCGTTGCGTTCGGCTGCCAGCGGGCCGGGGGCGCCTTGCGGCAGGGTGCCATCGCCGCGCACTTCAACCTCGCTGCTGCCGGCGCGCGGGTAGCGCAGCTGCACCGGCTGCTGGTGTTCGCGCTGCACGACCGACTGGAACTCGGCGGTGGGGATGTTCTTGCGCTTGTCGTCAGCGTGCTTGAGGGTTTCAACCTGCAGAGGGGCTTTGGTACCGGGGGTGGATGTTTTGCGGGTGGCCATGGTCGGGGGTCACAGAAAGCCGATGGGGCGCTTGCTCTTGCGCTGCTTGTCGTCGGTGATGAGTTGTTTGATGGCGTCGAACACGGCAGAGAACTGTTCGTCGTAGCGGGATTCGAGCGCGTCGATGCGGCGGGCCAGGTCGCGGTTGCTGTCCATGAGGCGGCGCAGCTGCACGAAGGTGCGCATGATGGCGATGTTGACCTGGACCGCGCGCTGGGAGTGCAACACGCTGGAGAGCATGGCCACGCCCTGTTCGGTGAAGGCGTAGGGTGTGCCGCGGCGACCGCCGTGCGCACTTGAAATGCCAATCTGGCATCGCAAGCTCTCCCACTCAGGGGCGCTGAGCTGGAACATGAAATCGGCCGGGAAGCGGTCCACATTGCGCTTGACCGCGCGGTTCAAGGCACCGGTTTCCACACCGTAGAGCATGGACAGGTCGGCATCGAGCAGCACCTTTTCGCCGCGCACCAGGTGGACGAGCTGGGCCAGGCTTTGCTGGCCGGGCAAGGCGGCCAGCGGGCTGCTGCTTTTGTTGCGCGCCGGGGCTGGCCGCACCGGCTCAGCGGCTGCGGGTTTTCGGGTGGCCATGGGCTGTTCCTCCTGGTTGTTTTTGCTATCGCCCGGTTCGTTCAGGCAGGCTGGGGCTTCAACATGCTGCTGAAAGCGGATGCGACCTTATCGGCAAAGTCGGACTGCATGGCGTACACGTCGGTGAACTCGGCAAAAGCCCAGCGGCCGTGCGTCTGCAGGGTGTTGACGCCGGGCAACCAGCGAGTTTCCATGGCGGCCTTCTTGTCTTTGGCGTCTTCGCCTCGGTAGCCTTTGATTTCCACCACGAGGTTGAGCAAGTCGTCCTCGCCGCGTCCGTCGTCGATGCGCAGGATGAAGTCGGGTCGGTAGCGGCGCGTTTCAGCGCCCATGAGGTAGGGCACCTCAAAGCCGAGGTTGTGGTTCTTCACGTAGCTGCGTACCTGGGGGTGTGATTCGGCCGCGCGGCAGAACTCGGCTTCCCAGTCGCTGTCCATGATCAGCCAGTTGAGGTGGCAGTGTTCGCTGCTGGCTTCCCAACGGTCGGTCTTGGTGGTGGTGAAGTTCACATGGGCGGTGGTGCCCACGGGGTTGTAGGGGTCGAGCACAGCCTGAATCTGGCTGCTGCCTTTTTCGATGCTGGCCCGGTCAATGGCCTGCTTGATGCGTTCGCAGGCGCGGTCGGCCAGCTCCAGGTAGGAGAGCTGGGCGGGGTAGGTGTCGCCTTTGCAGTCGAGGTGGTCGTCCAGCCACTGCTTGACGATGCGCTTGAGCTGGCCGAACAGATGCAGCTTGGGTTCTTCGCCAGGGTCGCGGAACTTGCTGTACAGCAGATGCTTGGTCAGGTGCATCAGCAGGGTGGAGGTGCGCATGTCGCGCGTGTGGGCCAGGGTGAGGTTGACGCCTTCGCCGATGATTCCTTCTTGCCGGGTGATCGACGGGCCAACCAGTTCCGGCGTGAGCACGAGCTTTGAGTCGGCGTTGAACGCGGCGCCAATGGCTTCTTCGGGCAGGACGACGCGGTAGCCCTGCACGCGGGGAAATCGGATCTCGTGTGCGTCGCGTTCGGGCTTGACGGCCTTGACGGTGACAGTGACGCGCGGCTTGAGGGGTTTGGCGATGGCGGGTTCGGCGTTGAAGTCGAACGGGATGCCCAGCACGTCGGCATATTCCACGTCAAACAGGCCATCGGCGTTCAGCTCATAAGACTGACGGCGCAGCGCGCGGCCAATGACCTGCTCGCACAGCAGCTGGGTGCCGAAGGCGCGCACGCCCAGCACGTGGGTGACGGTGTTGGCGTCCCAGCCCTCAGTGAGCATGGAGACGGAGACGACGCAGCGGATGGATTCGCCCAGGCGGCCGGGCTTGCCCACGGTGTTCATGACCTCGCGCAGAAGCTCGGCGTCGGTGATCTTGTCGGCGGCCTGGCGGTCGCCCGTGCGTTCGATGATCTCGCGGCGGAAGTGTTCGATCTCTGGCCCAGCCATGCTGCGGAAGTTATCGTCCAGCGCTTCGCCGCTTTCCAGCTGCTCGCTGTCGATCAACAGGGTGCGCGGGCGGGCCAAGGGTTGGCCGTTTTCATCGAAGTTGCGAAACAGGGCGAGGCGGCCGTTTTCGAGCTGTTCGGTGCCGTCTTCGTTGCGCCGCACGAAGCCGGAGATGTAGTCGTACACCAGCTTGGAGGTAGAGGTGTTGTTGCACACCACGATGAAGCAGGGCGGCACGTGAATGCCAGCGTCTTGCCAGACCTGGTAGGTCTTTTCGTAGTGGCCGTACAGCGCCGACAGGGCGGTCTGCAGCTTGGTGGGCAGCTTGAGCGGGTCCAGCCCTTCGGCCTTGCCTCGGCCTTTCTTGGGCATGTCTTTGCTGATGTTCTCCCACAGGTTGCGGAAGATGGGGACCTCGGTGCCGGGGATGTTGTCGGCCACGGGCACGCGGGGCAGCTTGACGATGCCGCATTCAATGGCGTCCATGAGCGAGAAGTCGCTCATGGTCCAGGGAAAGAGGGTTCCTTCGACGTAGCCGGAGCCGCGCAAGAAGAAAGGCGTGGCCGAGAGGTCGATGACCTGGCTCAAGCCCAATTGGCGTTGCACGGCCTTGATCCCGTTGATCCACAAACGGGCGGCTTCGTTGTTCTCCTCGGCTTCTTTCTTGTCGTCACCCTTGAGATCCGTGTCCAGGACCTTGACGGGCTTTTCCTGATAGCAGTGGTGCGCCTCGTCGTTGATGACCATGACCCGCTTTGCACCCATTAGGCTAGGCATGACGCGCTGAATCATCTGGCCTTCGGTTTCCAGCGTGTCCATGGCGTTGTTGCCACGACCTTGCAGCAACAACCGGGTGCCTTTGGCCACTTCCAGCCGCTCGCGCAGCTTGAAGCCATGGTAGTTGGTGATGACGATCTTGCAACGCTCCAGGTCGGCCATCATGTCGGCCGGCACGAGGTCGCGGGTCTTGTAGTAGCTGTCCGCGTCGTTGGGCAGCAGCACGCGCAGCCGGTCTTTGATGGTCAGTCCTGGAGCGACCAGCAGAAAGCACTTGGCAAACCGCTTGCTGTTCTCGTGACGCACGGCGTTGATGGTTTGCCAGGCGATGAGCATGGCCATCACGGTGGTTTTACCCGCACCTGTGGCGAGCTTGATTGCCAGGCGAATCAGTCCGGGGTTGGCTTCTTCGTTGGAACGCTGAAGGTGGTCCAGAAAGGTCTTGGCCATGCGACCCCGCGTTGGGGCCACCTCGGTCAGCCAGATGGCGGTTTCAACTGCTTCGACTTGGCAAAAAAAAGGGCGCACGCCACTGAACTCATGATGGCGCCAGTGTTGCAGGAGTCTGGCCGTTTCGGGTGTGACGCCCCAGTCGTTTGGGTTGGGAATGCTGCGCCACTTGTCCACTTCGGCACGCACGCCGTTGATGATTGCAGAGTGGTATTTCTGCTCTTCGCCCGAAACCTCGTCGGCAATGTCGAGTTCGGCCTGTTCGGACTTGCCCTTGCGCTTCTTGGGCTGAGGGATCGGGGTGATGAACTCGGCCGTGCGGCGAGAGTCAGCTATTTGCTGGGTGGGTTGTCCCGATGAGTCCAGCTCCCAGTGCCTGTTGGGGTACAGGTAGGGCGAGTTGAGGATGGGTTTTTCGAAGAATAGTGAAGACATCCAACCAGCCCGTGGCAATAAATTGTGACAAGCAGCATGTTAAGTGCATTCGGGCGTCTGGTTGGTTGCCGTTCTGTTCGAGGCTTGAGCTTGTTGCGTGAGTCGATCGTGTCAATTTTTGCCATGATTCCTTCTTCAAAGAGAACGACTTGAACCTCCACATCCCGCGTTCTGTGGACACCTTCTCCAGACCCTATCCCAGAACATCACCCAGCATGTCAAGGCGATCTGTGCTGAGGGCGAAGCCGACCTGGACCGAAGACAATGGCATCGGGAACGCAACCCGCTGCGCGTCGTGGCCAGCTCTCGCGGACTTGGCCACATCCGACAAAACGCGCCCATAGACCCAGCCCACAGAACCCATCATGACCAAACCCATTCAAAGCGCAGCCCCCATCCGGATTGCCACCCACAACGGCAGCTTTCACGCCGACGATGTTTTCGGCGTGGCAGTGTTGCTGTTGTTGCACCCAGGTGCCGAACTGGTCCGCACGCGCGATCCGGAAACCATCACCAACGCGAATTTCGCCGTGGATGTCGGTGGCGAATGGGACCCGGCCCGCGGGCGCTTCGACCACCACCAGCGTGGTTTCGCCGGGGCGCGTCCCAGCGGCGTGGTGTATGCCAGCGCGGGCCTGGTCTGGGAAGCCTTTGGCGCAGCGCTGGTCGAACAGATGTTCGCGCTGGGGGACCCGGCGCTGGCGCAGGCGGTGGCGGACGATCTGGATATCGAGCTGGTGCAGCATCTGGACCGGGCCGATACCGGTGCCTCGCACGGCGCGCCCGGGCTGTTTGGCCTGTCTGCGCTTTTGTCGCAGCTCAACGCGCCGTGGGATGCCGCAGCGGCCGGCAACAAGGACGGGCAGGCCGCGCTGGCCCTGGCCAACTTCCGCAAGGCGGTGGAAGTCACGACGCTTTTGCTCGAGGCATCGCTGGATCAGTTGCGCGCGAAGCACCAGGGCGCCCAGCTGGTGCGCAAGGCCGAGAAACATCTTGACGGCGCCGTGCTGCTGATGCCGCAGAGCGGCCTTCCATGGGCCGATGTGGTCAGCGTCGAAATGCCGGAGGTGCTGTTTGTGGTGTACCCCGATTCCTCGGACAGGCAGTTCCAACTCCATATTGTTCCGGTGGAGCCGAATTCATTCCGTGCCCGCAAGGACCTGCCGTCGAGCTGGGCCGGATTGCGCGGTGCGGAACTGGCCAGGGTGTGCGGCGTGGACGACGCCGTGTTCTGCCACAACGCACGCTTCATCGGTGGCGCGGAGTCCCTGAAAGGGGCCATGCAAATGGCCGCACTGGCCGTGGCCGGCGACACCTAGCGCGCGGCCCGGGAGATCGATGCACAGCGCATCACACCTCAAACCAAACCTGATTTTCGTTGCATTGGTTGATGGCGATGGCGCAAGCTCGTCGCCGCAAAGATGGTGCTCCAACGCACAAGGTTGATCGCCCCGCACAATCGAGGCGTTCCTGCGGACATCGGCGCCTCGTCATCTGGCCAAAACAAATCTCCACTACCCGCATTACCCCCATGAATCGATTGCAGTCCGAACTGGCCCGCCTGTACCTCCCGCCGCCACAGGCTGGTGCGGACGCAGACGCGCAGCCCGCAACCCTGATAGATAACGCGGGGAGGGTGCGTGCCATGGTGATGGAGCTGGCGCGGCCGGCGGACTGGGAGGCCTTGTCCGCCGTCTGGCAAGGTGTGCAGGCCGAGCTTGAGCTTCCGGCCCCGGCGATTGCGGTCTCGGGTACTGACGGGCTGCAGCTCTGGTTCTCGCTCGCGCAACCTGTTGCGGTGGCGCAGGCGCATGCGTTTCTCGAAGGCTTGCGCCAGCGCTTTCTGGCCGACATCAAGCCTGCGCGTATTCGCTTGATGCCGTCTGTGGATGCGTCTGTTTTGCGCCAGGATCTGCATGCCGCGCAGGTGCCGGCGCAACAATCAGACGGTAGCGGCAACTGGTCTGCGTTCCTGGCGCCGGATCTGGTGCCGGTGTTTGCCGAATCGCCGTGGCTCGATATTCCGCCCAATGAAGAGGGGCAGGCGAGCTTGCTGCGCAGCATCGCGGTGATGACCATGCCGGCGTTCGAAGCCGCTTTCGCCATGCTCGGGCGCGCTGCGCAGCTGACGCTATCGCCAGTTGCGGCTGCGGCGCCCAGCACCGATGGACGCATCGTGGCGCATGACAGACCCCGCCAGGTTTCTGCCCGCAGTGAAGATCCGAAGCAGTTTCTGCTGCAGGTCATGAACGACGACAGCGTGGCAATGGCGCTTCGGATAAAGGCGGCCAAGGCATTGCTGCAGCACTCAACCGACGGGCACCGTCTCCCGCACGGCGACTGACGCGCGCAGCCGCCGGTGGGCGGGGCCGTCCCACGCCACCGGCAGCTGTGCTCTAGCCTGCAGGTAGTGGTGGGTGAACACGCCCAGATAAGCCGCCAGTGTTTGTGCGGCCGCGTCTTCGCCGGCCAGCGCCAGGCACAAGGCGGCCACCTCGCTGGTGCAGAAATGGTCGTCGCGGCGCGATCTGCGCAGCTTGTATTCCGATCTGCCCTCCGGCTGCAGGCTGAGCACGGGCAGGGCAGCGAGGTAGGCGCTTCGGCTGAACATCTTGCGCGCCTCGGCCCAGGTGCCGTCGAGCAGGATGAACAGTGGGCGCTTGTGGGTATCAGTGTCCGGCGTGGCAGTGTCTTGCACCGTGCTCACCACCCGCTCGGGCGTCGCATATTCAGCGGGGAAAACCACATACGGTTGCCATTGTGGATCGGCCAGCAGGCGCAGCAGTGCAGGGTCGGTTTCGGTGCGCGCCCAGCCGAAGGCAAAGGTGTCGGTCACCATGTCGGCAATCAGCCAGCCGGTGTTGCTGGGCTTGAGCGGCTCGATGTCGGCCATCAGCAGGCACACTCCGGCGCGGGTGGGTACCACCGGGCGATAGGCACACAAGCAGTGGCTGGGCACCAGGCGGCAACCGGTGCAACGCTCGCGCTTGAAGCCGCCGCGGGCCAGAAATGGCTTGCTGCTGCGCGCCAGACGTTGGGCGCGAAGGACGGAGACGGCGTTGTGGAGCATGCGCCGATTGTCGGGCTGCCGAGCCGATGCATGGTGCGGCCTGCATTCCCCTGGCCGCGGGTCAGTTGACGCGGATCAGCTTCTTGTTGACGAACTCCTGGATGCCGGCGCCCGAGAGTTCGCGGCCGTAGCCCGAGTTCTTGACGCCGCCGAACGGCAGTTCCGGCGACGAGACGGCGCTGGAATTGATGAACACCATGCCGGTATCGATTCGCTGCGCCACGCTTTTGCCGCGCGCGATGTCGTTGGTGAAGACCGAGCCGCCCAGACCGAACGGGGAGTCGTTGGCCAGCTTCACGGCGGCATCTTCGTCGGCAACGCGGAAGAAAAGCGCCACCGGGCCGAAGAACTCCTGGTGGTAGGCCGGATTGTCGGCGCCGATGTCGGTCAGGATGGTCGGCTGCATGAACGCGCCGCGCTCACCCGCGATACGTTTGCCGCCCAGCAACACGCGTGCGCCTTGACTGACCGCCTCGTCCACCTGGCCGAGCAGCGTGTCGAGTGCCTGCGACGACGACAGTGGCGCCAGCGTGGTCTGCTTGTCCATCGGGTCACCCGGCTTGAAGCCGGCCATTGCGGCCTGGAACTTCTCGAGAAAACGATCGGCCAGCGCGTCGACGACGATGATGCGCTTGGACGCGGTGCAGGCCTGCCCCGAGTTGCCCATGCGGCCGCTGACCGCATGCCTGACCGCCTTGTCCAGGTCGGCATCATCGAGCACGATGAAGGCGTCGCTGCCGCCAAGTTCGAGCGTGGTCTTCTTGAGGTTCTTGCCCGCACGCGCCGCCACCACCGCGCCGGCGCCTTCGCTGCCGGTCAGCGCGACGCCACGCACACGCTCGTCATCGATGATGCGCCCGACCTGGTCCTTGGAGACGAACAGGTTGGTATAGGCGCCCGCGGGCGCGCCAGCCTCCAGCATCAGGTTCTCGAATGCCAGCGCGCATTGCGGCACGTTGGACGCATGCTTGACCATCACGACGTTGCCCGCCATCAGGTTGGGCGCTGCGAAACGCACGATCTGGTAGTAGGGGTAGTTCCAGGGTTCGACGCCGAACAAAACGCCCAGCGGGCTGCTCTCGACCATCGCTTCGCCGCGGCTGGCCGGCAGCTTCTCGGGTGCCAGGAACTGCTCGGCATGGTCGGCGTAATAGTCGAGGATAGCCGCGCACAGGGCGACTTCGCCCTGGCTCTGCGGGATCAGCTTGCCCATCTCCAGCGTGATCAGCGTGGCGAAATCCTGCGCGCGTTCACGCAGGATGTTGGCCGCGCGCTTGAGGATCGCCTTGCGTTCGTCAAAGCAGGTGTTGCGCCAGTGGTTGCGGAAGCAGTCGTCGGCGGCCTTGATGCGGGCCTCGAGCTGTTCGTCGCTGATTTCGAAGAAAGTCTTGCCGACCTCCTCGTTGTAGGGGTTCCTGCTCTGGTATGCCATGCGGGTCTCTCCGATCAAAGTTCAAAAGGAAGCGGTCATGCTGGCCGTCGGTCGTTCTGTTCAGGGCTTCTTGAGCATGGCCAGCAGCGCGACGGCTGCTGCTTCGGATGAGGCCGGGTTCTGCCCGGTGATCAGCAGCCCGTCGCTAACAACATGCGGCTGCCAGTCTTCAGCCTTGCTGTAATCTGCACCATTTTTGACAAGCATGTCTTGCACGAGGAAAGGCACGACGTCGAGCAGTTGCGCCGCCGCCTCTTCGCTGTTGGTGAAACCGGTCACCTTGCGTCCCTTGACCAGCGGCAAGCCTTCGGCCGTACGCACATGGCGCAGCACCGCCGGTGCGTGGCAGACTGCGGCTACCGGCTTGCCGGCGCCGATGGTGGTTTCGATCAGCTTGATCGAATGCTTGTCCTCGGCCAGGTCCCACAACGGCCCGTGGCCGCCCGGGTAGAAGACGGCGTCGAAGCCATCGCCCGAGACATCGGCCAGTTTGCCGGTATGTGCCAGTACCGACTGCGCCGCCGGGTCGGCCTTGAAGCGCCGGGTGGCGTCGGTTTGCGCGTCGGGTTCGTCGCTCTTCGGATCCAGCGGCGGCTGGCCACCTTTGGGCGAGACCAGCGTGACCTGCGCGCCGGCGTCGGTGAACACATAGTACGGAGCGGCGAACTCCTCCAGCCAGAAGCCGGTCTTGCGACCGGTGTTGCCCAGTTTGTCGTGCGAACTCAAGACCATCAGAATTTTCATGTCGTTTCCTTGTCGGGGTTTGTTGGCGCCGGCGCGCTTGCAGCGCAGTGCGCAGCGGCGGTCGGTTGTTCGGTGTTCGAGTTGCCACGGACGGTGTCGCCCGGGCCACTCGTTCCGTCAGCTGACCAGTCTAGAAACAGCAGCGCCGTTGCGCAAGACGACGAGGGCTGCCGGCCTTGTCAGACAACATGCCGATCGCTACAGCGCAACGGCCATTTGCGAGCCTATCCGTGGCGGGTCGGGCACACTTGGCCCATGACCGAGATTTCAATGCTGAAGCCATGACGGCGCCCGACAGGCCGGCGGCGCTGTTGCCCACAGTGGACCCCGAGGCGCAGCTGGTGTTCATCATCAACGCCGCGTCGGGCAGCACTGCGCCAGAAGAAAAACGTGCTGCGATCGAAGCTGCGCTGGCCGAAGCAGGACGAGACGGTGAGCTGCGTTTCGTCCGTCCTGCCGATCTGGCGCAGGCCGCCGACGCAGCGGCGCGCACGGCATTGCAACGGGGCTCGGCGGTGGTGGCGGTAGGCGGGGACGGAACGCTCAACGCGGTGGCCAGGGCCGCCCATGCGCACGGGTGCCCGATGGGGCTGGTGCCGCAAGGCACTTTCAACTATTTCGCGCGCACACACGGACTGCCGCAGGATGCCGCCGAGGCCACCCGCGTTGTGCTGCAGGGCGCACCGGTGGCGGTGCAGGTCGGGGTTGTCAACCAGCAGCTGTTCCTGGTCAACGCCAGCCTGGGCCTGTATCCCGAATTGCTGAAGGACCGCGAGGCCTATACCAGGCGTTTTGGCCGCCATCGACTGGTGGCGCTGTTCGCCAGTGCCATGACGCTGCTGCGCACGCACCGGCCACTGCGGCTGGATATCGATTGCGAGGGCAGCGTGCGCAGGATCACCACGCCGACGCTGTTCGTCGGCAACAACCAGCTGCAACTCGAGCGCGTTGGTTTGCCCGAATCCCGGGCCATGGACGGTGGCCGGATCGCCGCGGTGATACTGCGGCCGATCACGACGCTGGCGATGCTCGGCCTGATGCTGCGCGGCGCGCTGGGCACGCTGGGCGAAGCCGACACGATCGCGCGTTTCGAGTTCACCCAGATGCAGGTGCGGCCACGGCTGCTGCCCGGGCGGCGAACCATCCGCGTGGCAATGGACGGCGAAATCAGGCGACTGCGGGTGCCGCTGGACATCGCTCGCTCGCCGCGGCCGTTGTTCCTGATAAAGCCACGGCGATGAGACCTGCTGTGTCAACGTCCGGCTGGATTGATCTGCACAGCCTGGCCGCTGCTGAATCATCCGCACCGCGCTGCGCAGTGCAAGGCTGATCCGATGACCGTATTGCTGCAGATCTCGGACACGCACTTCGGCACCGAACGCCCCGCGGTGGTCGAGGCGCTGGCTGCGTTCGCGCTGGCGCAGCGGCCCGACGTGGTGGTGCTCTCGGGCGACATCACGCAGCGCGCCAGACGCGCGCAGTTCCGTGCCGCGCGCACTTTTGTCGATCGCCTGGCTGCGCCGGTGCTGGCGATCCCGGGCAACCACGACCTGCCGCTGTTCGACCTGCTGGCACGCTTTACCCGGCCGTACGGCCGCTACCGGGAGGCCTTTGGTGACCAGCTCGAACCGGTGCATGCGTCGGCCGACATGCTGGTGGTGGGCCTGAACACCACCCGCTGGTGGCGGCACAAGAACGGCGAGATATCGGCCGGGCAGATCGAGCGCGTGGCCGGGCGTATTGGCGGCGCTGCGCCCGGCCAGCTGCGGGTGGTCGTCGTGCACCAGCCGGTCTCGGTGCCGGACACCGGTGAGGCCCACAACCTGGTGCGCCGGCATGCCGCGGCGGTGCAGCGCTGGGCCGATGCCGGTGCCGACATCGTGATGGGCGGCCATATCCATCTGCCCTACGCGACGCCGTTGGACGGCCTGTCGCGGCGGCTGTGGGTGGTGCAGGCGGGAACGGCCGTGTCGCGCCGGGTGCGTGGCGACCAGCCCAATTCGGTGAACCTGCTGCGCTGGGGCCACGACGCGCCATCCGGGCGCTGCGAGATCGAGCGCTGGGACTGCCCCGCGGCCGGTCCGGCGTTTGAGCGCGCTGCGGTGGCCGGGTTCGAACCGCAACGCAGGGTGCCATGAGCGGCGAGGCGCCGTCATACTCCAAACGATTGGCGACCGGCGGCATGGTGGCGACGCTGGGCGCCCTCGCGTTCGGGTGGCTGGCCATGCAATTGCGCGACAGCGGCAATCTGCTGGCGTTCGACCTGGCCTTTGCTGATGCGCTGGCGCGTGCGCTGCCGCCGGCAGTGGTGCAGGCGGCGGCGCGGCTCTCGCGGCTGGGCGATCCGGCCACGCTTGGCGTGCTGGGAGTGGTGGTCGGCGTGGTTTTGCTGCTGCGCCGGCAAGTCGGCCTGATGCTGGGATGGGCCGTGGCACTGGGTGGCAACGGGCTGCTCAATCCGGCTTTGAAGCAGATTTTTTCGCGCATGCGTCCGTTGCAGGCGGTCCAGGGGGCATCGGCCGAGGGCTTCAGCTTTCCCAGCGGTCACAGCTCGGGCACGGTCGTGGCGTTCGGCATGCTGGCCTACCTCGGGCTGCGCCTGCTACCACCGCGCTGGCATCTTGCGGTGCTGCTCGTGGCAATGCTGCTGGCCCTGGGCGTTGGCCTGAGCCGGATCATCCTGCGCGTGCATTACGCCAGCGATGTCGCTGCCGGTTTTGCATCCGGTACAACCTGGCTCGCCGTTTGCATCACGGGTATCGAGCTCGGCCGCTGGCTGCGGCATCGCGGGCGCCGAAGCTGAGGCAAGCGTCGGCTTTTTCGCGCGCAAATGCGGGCGGGCCGCAACTGCGGCCCGCTTCAGAGTTGGCGTGGCGCCAGCTTCAAGCCTTGTCGATCTTGTCCTTCAGGGCTTCTTTTGCATCGCCGTAATTCTTCTGCACGTTGCCTTCAACCTGTTTCACCAGACCCTTGGCCTGTTGATCCTTGTTGCCGACCAGTTCGCCGGCCTTCTCTTGTACCTTGCCGGCGACCTGCTTCGTGGCACCTTTGACTTGATCCTTGTTCATTGATTCTCTCCTTGAGTTGCGTAGTGCGGGACCGGGAAAGGCCTTCCTGATCCGCCCTTGTATTGGGCCCGACAGCGGGCGCGCGGTATGCCGGTTCATGCCGCGCAGGGTTGTAAGAAGCTGCCTACGCCGTCAGATTGCCGGGCAACAAGCGCAGCCCCTGGTCTATGTGGCGGGCCTGCATCGGCAGCCGTATCGGCCACAATGGTTCGACCTGGCCCATTGTTTTCTGTTTACCAGCGCGCGCGATGCCGCCCCCTTTTTGCCGACCTTTCTGTGGCAAGGCTTCAACAATGCTTCGTACCGCCGACCCGCTGATCGACATCAACCTGGACGACCTGCTCGATGCACTCGGGTTGCAGACACTGCGCGGCGCCTGGCCGCGAGTGATGCTGCGGCCCTTGGTGGGGCGCTTCACCCGTACCGTGCGCGCGTTCGACGACCGTGTCGGTGCCGCCGGGCTGGCCGACGCCAGCGCCTGGGTGCTGGAGCGTCTGGCCGGTGGCCTGCAGGTGGCAGGGGCCGCGCACATTCCGATGCAAGGGCCATTGCTGGTGCTGGCAAACCATCCTGGCATGACCGATACCGCGGCCCTGTTCGCGAGCCTGAAGATGCGACCCGACCTGCGCGTGATCGCACGCGACAGGCCATTCCTGCGCGCGTTGCCGCATGCTTCTTCCAGCCTGATCCTGTTGGCCGACGCCGACGACAACTCGCGTGTACGGGCACTTTATGCGGGCCTCAAGCACCTGCGCCGAGGCGGCGCATTGCTGACCTTTCCGGCAGGCGAGATCGAGCCCGATCCGGCGGCCGCCGGGCGCGGGCCGGCAGTCGACGCATTGCAGGCCTGGTCGGAGAGTTCCGCGCTGATCGCGCGTGCGGTGCCACAGGCCCGGATCGTCACGGCCATCGTCAGCCAGGTGGTCTCGGGTCGGTCACTGCACCACCCGTTGACGCGGCTGCGGCGCCACACGGCCGATCGGGAAAGGCTGGCAGCAGCCATGCAGATCCTGTGGCCGCCGTACCAGGCGATGCCGGCGCGCGTGGCGTTTTCGGCGCCGCTGCGTGCGGCAGACACGCAAAGCGCGGCCGAACTTCGCCAGGCCATCGTTGCACTGGCCAGCGCATTGATGGCCACACCTGAGTGCGCGTGGGTGGCCTGATGCGTGAAGCCTCTGCGATACTGGTTTTGCCCGCCAGCACTGCCGCTTGCGGGCAAGCACGCCAGGACCATGCCAGCCGACAAGCCCTCCTTCGACAAGCCCGCACAGTCCGATGTTCGTCCTGGCGTTGAAAGCCTGTGGACAGCGTGTCTGGCTGTTGCCGCGGCGCGCCGGGCCGGCACACAGGTGGCGTCGCACGCGTATGGCAGACTGCGCCGCACCGATGGCGGCGGCTGGCGGCTTCTGGCTGCCTCGGACGCCGCGGAAACGGCGCTTTTTGAACGGTTCAAGCCCTTGCTCGACGTCCGGCCCGACACCGGACCGTGGGTGATCGGCCAGTTGGGCCAGAGTCTGGATGGTTGCATCGCGACCCGCACCGGTGACGCGCGTTTCGTCAACGGGCCGGAGATCCTGACGCACCTGCACCGGTTGCGCGCACTCGCCGACGCGGTGATCGTCGGCGCCGGCACGGTGGCCATCGACGATCCGCAGTTGACGGTGCGCCATGTGCCGGGGCCCAATCCGGTGCGGGTGTTGTTCGACCCGCAGTTGCAGCTGGCGCCTTACACCTCGACTGCGCGTATTTTCAGCGACGGGGCGGCGCCGCTGTTGTGGTTGTGCGATGCGCGCTGGGAGTCAAAGGCCAGCGCGCTGGTGGGCGCTGCGCACGTACTGGCGGTGCCGCAGCTGCTGCGTGACGACGGCACACCGGTGGTAGCTTGCGCGCTCGCGGCGCTGTTTGCGCGTGGTCTGCAGATGTTGTTCGTCGAAGGTGGCGGTGTGACGGTGTCACATTTCCTGGCCCAGGGCGCGCTGCACCGCCTGCATCTGGCAGTGGCACCGCTGATCATCGGCGACGGCCGGCCCGGCCTGCGTTTGCCGGGTGCGACCCGGCTGGCCGATTGCCCGCGTCCGCCGTTCAAGGTGTTTGCGATGGGCGCCGACCAGTTGTGGGATCTGGATCTGGCCGCTGCGCCGGTGCCGCCATGAGGTCGCGGTGCCCCACGCGCAGTTGCGTGCGGCCGATCAACGCCAGGCGCCGGGCCTGCCACGCGCGCACGATGTCCAATGCGTCCGGCTGCTGGTCGATGGCGGCGCTGGCCATGCCCTCGAGCATGGCGGCCAGCATGGCCGGGGCGGTTGGTGCACCGCCGGTGGCATCGATCTCCCAGTCGGTTTCAGACTGGACCACCGCATAACCCGCAGCTTCCAGGCAGCGGGCGACAAACGCGCCCGCAGTGGGCCCCAGTGCCGGCCCGAAGCCCTTGTCGCGCCGCTGGTGCGACGCGAACAGGCGCTGCACTTCGGCGTCGGCTTCGTCGGGTGGATTCCATCCGGTACGGCCGTCGACCGTCAAGGCAAACAACACCGCCGCACCGGCCCGGCCTGCCTGCTGTACCAGGGACTCGATCCAGCGCGCCGAGACCAGGTCGAGCAGCGCCGACGCGGTGATGAGATGGGGCTGCCCGATCGTGAGGGTGTCCAGGCCACTGCCCAGATCGGCGCGCTCGGTGACCAGTTCGACGCTGAATTCGGGGCCGTCGACGCGCAGTGCTGCGCCAGCGTTGTGGCAGTTGTCGATCCGGTAGCCAGCCGCATGTGCCCACGACGCCATCGCGTGCGGCAGCGCGGCGAGCAGAGCCGGGTCGTGGTCGACCAATTGCCAGGCCTGGGCACCGCCCAGCCGGGGCGCCAGTGCGCGCAGATTGGCGCCGCTGCCGCAAGCCAGATCCAGCACGCGCAGCGGTGTCGATGCGCCGGCTGTGGCCGTTGGTCGGATGGTCTCCAGCAGCGGACCGAAACTCGGCCATGCCAGCGCCCGTGCGGCCGTGTCGAACGGTTCGCGTTGCGCCAGCCAGTCGGTGCTGAACCCGGTCATCGGGCAGGTGCAGGTGCTGGTGCGGGCAAGGCGTCGCGTTCCAGGATTTCCAGCGCGGCGGCGAATCGCCCCACCGCCACCGGCCAGCCATGCTGGCACGCGCGAGCCCGTCGGGCTCCGGCCGCCAGCGCGTCGCGCCACTGGGGATCGTCGAGCACGCGTTCCAGCGCCATGCGCAACGCGGCGCTGTCGCCCGGGGGCACCAGCACACCGGCGTTCGCCGGCACCGTGTCGGCGATCGCGCCGCCGGTGGTGCTGACCACCGGCAAGCCGCAGGCCAGCGCCTCGGCCAGTGCCATGCCATAACCTTCGTGATACGAGGGCAACACGAAAACGTCGGCGTGTTGGTACATATCCTGCAGAGCAGCGGCGTCCAGTTCGCCATGCAGCACCACACGCTGCGCCAGTCCGAGCGCCGTGATGCGCTCACGCAGGTCGCGGGTGGT
>JAGPBF010000228.1 GCA_018063505.1 Rhodoferax sp.
GCCGTGATGCGCTCGGTCACTGCGGCGTCGCTGCGCACATCGAGCTGCACCACATCGATGCCGGCCAGTTCCGGGTCCGATCGCGCGCGCTGCACTTCGGCTGCCGTCGCGCCGGTGACCGTCACCACCGCACCCAGCGCCTTGAACGCGGCGCCGATGCCCGCGCCGATGCCACTCGAACCGCCCACCACCAGCACCTGGCGGTCGCTGAAAAAATCCAATCCGTCAATCACGTCAATCTCCCTTTGTCAGATCCAGTGAACGCCAGCCCCGCTCGGCAGCGATGGCCGCCAGCCGCGCATCGGCATGTACCACCACCGCGTGATCGACCGCTTCGAGCAGCGGCAGGTCGTTGATCGAGTCACTGTAACCGGTGCTCTCAAAACACTGCAGCTGCGTGCCGCGCGCCTGCAACCAGGCGTGCAGACGCGTGACCTTGCCCCCGCGCATGTTGAGTACGCCGGTGGTGGCCCCGCTGAATACGCCATCGACCAGCTCCGGCTCGGTCGCGATCACATGCGCAAAACCCAGACGCTGCGCCGTCAATTCGGTCAGGAAGCGATTGGTCGCCGTGGTCAACACCACCAGGTCACCGGCACGCTGGTGCGACGCCACCAGATCGATGGACGCCCGCGGAATACGCGGCATGATGACATCGCGCAGGAATTGCCGGCGCATGGCCTCCCACTGCGCCGGGCTGCGCCCCGCCAATGTGGACAGGTAAAAATTCGCAAACTCGACGGCATCGACAGCACCTGTCTTGTAACGCGCCTCGATGTCGGCATTACGCTGGGCAAAATCCGTACGCGCGAGCACACCCTGGTCCATCAGGAAATCGCACCACAACACATCGCTGTCACCCAGCAGCAGCGTATGGTCCAGATCGAACAGTGCCAGACGGCTTGCATGTTCGCCACCGGGACTTGCATGCCGCGTCGCCAGCGGTCCGATACCTGCCGGCGTGGTCTCGTCGGTGCTTGTGCCGTGTGCACGCCCGTCGTCGTGCGCCATGGGCAGCGCACCGATGGCTTGCTGCGTCATGCCTTGCGCAGGTGCCAGGCCTTGGGCCGCGTGAAGGTCTGGATGCCGTAGCGCGACAGCGTGAGCCCGACACCGGAGTCACCGACACCACTCCAGGGCAGGCGCGGGCTGACCCGGTCGCAGCAGTTCCAGTAGACGGTGCCGGCATGCACGCGCGACAGCAGCGAACGGGCACGGTTCTCATCGGGCGTGAAGACACCGGCCGTGAGGCCGTAGCGCGTGTCGTTCATCAGCTGCACGGCCTCGTCGTCGCCGCCGACCTTCTGGATGCCGATCAGCGGGCCGAAGCTCTCCTCGACCATCAGCGCCATGGTGTGGTTGACGTTGGTGAACACGGTGGGTGCATACCAGTTGCCGGGTCCGGGCAGGCGCTCGCCACCGCACAGCAGCGTCGCGCCTTTGGCCTTGGCATCACGCACCTGGGCGTCGAACACGTCGAGTTGCGGCGCGCGGGTGATCGCACCGATATAGGTATCGTCCCGCGTCGGGTCGCCGATCTTGAAGCTGCGCACGGTGTCCATGAAAGCCCGGACGAAGGCGTCATGGATCGATGCGTGCACATAGATGCGTTCGACCGAACAGCAGCTCTGGCCGGTGTTGTACATCGCGCCGTCGGCAAGCGAGGCGGCGGCGGTTTTCGGATCGGCGTCTTCGCAGACATAGGTCGGGTCCTTGCCGCCGAGTTCGAGTTGCAGCTTTACCAGACGCGGACCCAGCGCCTGCGCGATCTTCGCTCCGGTGGCATGCGAGCCGGTGAAGAAAAGGCCGTCGATCTGTTGCGCTTGCAAGGCTACGCCGACATCACCACCACCCACCAACGCAACGAATACATCTTCGGGAACACCGGCTTCGTGCAACAGACGCGCCATCTCCAGCCCGGTGAGGGTCGCGTATTCGGAGGGTTTGTACAACACCACGTTGCCGGTCAGCAAGGCAGGCACGAACACGTTGCCACCGACGAACCAGGGATAGTTCCAGGCCGAGATGTTGGCCACCACACCCAGCGGCACATGCTCGATCTGCTCGCACATGCCGCCTTCGTCGAACACCTGCTCGGTGGCGATCGACGCCTGTGCCTGCTGCAGGAAGAAATCGATGCGCACGAGAAAACCATTGAGTTCGTTGCGCGACATCGCGATCGGTTTACCGGTCTCGGCGGTCATCACAGCCGCGAGCGCATCGAGTTGCGCGACGATGGCGGCCCGGAACCGGCTGATGCACGCCATGCGCTCGGACAAGGGACGTGATGCCCAGGCCGGTTGCGCGGCGCGCGCGCAAGCGGCCTTGGCCGCCACACTGGCGGCATCGTCCGCAGCTACTTGCGTGACGGTTTTCCCGGTGGCCGGGTTGGTGATGGTCAATGTATTCATGGTTTATGTGCGGTACGGGTCGCCAAGGCGGCGGCCAGGAAATCGGCCAGGATGGGTGCGTCGTTCAGCGTGCCGTGTTCGGACTTGTGGAACTCGGGGTGCCACTGCACGGCGCTGACCCAGGGACCGCCGGTATGGCGGATCGCCTCGACCATGCCGTCTTCGGGGCTGACAGCCTCGACGACGAATTCCTGAGCCAACACCTTGACACCCTGGTGATGCACGCTGTTGATGGTGTGGCGGTTCTCGCCCGGCAACAGCTGCGCCAGGCGGCTTCCAGGCACCAGTTCGACCTGGTGGAAGTTCAGATCGTAGGCTTGCGCATCACGGTGCAGCAAGGCCTCGGGATGCTGGGTGCCGACATCCTGGTACAGGCTGCCGCCAAAGGCCACGTTGATCAGCTGCAGGCCGCGGCAGATGCCGAACACCGGCTTGCCGGCTGCGACAAACGCGTGCACCAGCGCGATCTCGTATTCATCGCGATTGCGGTCGCCGTTCCAGGCGTCCTTGAGCGGCGTCTCGCCGTAACTGCCGGGCCAGACATCGGCGCCGCCATGCAACACCAGGCCATCGAGCCACTGCGCATAGTCGGCAAAGGTGATGTCGCCGCGCGCTGTATCACCCGTTGGTGACGGAATCATCACCGGCAACGCGCCCCCGGACATGACCCAGTGCGGCACCGACTGCTCGACATACTGCAGCGTCTTGGGTGCGAACGCGGCGCGCGCCGGGTCGGGATAGAAGAAGCAGGCGCTGACGCCGATCTTGGGCCGGCCGCAAGTCGCTGAGGTCATGGTCACATCGCTGCCTTGAACAGCGCCTCGAAATCCGCCGCAGTGCAGGGGCGGGGGTTGGTCTGGTGGCAGATGTCGGCCGTGGCGATCTCGACCAGGCGCGGCAGATGTTCCGGCTTGACGCCGTGTTTGGCCAGCGGCCCCTGGATACCGACGCTGGCCTTGAGCGCGCGCAGCCAGGGCACGAAGGCCTTGCCGCCCCCTTGCACGCCGCAGACATGGGCCAGTTCGTCGAACTTCTGTGGCACGGCTTCATAGTTCCAGGCCAGCACGGTGTCGATCATCAAGGCGTTGGCCAGGCCATGGTGCAGGTCGCACACGGCGCCCAGCGCATGGGCACAGGAGTGCACCGCGCCAAGGTCTTTCTGGAATGCGATCGCACCCATCATCGACGCCATCATCATGTCGCTGCGCGCCTGCAGGTTGGTCGGCTCCTTCACCGCGGTCAGCAAGGCACGCGCCGCAATACGGGTGCCCTCGAGTGCGATGCCATCACACAGCGGATGGTAGGCTGGCGAGAGATAACTCTCGATGTTGTGGGTCAGCGCGTCCATGCCGGTGGCAGCGGTCACAGGGGCCGGCAGGCCGAAGGTGAGTTCGGGATCGGCAAACACGGTCTTGGCGAGGATTTTCGGGCTGAACACCACGCGTTTGAGATGGGTGTCGTTCTCGCTGACCACGCTGGAGCGTCCGACCTCGGAACCGGTGCCCGAGGTGGTGGGCAAGGCGACGAAATACGGCAGCGGATGCGTGATGGCGCGCACCTGCGGGTGGTCCCAGACGTACTCCAGGATATCGCCGTCATGGGTTGCCGCCACGCCCACGATCTTGGCCACGTCCAGCGCGGCGCCACCGCCAAAACCGATCACGCAGTCGGCCTTGTGCGCCTTGAACGCGGCCGCGCCGTCCATGACCTGGCTGCAGGTCGGATTGCCGAACACGCCACTGAAGACCGCCACATCGAGCCCCGCCAGGTGGCTCTGGAATTCCGCCAGCACCGGCAACGCCGCCAGCGCCTTGTCGGTCACGATCAGCGGCCGCTTGCAGCCGTGTTCGATCAGGTGCGCACCAACCCGCTTGCGGGCGCCGGCGCCAAACTGGATCGGGGTAGGAAAGGAGAAGTTGGTAATGGTCATATTCAAATCGGGGTCACAAATAGGGGTCACACAAATGGGGGTCAGATTCCAATTTTTCCGGCCGCGGCGCTGCAGGTGCAGGTCCGATTCGGGCCCCACCGGGTGCCGTGGGCCCGATTGTCACGGGCGGCGAACCTGCACGCATAGCCTTGCACGGAAACCTCAGATGATTTCGAAATAACGTTTCATTTCCCAGTCTGTCACGGCGTCGAGCCACTGGCGCCACTCCCAGTCGCGCGTGGCCGCAAAATGGTCGACAAAGCCGTCGCCGAGCCAGTCGCGTGCCACTTTGGACTGCTGGAAGATTCGGTTGGTCTCGGCCAGCGTGCGCGGCGCCCGTGCAATATTCTCGCCACCCACGTTGGTACCGGTGATCGGCGGCGTGGTCAGCTTCATGCCTTTTTCAACACCGTCAAGCCCGGCCGCAATCACGGCGGCCATCGCCAGGTAGGGATTGACATCGGCGCCCGGGCATCGGGTCTCCAGCCGGGTCGCCTTGGGACTTCCCGCGATCACGCGGAAACTCGCGGTACGGTTGTCGATGCCCCAGGTCGGCTTGACCGGTGCCCAGAACCCGTCGACCAGGCGCTTGTAGCTGTTGATGGTGGGCCAGATCATCGGCCCGAATTCCATCATGTGCGCTACCTGACCGGCAAGATAACTTTCGAATAACTTGCTCATCTTGCGTGGGCTCTTGGCATCGAAAAACAGGTTGGTCTTGCCGTCCGAGAGACTCTGGTGGATATGACCGCTGCATCCCGGCATGTTCTGGTGCGGTTTGGCCATGAAGCTGGGCATGATGCCGAACCGCGCACCGATTTCCTTGGCGCCAGTCTTGAACAGGACCGCGCGGTCGGCCTGCTCCAACGCCTCCGAGAAGCCGATGGCGACCTCGTAGACACCTGGTCCGGTCTCGGTATGCAAGCCCTCGATCGGCACCTTGAACGCCAGCATCTGGTCCATCAGCGCATTGAAGAATTCGCGATGCTGGTTCATGCGCAACACCGAGTAGCCGAACATGCCGGGGGTCAGCGTCTGCGGTGCCACGCCTTTTTTGGCCGCCCACGAATCCGGCGTTTCGAGAAAATTGAACCACTCGAATTCCATGCCTGTCATGACCTGCAAACCCATTTTCTCGGCGCGCTTGAGCACCCGCTTGAGGGCCTGGCGCGGGCATTGGGCGTGCGGTGTTCCGTCGGCGTTGACGAATTCGCCAAGGAAAAACGGTACGTTGGCGTCCCAGGGCACGTGGCGCTCGGTGTTCAGGTCCAGCCGGGCCAGCGCATCGGGGAAGCCGTGTTGCCATCCGGTGGCGGTGGTGTTGTCGTAGGTGACATCCATCATGTCCCAGCCCAGCACCACGTCGCAAAAACCGAAGCCCCCGGCCGGATAGGCTTCGGCCGCACCGAGAAACTTGTCGATGTGCAGGTATTTCCCTCGCAGCACGCCGTCGATATCGCTGACGGCGACCTTGACCTTCGGGGCGCCCGAGAGCTTGATACTTCTGATTGCCGGATGAACCGCTGCCGGGGACTTGTTGTTCGTAGCCATGTTGCTCCTTGAAGCGGATCAGCCCGCCATCGCCCACCCAATCGAATCCTGCTGGCCTGCCGACCCGCAAGCCTGTGATTCTGACGCAAGACGCCAGCGCATCGAACTCATGTCCGCCGGCGCAAACCCAGCACCATGACGGCGCCCACCACCAGCAAAGCACCGGCGATCTGCACCGGCGCGATCGCCTGCCCCAGGATCAGCCAGGCCAGGATCAGCGCAAATACCGGTTCGACGTTCATGATGGCCGAGTTGCCGACCACACCCAGCCGTGGCAACACGGTGAACATGATCGTGAATGCGGTTCCGTACAAAACGGTCAGGGCCGCCAGGCCCCACCAACCCGCAGCCGCATCCGGAAGGTGGAAGCCACCTTGCACACCAACACTGGCCAGACCTACGAGGCCGGCCAGCCCCAGTGTGGTGGCCGTGCGCACGCGGCCATCGATGTCGGCCGCTTCGTGTTGCGTGAATACCAGCGCAGCGCCAAACGTGGCCGCGGCCATCAGTGCAAAGCCGACACCGACGCCAATGCGGCTCCACTGGCCCGCCGCCCCCAGACCGGATGCCGCACCAAATACGTCCAGCGCCAGCGCCAGCCCG
>JAGPBF010000229.1 GCA_018063505.1 Rhodoferax sp.
GGCCAGGTCGACGCGCTGCCAAGGGTCGAAACATGCTCTCAATTGAGAGGTGCGCCCGCTGGCCCGGGTCCGTAAGCTGGCGACACCCATGAGGAAGGACGGAACACAATGGCCAAATATGCGGGCACCATCTCTGCACTGGGTGATTACGCCACCATCACGACGACCCAGGTCACCCGCGATGCGCACGGCAATGAGCGCGTCGGATTCTTCGACAAGCAGCAGGAGCGTTATATCGACGGCTTGCAGATCGGGCAACAAAGGTTCGGCCGCATGAGTTGTCCGGAAAACATCTACCAGCGCCTGGAGACCGGACGCCAGACCCGTCTGTACACCTGGTTGCATCCGTTCCTCGGGCCCAAGCCGATCCGGGTCGGCATTGTCGGTGTGGCATACCCGTCAGAAGGTGAACTGCACGTGATGAGTTTCAAGCAATTGCTGTTGTCGCTGCTGATGCTGGCCTGCCTGCCGCTGCTGTGGCTCATTCCTGCCATCATCGTCGCCAGCGTATTTCAATGGGTGTTCGGACTCGGTGAACGGGCCACCGCAGCGGTTGTGTTCCTGGTCGCGGCAGCTCCGTGGTTTGCCGCCGTCAACCTGACGTGGAACTACTGGCGAGCCAGGAACGGGCGCTGAATCCGGTTCGACGAAGCCGCGCTTGCCGTTGTCCGGTGTCAGCGCTTGAACGCCAGCATCAACACGCCACCGGCCACCATCGCGATACCGGACCATTCGCGCAGCGAAGGCCGCTCGCCAAGGAACGCGAATGCGAATACCGCCACCAGCACCAGGCTGAACTTGTCCACCGGTGCGACCTTGGACGCATCGCCAATTTGCAGCGCGCGGAAATAACATACCCATGAGGCGCCAGTGGCGAGCGCCGACAGTCCCAGAAAAAACCAGGTCCGGCTCGGCAGGTCGAACGGGTTGCTCCACTTGCCCGTGAGTGCAACAAAGACGGACAACACCAGGATGATGATCGCGGTGCGCACCAGCGTGGCCAGGTCGGAGTCGACACCCTGGATGCCGACCTTGGCAAAGATGGCGGTCAGGGCTGCGAACACAGCCGACAGGCTGGCCCAGAAAAACCAGGTGGGGGAACTGCTCATGTTTGTGCGATCGGTTGCTTTTGCGGGCCAAGGCGCGAGATCGGCAAGCTTACCTGTACCGTGAGGCCACTGCGCGCAAGCTCGTCGGTGTAGGCAAGATCGATGCGGGCATGGATACGGCTGGCGATGGCACTGACGATGGACAGGCCCAGGCCAGCGCCACTGTCCTGGTCCGGCGCGAGCCGGTAGAAGGCCTCGAATACCCGGCCTCTTTGGTCGACGGCAATACCGGGGCCGGTGTCGCTGACGCGCAGTACCGCCTGGTCGCCGCTCTGGTATACGGACAGGTCGATCTTTCCGTGGGCAGGTGTATGTCGAATCGCGTTGTCGAGCAGGTTCTTGACCAGGATGGTCAGGTCGACCTCGGTGGCCTGGACCCACGCGTCGCCGCTGCCATCGACGCCCAGGTCGATCTGCCGGGCCTCGGCCAGCGGAAAGAGGTCCTCGATGGCACCCCGCAATACCTTTTGCATGGAGACCGGTTGCGCCGGTGTGTCGCCACCTTGCTGGACCCGCGCCAGCATCAGCATCTGCGTGACCAGGCTCTGGCTGCGCCGGATTCCGCTGCGCAGACTGGCCAGTCGTTCACGCGCCTGCGGCGACATGTCGGCATTGGCCAGCCGTTCGGCCTGCAATGACAACGCGGTCAGCGGAGAGCGCAACTCATGGGCTGCGTCGGCTACAAAGCGCCGTTGTTGCGCCATGGCCATCGCAACCCTTGCCAGCAGGCGGTTGATGGCCTTGACGAAGGGCCGGATCTCGGTAGGCACCTGTGCGTCGGCAATCGCCTGCGTGTCGTCTTCCGGGCGATTGTCCAGTTCACGGGCCAGTGCCGTGAGCGGACTGAACATCCGGCGCACCAGCATGCGCACCAGCAGCAGCAGCATCGGAATCAACAGCAGCAGCGGGAACAAGGCGCGCAAGGCGCCGGCGCGTGCCACCTCGTTGCGTACCGCTGTGCGTTGCGCGATGGCGACCCGCGCGCCCGTGCCCAGGGTCTTGACATAGATGCGCCAGGCCAGTTTGACAGGGCGAACGGTCTGGATGCCGTCCGCAATCCCGCCCGGCAAGCCGCTCAGCTGGCCGCTTTCCACTCTGGCGCCCGCACGCGCCGGCAGTTGCAGCACGACGATGCGCGATTCGAAGTCATCGTCGTTCGGGTCGCCTTCCGGGACATGGTCGATGGAGGGTTTGTTCTGGCGGTCGATCAGCCCGGCGAGCTGGCGCAGCTGCTCGTCCTGCAGTTCGATGGCTTCGGAAAACGCCGCCTGGAACGAGAAAACGGCGGTCGCAATGGCCGAGACGAAGATCAGCAGGCTCAGCCAGAGCGACAGCCTGGCCTGCATCGAGGCGGCTAGCTGCCTTTGCTGACCATCCATCCCACACCTCTGACATTCTTGATGCTTGTATTGCCCAGCTTCTTGCGCAGCGCGTGGATCAGGAATTCGACCGCGTTGCTTTCGACCTCATCGCCCCAGCCATAAAGGCGGTCTTCCAGTTCGGCGCGCGACAGGATCGCTCCGGGGCGGATCATCAGGGCGTGCAACAGCGAGAACTCCCGGGCCGACAGACGGATCGTCTGCGCGCCCTCCCGCACCTCACGGGTTGCGGGGTCCAGTGTCATCATTCCGTTGCTCAGCAACGGCGTCGCCTGCCCTCCTTTGCGCCGCGCAACCGCCCGCATCCGGGCCAGCAGTTCAGACATTTCGAATGGTTTGAGCACATAGTCATCAGCGCCCGCGTCCAGGCCGGCGATCCGGTCCTGCACGGCGTCTCGTGCCGTGACCACCAATACCGGGACCGGGTTGTCCTTGCTGCGGATGCGGCGCAGCACTTCGAGCCCGTCCTTCTTTGGCAGACCCAGGTCGAGCAACACCACGTCATAAGGTTGTGTCGCAATTGCCGCCAACGCGGCATCGCCGTCGCGCACCCAGTCAACGGCATAACTGGCATCCTTGAGTGCATGGTTGGCGCTCTCGCCAATCATGTGGTCGTCTTCGACAAGCAATACACGCATCGGATCAGCTTTCTGGGACGGCGGAGTCGGCACTCAGGTATCCGAATGCCTGTTCAACGGGCGAACGAAACAGGTTCATGGATGAATTCGCCGTTGGTTTCGCGTCTGGATCGCAAGATAGCTTACCAAGAACAGCATGTGGTCCAGCCCAGCGCCGCCATCAAGGCAAGGGCACCAGCGCCAAGGCAATGGATGACGACGGCGGTGCCGGTGTCGCGGTGCATGGTGTCCGGTGCGCAGGGCAACATTTGTTTCATGGTATTACTTCAATGCAGGAAGATGATGGCGCGGGAATCAACGGTGTGCGGCGACTGTCGCAATGCCAACTTAGGCGGGCCTTAGCCGCTCAGCGTCACAGTGACGCGCCGGGCGATCAATCAGCCTGCCGTGCGCGTCGTCGCATTCATGGGTAGTCCTGGCTTGTACTCGGTCAAGCACGATTGCGCCGTGCGCTGTCGGTTGCGCTGCGTCTTGGGCATCGACGTTTTCGAATTGAATCGGGTGTGTGGCCTTTCTCTGGAATGCTAAGTCTGCGCTAATGCAAGGGCGGGATAGTTGCCGGGTCTTCTGAAAGGATTCCCGCCATGCTGCCGTTCGATACCTCGCTGTTCCTGTGGCTCAACGCGTCCGCGTCGTCTCCTGAGTGGGTGCTCAAGCTGGCGCTGTTCGCCACCGAACAGTTGCCGGCGCTGCTGGTTGCCGGCACGATGGGTGCATTCATCGTTGGCAACCGTGCCATCCGCCACAGCGTTCTGCGCGTTTTGCTGGCAATGGCCAGCGCATGGTTGCTCGCGCGCCTGGGGCAGCACCTGCTGGCTATGCCGCGTCCGTTCGCGCTGGGATTGGGGATCCAGTGGTTGCCGCATGGCAGCTCGGCCGGCTTCCCCAGCACCCATGCCAGTGTGGCCTTTGCATTCGCGATGGCAGTGGCAGCGGTTACGTCGCGCTGGTATCTCGTGCTGGCGGCTTTGCTGGTAGCTACGCTGGTGGCCTGGAGCCGCATCTGCCTGGGCCTGCATTTTCCGAGCGACGTCCTTGCCGGAGTCGGTGTCGGCCTGGCCAGCGCATGGCTCAGCGGCTCGATGCCCGGGCGCAGTGCCATGGTGCGTCCGGTGATGTGAATGCCCGTACCTGCATCATGAAAACTGCCATGGACAAGCCAACCCGCGATGCGCGCCCGCATATCAGCTGCGTGGTTCCTGCCTATAACGAAGCGCGCAACCTCGGCCCGCTGCTGATGGGCCTGTCCGAGCGCTTGTCTGCACTGAGCGACCACTGGGAAGTCATCGTGGTCGACGACGGGAGCAGTGACGCCACGCCTGCTGCCATGCTGCCATGGCTGATCCGGCCGGGCCTGCGTTATGTCCGGTTGTCGCGCAATTTCGGCAAGGAAGCAGCATTGACGGCCGGCATCGACAGGGCAGTGGGCGACGTGGTCATCCTGATGGACGCCGACCTGCAGCACCCGGTCTCGCTGATTGCGCAGATGCTGCAGGCCTGGCGCGATGGCGCCGACATGGTCTGCACGGCACGGGCCTCGCGCTCCGAGGAAAGTTCGACCAAACGCTTCGGTACGGCGTTGTTCTACGCGATCGTGAATCGCGATCCGGCGGTCCGGATTCCTGTCGATGCCGGCGACTTCCGGTTGATGGACAGGCGTGTGGTCGATGCACTGAAGTCGCTTCCCGAGCGCAACCGGTTCATGAAGGGCCTGTACGCCTGGGTAGGATTCGACACCGTCGTGATTCCCTACACGCCGTCGCCCCGACACAGCGGTTCTAGCAGTTTTTCAATGCGCAAACTGGCCAGGCTGGCCTTGACCGGCATCACCGCATTCACCAACGCGCCACTGCGCTGGTGGAGCGCGGTGGGGGTGGTGGTGGCAGCATGCGCCGTAGGATATGGCACCTGGATCGTGATCGACCACCTGTTGTACGGTGTCGAAGTTCCGGGTTGGGCCACCGTGGTGGCCGGCATGATGTTTCTCAGCGGTGTTCAACTGCTGTCGATCGGCATCCTTGGGGAATACGTCGGCCGCATATTCGATGAAGTCAAGCAACGTCCGGTTTACCTGGTTGCCCATGAAGGCGGCTGTGCGATGCGCACAGGATCGGAATCTGCGGCCAAAGAACAACAAGCCATCACCCATGACAGCCCGAGTCCTGAGCCTGTGTGTTGACGATTTCGGCCAGTCGCCGGGAATCGCGGCGGCGGTCGTACAACTTGCACAGGCGCGCCGCATCACGGCGGTGACGTGCATCACCAACACGCCGGGCTGGCGGCGCGATGCGCTGTTGCTGCGGGAGGTTGTGCCCACTGTGGCTGCGGGTCTGCATCTGAACCTCACCGAGGGGCAGCCGATCAGTGCGCAACTCGCCCGCGCCTGGCCGCAACTGCCATCATTGCCGCGACTGCTGGTGCAAACGCATCTGCGGATGGTTCCGCGCCAGGCACTGGTTTGCGAGATATTGGCACAGTGGCATGCGTTTGCAGCAGCATGTGGCCGCGCTCCCGATTTCATCGACGGCCACCAGCACGTACACCATTTGCCGGTCGTGCGCGATGCGATGCTCGAAGTGCTCGATGGCTTGCAGGTCCGTCCGGCGGTACGCAGCACGGCGCGTGTATTGGGCCCGGCGCATGCGTTCAAGCGCTGGATGATCCAGGCCACCGGCGGGCGGGCACTCGAACGCCAGCTCGACCAGCGCCAGCTACCGCATAACACGGTCTTGCTGGGCGCCTACGACTTTCGCACGACCGACTATCGTGCGCGGATGCAGGCGTGGTTGGCCGGACTCCCGCCGCAAGGTGCTCTGCTTTTCTGCCACCCTGGGGCGCCCGAAGGATTGGATGCAAAAGACGCCATCGCAGCGGCACGTGTGCGGGAACTGGCTTATCTGTGCAGCGCTGATTTCCAGCAAGACCTGGCAGACGCCCAGGTGGTATTGGGCAATACCTGGAGCCGGGTTGCTCCGCAGATGGTGACGGCTGCGGTCAGCGGAATGTCCAGACCCGGTTGAGCGTAAAGGTGAATCCCATCACCAGCACGGTGGCGAGCACTTGCGCCAGCAGGTAATACATCCGCAGATGCACGGCCAGCGCGACGATGGCCATGCCCAGCGCGGCTCCAGCCAGCGCCAGGAGCTGGAACCGCAGCCATGAGACAGGCAGGTTTCCGCGATGGGCAAACGTGAACCAGCGATTGCCCAGATAGGCCACCTGCGCGCCTGCGGCAGCGCCATAACCCGAAGCCAGCCATGCGTCCCAGTGCGCGAGCTCGACGCAGGCAATCAACAGGAGATAATGCACCGCCGTGGCCACAACGCCGACCGTCGCATAAC
>JAGPBF010000051.1 GCA_018063505.1 Rhodoferax sp.
CGAGCAGGGCTTTGAACTGAGGGAGCCAATCGGCGATCGGTGTTCTGGTCTCGCCTGCCTCGCCTTTGGCGCCTCGTGCGCCCGGCTCAGCAACTGCTGGCATCGAATCGAGTTCCTTGAACACCATGTGGATGGCGCCAATCAAAGGCGCCAGCGCGGCGTCGGTTTCAAGCAGTCGCAGCCGCGCGGAGGCGGCATCGTCTGCGCGCACGGCGAGTTCCAATTCAGCCGTCAGGTTGCGGACCTCGTGTGCACCCAATGTTGCGGCCAGCCCCTTGAGCGTGTGGGCTTGCCGCAATGCGCCGTCCTTGTCGCCGGCTTGCAGCAACGACTCCATCTTGACCGCGAAACCACCCAGGTCATTGGCGAAACTCCTGAGCAGTTTGAGGTAGAGGTTCTTGTTGCCATTGGTGTGGCGCAGTCCGGCGGCGAGGTCCAGCCCCACGATCTGTGGCAGGTCTGCCTGGCTCGTTTGCAAGGTCGCCACCAGCGTACGCGGGCTTGCCAGGGCGGTCACCGGGCCCGGCCGCTGCGCCGCCGCCGCGGAAGTCGTGACCGCCCGGTACTCGGCCAGCGTTGCGTACAACACCTCCGGATCGATCGGCTTGCTGATGTGTCCGTTCATACCCAGCACCAGGCACCGCTGGCGTTCATCTGCCATGGCATGCGCGGTCATCGCGATGATCGGCAGGTTCACGTGGCGGGCATCAAGGCGCAACTGGCGTGTAGCCTCGTAGCCGTCCATCACCGGCATCTGCAGGTCCATCAGCACCAGGTGGTAGTAGCCTGGCGGGTGTGTATTGATCTGGTCGACGCCGTCCTGCCCATTGCCGGCCACATCCACCTCGACACCTTGGGCCTGCATCAGTTCAAGTGCCAGTTGCTGGTTGATCGGATTGTCTTCGACCAGCATCACGCGCAGCCCATTGAGCAACATCGCGTCGTCGGTCTGCGCCTCCCGCTGGGGCTCGCGGTTCGGATCACTGCCGGCAAGCCATTTGACCAGGTCACGCAGCGATTCCGGCAATACAGGTTTGGGCAGGAAGTGCCGCACACCAAGGCTGGTTGCCGTTTCGTGCAGCAGGTCCGAGTCGTAGGCCGACACCACTACCGGCAGCGGCTTCTTGTTGCCGTGGCGCGTGTTGAGCGCACTCAACACACCCGCACCATCGAGTCGGGGCATGACCCAGTCGATCAGCAACAGGTCATATGGCCGCTGCTCCTGCTCCGCCTTGTCGACCATCAGCAGCGCGGTGTCACCGTCGTCGGCCCGGTCGATCCCACCCGGCAACAAGGTACCGACCCCCAGCGCACCGAGCAGATCCTCCAGTGCCAGGCAGGCATCGGGCTGATCGTCCACCACCAGCACACGCATCGCGTCCGCGCTGGGCAAGGGCGTGGCCGGCGGCGCAGGGGGCTTGGTCAGCGGGAAATGGGCGGTGAAATGAAAGCTCGACCCCTTGTCCGGCAGGCTGTCGACCCAGATCCTGCCACCCATCAACTCCACGATACGCTTGGAAATCGTCAGCCCCAGACCGGTTCCGCCGTAGCGACGTGTCGTCGACCCATCGGCCTGCGTGAACTCCTTGAACAGCCGGGCCATCTGCTCGGGCGTCATGCCGATGCCGGTGTCGCGCACGGTGAACTGCAAGGTGAGACCGTCGGCATTGGCCGCGTTCACCTGAATCATCAATTTCACATACCCATGATGGGTGAACTTCACAGCGTTGGACAACAGGTTCGTCAGCACCTGCCCCAGCCGCATCGCATCACCCATCAGCGCGCCACTCTCGCCCAGCAAGCGCGCCTCGGTCACGTCGAACAGCAATTCGATGTCCTTCTCGTGTGCCCGATGGCGCAGCAATGACAGCGACTGTCCGGCCACATCTTCGATGCGAAACCGTCCTACTTCGAGTTCGAGCTTGCCCGCCTCCACCTTGGAGAAATCAAGAATGTCGTTGATGATGCCCAGCAGGGACCGCGCCGCGTCGTGTATCTTGCCGACGTAGTCGCGCTGGCGCGGGTTGAGTTCGGTGCGCAGCGCGAGGTAGGCCATGCCCAGAATGGCATTCATCGGTGTGCGGATCTCATGGCTCATGTTGGCCAGGAACATCGACTTGGCATGGGTCGCGTCCTCTGCCTGCCTGCGCGCCACCTCCAGCTCCTGCTGCACCTCGCGCCGCTGGCCGATATCGTCTTCGATCGCCTGTGCCATGGTATCCATGGTTCGGCCCAGCGCCGTCAGTTCCTCGAAACCACGCAGTTCACCGGTGCGCCCCGCATAGTCACCCATGGCCAGTCGGTCGGCATTGCGGCCGAGCCGATGGATAGGCACCAGCACCTGCTGGCGAATCTTGCGCAAGGCCAACACCGCCAAGATGATGGTTGCACCCATGCTGATCAGCGAGAAAAGAATCCAGCGCTCCAGTGCCAGCCCGGACGCCGTAACCTCCGCGCGGGTGCGCTGGTCGGTCATGCGCACCAGATTGCCGACCGCATGCGAAAGCTCCGCCTTCAGTGCGTTGTATTCATCACCATGGACCAGCCGCGATGCATAGTCAAGACGCGCCGGCCCGTCCGAGACGAACTCTTCCTTCTCCGGGTTGTAGAGCCCCTGGGTCGCCGCAAATGCCTTCTGCTCGATCTTGTTCATCGCCGCTGTCGCACCAAACACGTTCTCCAGGGCCCGCAGTTCGCTATCGCTGAAACCCTGCGATTTCATCAGGTCGCCGACCGAACGCCGAGCGCCGTCCGGCGGCAGCGCATGCCTGATGCGCCCGGCGATCACGTCGTCCCAATACGAGGTCGGATCGAACGGCACTGGCGCGGCTTTCTCCCCCTCGCGCACCGCCAGGATATCGAAGTAATACAGCAGGTAGCGCGACTCGCCGGTGGTCGTATAGGCACGCACCAGCCGCGCCAGCTGCTCGGTTTCCTGCTGCAACTCGTTGGCAAGCTCCAGCGCCTGCTGCCGGTGGTCCTGTGCCGATACCACGGTGTCATAGGCGTGTTTGATCAGCACCAGAAACATGGCATTGGCGCCCAGCACAAACAACACCACGCCAAAGAACAAGGCTGAGGCTCTGCGCAATCTCATGCGCCGCTCCGGTCAGGCCACGGACTGGTTGACCATGACACCCACCGGACCCAGAATCTCGAACGCCGGCACGGGTCGATGAAAACCCTTGAGGTTCAGTTCGCCGACAAGTTCGGTACGCACCTTGTCCGCCACGAAACCCTGTACCCGCTGCGAGACCAGGATCTGGCCGCCGGTGGCTTCGCCACACAGGCGCGCCGCCATGTTGGTGACGTTTCCAATCACTCCATAATCGCGCCGGCCTTCATATCCAATCGCACCAATCGTCGCAAACCCTTGCGCCACGCCGATACCCATGGACAAGGCATAACCCCGGCGCTGCCAATCACGGGCCAGCACCGTGAACCTGCGCTGCATGCCCAGGGCCATGTCGACCGCCACCGCTGCCGGGTTGTCAATCTCGACCGGGTCATTGAAGTAGATCATCATGCCGTCACCGGCAAAGTGTTCCAGCGTGCCACCATGGTCCATCACCAGTTCCCCCATCGCGGTGTGGTACTGGTTCAGCGCATGCATCACGTCTTCGGGATCTGAAGTCTCGGTAAAAGCCGTGAAACCGCGCAAGTCCACGAACACTGCCGCAACCTCACGCCTGTGACTGCGCAGCGGATCGTCGCCGGCGCCCGAGAGCAACATCTCGACCACGGATGGCGAGAAAAAGCGTTTGAGCCTGCCCATGCGCTCGAGCTCCTGCACGCCCTGCGCCACCCGGTCTTCCAGCGTGCGGTTGAGTTCCGAGAGCTCCTGCGCCTGGGCTTCCAGGCGCCCGACCAGATGCGTCAACTCGCGCGCCTGCCGCGATACCGCCAGATGGGTTCGAATACGCGCCTTGACGATGGCCGGGCTGATGGGCTTGGTCACATAGTCCACACCGCCCAGATCGAGCCCGCGCGTTTCATCTTCGACCTCACCCATGGCACTGACAAAGATGATGGGAATATCCTGCGTCTCGGATCTGGCCTTGATGCGCGCGCACACCTCATACCCGTTGAGTCCGGGCATCATGATGTCCAGCAAAATCAGATCCGGCGGCTTGCCGCCAAATACCAGTTCAAGTGCCTTTTCACCATTGATCGCGACGCGGGTCCGATAGTCCGGCTTGAGAACCTCGACCATCAACGCCAGGTTTGCCGGCGTATCGTCAACGACCAGAATCGTTGCAATCTCGTTCGAAGGTGGCACGCAACTCCCCTCACATTCAGAGACAGGCAGGTGTCCGGCCCGTGAAAGGTGCAACAGCCGGTGCTTTGTTCTTGCTCAGGCCTGGCGCCTGCAAACGCAATCATTATGACGAATCTGACTGCGCAGAGGCGAGCGATGTCGATTTCTGCATCTGCACCCGGCGACGGGCCACTCGCCTCCCGATCCGCCGCTACCGGCGTGCCGGAGGTTGCGCGGGTTTGCGAATGTCGACGTACGACGCTATGCCGCAGGGCACATCGCGTAGCCTGGGACGGGTTCGTCGCAGGTTGTGACGCCCGTGGTGCGCGTCAGTGCGCCAACCTGTGACACCAGGCCGACGGTCGATGGATGGATCAGACCCTGGCCAAGGCCGCGCCAATGGCGCGGTAGGCGGCACGCACCGCCTGCTCTTCTTCCGGCTCCAATGGACACAGGGGTGCACGAACGTTGAGCCAGGTATCGTCGCCCGTCTGCTCGGCCAGCATGGTCTTGTAGACGTTGACGAAATTGGTGCCGGGCCGCAAGGACAACAAGGCCAGCAGGTCCAGCACCAACCTGGCATCCTGCGCGTCGACCTGTTGCGGCCTGGCAATGATGCGTGCCATCAATGCCGGCGAGATATTGCCCAGCCCGTTGATCGAGCCCGAGCCGCCGGCGCACATGATCTGCGCGACATACTGCTCGGCACCCGAGAGAATGCACAGACCGGGAAACGCCTTGGCCAACGCCAGTCCGTGCGCCAGTTCGCCGCTGCTGTCCTTGACGCCGATCACCACGCCAGGGTGACGTTCGACCAGCGTCTGGATGCTCGCATGGCTGAACACCACGCTGCTCAAGCCTGGGATGTGGTAGAGCAAAAGCTTGAGGCGATCGTCTGCAATACCGCGCACCACGGTACTGACCGATTCGATGATGCCCGCCGCGCGCGGATTGCGAAAGTAGAAAGGCGGCATGAACAGTTGGCGCAAGCAGCCCTGCGCGATGGCATGGCGGCCCAGGTCGATGGCATCGGCCAGTGCGCTGCAACTGGTGGTCACGACGATCTGGTCTGGCAGCACGCCACTGGCGATCAGGGCCTCCAGCAGAGCCTTGCGCTCGGCATTGGTGAAGGCCGGGCCTTCGCTGGTGGTGCCAAAAATCGTGACACCGTCACAACCGCTGTCCAGCATATGCCTTGCATGGGCGAGCATGCGCGCGGTATCGAGTTCACCGCCTTTCGAGACTGGCGTCAGCAGCGCGGGCCACAGTCCATTCATGTCTTGGTTCAAGAAATCTTCCTTCGGGTGGTAGTAGGGAGTCGTGTTGCTTGTTCGGTCAGGCCTGGCTGGACGATTTCTGCCGGGGCCGACTCGAGCGGTGCCGCCAGAACCCGGTCGCGCGCACTGCGAATATGGGCTTCGAGCAATTCGATGGCCGCGCCGGCATCACGCTGGCGCAGCGCGGCGATGAATCTCAGGTGCTCGTGCATCGCAGGTATCAACCGGGCTGGCGTGATGACGCTGCTGTCAAGCTTGATCAGGCGAATGCGCAGACTGTTTACGCGGTACAACTCGGACACGATCTCGTTGCCCAGCGCGTCGACCATGCGATCGTGCAGGCCCCAATCTATGGCCTGCGCATCATCGAGCAACTGGTTGTCGGACGGGGTCGCGCTCGCGCGCTGCAGGATGTCCTCGTGGCTGGACGCAATCTGGGCCAGTTCCTGGTCGCCGGCGCTGTGTACGAAGTGGCTGATCGCCTCGCGTTCGATCATCGACCGCACCTGAAACGCATTGCGTATCAACTTGAGGTCGACGTGGGCGATCTGCAATCCGCGTTGTGGCACTGTCTTGATCAGACCACCGGCCTCCAACCGTGGAATCATTTCGCGCACCGCGCCCAGCGGCATGTCGAGCAGCGTCATCAGTTCGCGTTGCGAAATGAATTGCCCGCTGCGGATGCCACCACTGAGAATCTGCTGCGTGAAGCCCTGGTAGGCGCGGGCGCGCTGGCTGATGCCCTGCGCGGGTTGTGCCTGCGCACCGGCATAACCTCGCGTGGTCTTGGCCTCGCGCCGCGGCTGCGTGGCCCCCTTGGCAATTGCCCGTCCACTCATGGCTTGACGACACCCTTCTTCAACAGAATATTGCCGTAGATGCGCCGCTCTCCAGTGGCCACGATGGCGAATGCACCCGCAGCCCGCTGGTAAAAGGCAAACCGCTCCAGCGACGCGCTGGGGCCATATCCGTGCCGACGCAGTGTCGCGTCGAATTCCTGCACCGCTTGCGGAACGGCGACGGCATCACCCACGACCTGCATCGTCAATGCCGCATGGTCCACGAAGTCGTCGAGTGGCAACACGCTGAGCACCGCGTCGAGCACCTGCGGGGCGTCGACGCCCGGCATCGAGACCAGCCTGCGGGCGTGCGTGGCCGCCGGAAAATTGGCATCGGCCAGCACAATCTCGTCGCCATGGCCCATGCTGGCCAGCACGTGCAGCAGATCGGCCGTCAACAATGGGGAGATGCCCTTGAGCATGGCGTTGGGCTCAGCGCGAAACGCGCCTGCACCGGGTTGGAATGCTCAGGACTGACATGTTAGTAATGCTATCAGAACCTGGGAGGCGGCGTCAATGGCTGCCAGCCGTATCCTGTGCAGACGCCGCCAGCGCCTGTGTCCACGCGCTGCGCAACCAGCGCGCGCAGGCCACGTTGTTGTCGAAAGTCGAGTACCGATGGCCGGCGCCGTAATCCACGGCCACGATATGTTCGCAAGAGATGTGGCCGATCGCGCTGGCTGCGTCGCGCGCGTGGTGGCGCAACAACGCATGCATGACCTGTTTCCAGGGCTGCAGGCGCGTTGCATCCCACTCGGCCAGGTACTCGCCCGGGCCGGGTTGCAGAAATGGGTACTGGATGCCACGACCATCGCTGCCATCGGGATGTTTTGCCCAGGTGTTCACCGGGTTGGCGGGCACCGCGGCACGTGCATGGGCCAGCCGGACCCAGTTGGAGCCGATCCACAAATCGCAGACATTGCCCGGTTGCGCCGGATCCAGCACCAGGCGCCCGTCGTCGATGTCGGCCTTCATGCCTTGTACCGCCTGCTCCTTCGGGTTGCCGATCTTGAAGATCACGTGGCTGTGGTCCAGTGTCATGTGAAACGGCAGGCCGCGCGCCTGCACCAGCGCTGCGACCTGCGCCACACGGCCGAAATGCTCGGACCACATGTTCACGTGCACCTCGAAACACGGCACCACCCCATGGCGCATGCCGGTCTCATGCGCCCAGCAGTAGAAATCGGCCACCTCCTGGTTGCTGGCCACGTGGCCGTCGGCATGGTGGGTCAGCATCTGTACGTTGTGCACCGTGCTGCCCAGCAAGCGCGCCTTGTGGATATTGCGTTCAAACAGCGCTTCGTCGCGACCCAGGGTATAAAACCAGCCGCTCGATGCCACCGGCAGGTCGCATTGCTCGGATGCCCTGAGCAAGTCGCGAAATTCGTCATCCGGCGGGCAGCGGTCGATGTAGTCGAAAACGCCCGCGTCCTTGACCATGCGCACCTTGGTCGCGATGTCGGGAATGTCGGTGTCGTGGTGCGTCGTGCCACCTGCGGTGCAACCAATCTGCAGGTCCTGCAGCGATTTCATGTTGTCTCCTTCGTTTGCATTTCATCGGCCGACTGCGGCACCAATCGAGGTCCATCACGCGCAAGGATCATGGCAGTCCGCCGAAACTGCAATGACGGGTCCGAATGGACTACGCATGCCGTCTGGTCGGACTTGATATTGTCATATGGCAACCGCAACATGGAGCGGAGTCATGACAGTTGTCGTGACGTATACCCCGCGCCGGGTTCCAGCCATGCGCCGTTCGATATTCCCACAGGAGTTGCTTCATGAATCGATTGCATCCCATTGCCGCCGCGTTGTCGCTGGCGCTCGTGTCCCAGGTCTCCCTGGCCGCGACCACCAACTTCAGCACCTTCACACCGCTGGGAGCGTCCGTGCCCGCGGGCTCGCTGCCCGAGAGCGCACCCTTTATGCTCGGCAGCCCGAACTTTTCCCAGGTCTCGATCGCCGATCGCGCAGCCCAACTGGCCAACGGCCAGTTCAACAGCGGCAACTGGGACATGATTGACACCAACCGCACCGGACCGGATGCGGGTCGGTATCTTTACACCGTGTTCGAAACCGGCCAGTCCGGCATCCAGCGTTACGACCGCCAGAGCGGCAAAACCATCACCATGTGGGCCGCACCAGCCGCAGCACCGGCATCCAACAGCGCGATCGCTTTCGATGCATCGCGCTGGACACCTTTTGGCACCTACCTGACGGCCGAGGAGTCCTGGGGTAGTCAGCCGCAGCCATATGGCCGGCTGTTTGAGCTGACCAATCCGACTGCGGCCAACGGCATCGGCAATGTGGTGCACCACAATGCGATAGCCCGCGTTTCGCATGAAGGTCTGGCGTTCGACAAAAACAACAACCTGTACTTCATCGACGAACTCAATGGCGGCAGCATCTACCGCTACAGTTCCGCAACCCCCACCAATGGCTCGACCTATTTCAACGGCGGCGTGAATTCGGTGTTGCGCATCGGCGACGGCAATACACCCAACGCAACCGGGTCGTTCAGCTGGGTGGCGTTCACGGATGCCACCGGCACCGGCTTGGCCGGTGCGGTGACCATCACCGACCCGAATGGCATCGTCTCTGTCGACGGGCGCGCCACGACCAACGTGGCGGCGTACAAGGGAACCGACTACCAGCGCCCCGAGGATCTGGAGATCCAGACCCTGGCCAACGGCGACCAGATCCTGTACGTAGCCACCACGACCACCAACGAGGTGTACTCGATGAATCTGGCCACCGGCATGATGAACACCTTCGTCAGTCGAAGCACCATCGATCTGGCCACCGGTCTGGCCGTCGGCAATGCCTTGACCAGCCCGGACAATCTGGCTATCGATGCGGCCGGCAACATCTACATCGTCGAAGACCAGCCGGGCGGTGCGGCGGACATCTGGTTTGCCAACGATGCAAATCGCGACGGCATCGCGGAATCGGTGGCGCGCTGGGCCACCCTGTCAACAGTTGGTGCCGAGCCCACGGGCCTGTACTTCGATGTGACCAATCCCAACATCGCCTTCGTGAACGTGCAACATCCCGGCAGCGGCGTCGACCGGATGATCCAGATCACCGCCGCCGTCCCCGAACCCGAGACCTACGCCATGTTGTTGGCTGGTCTGGGGCTGATCGGCACGATCGTGCGTCGACGTCGCCGCAAGTAAGCTCTGGCCCCTCGCAGGCGGTCCGCAGTGCGGGCCGCTTCCGTCATGGCGGGACTGGTGACAATGGCCGCATGCCCTAAGATGCGCAGTTTTGAGGAGACTGCGACATGAAGATTGAAACCATCGCCGTTCATGGCGGCTATACACCCGATCCCACCACCAAGGCCGTGGCCGTGCCGATCTACCAGACGGTGGCATACGCCTTCGACAACACGCAGCACGGCGCCGACCTGTTCGACCTGAAGGTGGCCGGCAACATCTACACCCGCATCATGAATCCGACCAACGCCGTGCTCGAGGCACGCGTGGCGGAAATGGAAGGTGGCGTCGGCGGCCTGGCCGTGGCCTCCGGCATGGCGGCCATCACCTATGCGATCCAGACCATCGCCGAAGCCGGCGACAACATCGTTTCTGCGTCCACACTGTATGGCGGCACCTACAACCTGCTGGCCCACACGTTGCCGCAGATGGGCATCGAGACCCGTTTTGCCGATTACCGCGATCCGGCCTCGTTCGCCAAGCTGATCGACGGCAGGACCAAGGCCATCTTCTGCGAATCGGTGGGCAACCCGCTGGGCAACATCACCGATATCGCGGCGCTGGCCAAGGTGGCGCACGCCGCCGGGGTGCCGCTGATCGTCGACAACACGGTTCCCAGCCCCTATCTGTGCCGTCCGTTCGAACACGGCGCCGATATCGTGGTGCATTCGCTGACCAAATACCTGGGAGGCCATGGCACCAGCATCGGCGGCATGATCGTGGACTCCGGCAAGTTTCCGTGGGCCGAACACAAGGCACGCTTCAAGCGGCTGAACGAACCCGACGTGAGTTACCACGGCGTGGTCTACACCGAAGCCCTGGGCCCGGCAGCCTACATCGGTCGCGCCCGCGTCGTGCCTCTGCGCAACATGGGGGCGGCACTCAGCCCGATGAACGCGTTCCAGATCCTGCAAGGCATCGAGACTCTGGCATTGCGCATGGACCGCATCTGCGACAACGCGCTGAGTGTGGCCAGCTTCCTGAAATCGCATGCCAAGGTCGGCTGGGTCAATTACGCCGGCTTGCCCGACCATCCCGACCATGGCCTGGTCAAGAGCCTGATGGGTGGCCGTGCGTCGGGCATCATCAGCTTCGGCCTCAAAGCCAGGGACAGCCGCGAAGCCGGCGCCCGCTTCCAGGATGCGCTCAAGCTGTTCACCCGCCTGGTCAATATCGGCGACGCCAAGTCGCTGGCCTGCCATCCGGCCTCCACCACGCATCGCCAGCTCGGCGCCGATGAACTGGAGAAGGCCGGCGTCAAGGAAGACATGGTCCGCCTGTCGATCGGCATCGAGCATATCGACGATCTGCTCGAAGACCTGACCCAGGCGATCGCCAGCGTCTGACGGCGCAATTGCAGCCGTGCTGCCCCCGGCCTCGGCACGCTGGCGGGGGCACGTTGCGGCTACGCGTTATCGCCGCAGTGCTAAGCTGTCTTACATCCATGCCGTGACCATCCGGACACGGCTGGCAAGTCAACCCGCGCGATCCACCGCACCGCAATGAGGGACGGGATATGGATTTTTTCACCAGCGGTGGCGTGATCCTGGCCAGCGCATTTGAACGCTTCACCGAGCGGGCCGGCTACCACCTGTGCGAGACCAACCTGCGCAATTGGCCCAAGGTGGTGTTCAAGGAAGTCAGCGTCGGGTTTTTCTTATTCCTGGGTATCGCGACGCTGCTCTCGGGCATGCTGGTCGTGGCCTAGGCAGCATGCCACCCATGTCACTTCTCCCGCATATGCAAATTGCCTGCGTCGGCCACGCGTCGATCGACCATGTATTCCAGATCCACGCGTTTCCGCAACGTGCCACCAAGACACCGGCCCATGACTTCCAGAGTGTCGGCGGAGGCATGGCCGCCAACGCCGCCTTGTCCATGGCCAGGCTCGGCGTCCAGGTGCGCTTCGTCGGCGCGGTCGGCGACGATGACGCCGGTCGCCTGGTACGCCAGCAACTCGGCGCCGAAGGCATCGAACTGCGCCATCTGCAGCAGGTCGCCGGCGCCCGCACATCCGCGTCGGCCATCATCGTCGACGACCACGGCGACCGGCAGATCTTCAACCATCTTGGCAATGCCCTGGCCCGGGCACAGCTGCCCGACGACACGGTTTTTGAAGGCTGCGATGCGGTACTGGTCGACCCACGCTGGCCCGCCGGTGCCCGTGCCGCGCTGATATGGGCGCGCCGCAACGGCAAGCTCGCGGTGCTCGATGCCGACGTAGCGCCGCTGGCCGATCTCACGGCACTGGTTCCGCTGGCGCAGTGGGCGGTGTTCTCCGAACCCGGCCTCGCGGTTTGGGCAGCCGACATGCCACACGACCGTGCATTGCGCAGGGCACTGGCCCAAGGCGCGGAACATGCGGTGGTCACGCTCGGGGAGCACGGTGTTCTGTATGCCAGTACAAACGGGTTGACACCGCTGCCAGCCTTCGCCATACAGGCCGTCGACACCACCGGCGCCGGTGATGTGTTCCATGGTGCGCTGACACTGGCGCTGGCACGCGCGCTGCCAGTGCACCAAGCCTTCAGGTTTGCCAGCGCTGCTGCAGCCATCAAATGCACCCGGCCAGGGGGCATCCGCGGCGCGCCACAAGCGGCCGAGGTGGATGCCTTCCTGAGCAGCGCCGCGCAACTCTGAGGCGCGGCCCAAACCACAAGGACATCGACCAGGCGATGAACAAGGCGACGAATAACTGTTGCACCAGTAACATGTCAGTGCTAGCATCAAGCCCCGACGTTTACAACCAGGCCGGTCCCGGCCCAATCAGGAGACAGAAGATGCAAGCTCTATTGCGATCCGCCGCGCGTCCATGGGTCCGCACCCTGCTTTCGGCCGCCACACTGGTCGTGCTGAGCGCCACGGCCCAGGCGCAGACCATCCTGCGCTGGGGCGATGTGGTCGGTGGCAGCCATCCGCAGGTACAGATGATCGACCGGGTCGCTGCCGACGTCAAAACCCGCACCGCAGGGCGGGTCGAAATCCAGTCCTTTGCCAACGGCCAGCTGGGCAGTTCGCGCGACATGATCGAGGCGGTCTCCAACGGGTCACAGCAACTGGTGACCGAAGGCGGCGCGAACTTCGGTGCCTGGATTCCGGCCATCTCGGTGATCGAGGCGCCCTTCATCTGGCGTGACCCGCAGCATCTGATCAAGGCGATGAACGGTCCGCTGCTGGCCACCTATAACGAACAGCTGGTCAAGGCGCGCGGCATGCGCATCCTGGGCGCGGTGTATTACGGCACCCGACATGTGAGCACCACCAGCAAGCCGATCAAGACCATCGCCGACATGCAGGGCTTCAAGCTGCGTGTACCCGAGAACGACGTGTTCCGTGCCATGGCCGAGAGCTGGGGTGCCAAGCCGACACCGATGAACTTCAACGAGTTGTACCTGGCACTCAAACAAGGCGTGGTGGACGGCCAGGAGAACCCGCTGCCAACCATCAAGTCCGGCAAATTCGCCGAAGTGCAGAAATACATCGTGCTGACCGGCCACATCATGACGCCAAGGCTGATCGTCGTGAACGACGCCGCCTGGCAGAAAATCGCACCTGCCGACCGCAAGGCGGTGGAAGAAGCGCTCAAGGCCGGCATGAACTGGGCCGACGAGCAGATCCAGGCGCAAGAGAAGTCGCTGCTGGACGAGTTCAAGGCCGCCGGGGTCACCATTCTCCAGCCCGATGTCGACGCATTCCGCAAGGCGACCCTGGCCGTCGTGCCGCCCAAGTTCGAAGCCAAGTGGGGCAAGGGCACCTACGAATCCATCGCGAACCTGAAGTAAATCCTGATGGCGGGCACTGACAGGGCGCCAGTGCCCGAACGTTTGTTGAACCTGCTCGCGATCGTGCTGTTCGTCGGCATGCTCGGACTGGTCCTGGCCCAGGTGGTGATGCGCAAGTTCTTCGAGCCGCTGGTATGGAGCGAGGAGCTCGCGCGTTACGTGTTCATCTGGGTGTCGTTTGTCGGCTGGGTGATTGCCAGCCGCAAGCGCTCGCACGTGCACGTCGCCACAGTGGTGCAGCGGCTGTCGCGTCCCTGGCGTATCGCGCTGGGTTGCTTCTCCGATCTGGCCTCGCTGGTGCTGGCGGCGATTCTGGTCTGGTACGGCATGCAGCTGGTGCAGAACAACCGGGACGTGGAAACCGTCACCCTGTTCTTCAACTACGCGCTGGTGTACGCCGTGGTGCCGTTCAGTGGCATCGTGATCGGCATCACCGCGGTTTATGGCGCGCGCGACCGTTTCCGCAACGATGCCGTCCATGTGGAGCGCCTGTTATGACCACCGCGATGCTGGTCATCCTGGGCATCTGGTTCGTCTCGCTGTTCACCGGCGCGCCGATCTACCTGACGATGGCATTGGCCGGCGCGGCATTCGTGTTTGTCGCAGGCATCAACCCGATCGCGATCCCGCAGAAGATCACCAAGGCGGCCGACAGCTTTCCGCTGCTGGCTGCGCCGATGTACATCCTGATGGGCAGCCTGATGAACTCGTCCGGCATCACGGTGCGGATCTTTCGTTTTGCATCGGTCTGCGTCGGCTGGTGGAAGGGCGGCCTGTGCCATGCCAACATCCTGGGCAGCGTGATCTTCGCAGGCATGTCGGGTTCGGCGGTGGCCGATGCAGGCGGTATCGGCATCATCGAGATCAAGGCCATGCGCGACGCCGGTTACGACGGCGAGACCGCCGCAGCCATTACCGCCGCCTCGGCCACGATCGGCCCCATCATTCCGCCGTCATTGCCGATGATCATCTACGGTGTCTCGGCCGAGGCGTCGATCGGCGGCTTGTTCCTCGGTGGCGTGATACCTGGCCTGCTGATGGCCGGCGCCTTGATGGTGATGGTGCGCGCGATCGCGATCCGGCGCAACTTGCCGCGGGTACCGTTTCCGACGCTCGCCGATGTCGCAAGCGCGTTCAAGGGCGCCTTCTGGGCACTGATGGCGCCAGTCGTGTTGTTCGGCGGCATGATGAGCGGCATCTTCACGGCCACCGAGTCGGCCGCCGTGGCTGCGCTGTATGCATTGGTCGTCGGGCTGTTTTATGCCGATTTCCGCTGGCGCGACATTCCGCGCATCCTGCTCGACACGGTCGAGACCACCGGCGTGCTGATGGCCCTGGTGATGTCGGCCGCGCTGCTGGCGTACGCGCTGGCCTTGTCGCGCCTGCCGCAGGTGTTTGGCGCCTTGTTGACGTCGCTGACCGACTCGCGTCTGTTGTACCTGTTGCTGGTGGCTGCCGTACTGCTGGTGGTGGGCTGCTTCATGGAAGCGATATCGGCCATGCTGATCCTGATTCCGATCCTGGTACCGGTGGGCATGGCCTTGGGCATAGACCCGATCCAGTTCGGCCTGGTGATGGTGTTGACGCTGATGATCGGCACCATCACGCCGCCGGTGGGAATCGTGCTCTTCGTCACCGCGCGGGTGGCGGACCTGCCGTTCGAGACGGTCTGCAAGGCCACGCTGCCATTCCTGATCCCGCTGCTGGCGGTGCTGCTGGCCATCATCCTGTGGCCACCGCTGACGACATGGCTGCCGTCGCTGATGCAATGATCTTTCCACCCTGTACCGACGCAAGCCGCCTGGGTCTGGGCGGCGCGCCGCTGGGCAATCTGTTCACGGCCATCGACGATGCGCAGGCGCAGTTGCTGGTGCAGACCGCCTGGGAGTCCGGCTGCCGGACGTTCGATACCGCGCCCCACTACGGCAACGGTTTGAGCGAGCACCGGATCGGTCAGGCGCTGCGCGCCATGCCACGCCCGGAATTCGTGTTGTCGACCAAGGTCGGCCGCCTGCTGCGTCCCGATGCCAACGCCGCACGCGACCAGAACAGTTATGTCCAGGTGTTGCCGTTCACGCAACGCTGGGATTATTCGGCTGGGGGTGTGCAGCGCAGCATCGAGGACAGCCTGCAACGCCTGGGCATGGCCACGGTCGATGTCGCCTACATCCACGATTGTGACGCCACCGTGCATGGCGCAAACTACCCGCAGGTATTGCGCCAGGTGCTTGACGAAGCGCTGCCGCAACTGCGCCATATGCAGCAGCAGGGACTGGTTGGGCATATCGGGCTGGGCGTCAACGACGTGCAGGTCTGCCTTGATGTGCTGGCCCAGGCCGATCTCGACTGCCTGATGCTGGCGGGTCGCTACACGCTGGTCGACCATTCGGCCCTGGAAGATCTGTTGCCACTGTGCGCACGACGCGGCGTGCGCATCGCGCTGGGCGGGGTGTTCAACTCGGGGATTCTGGCCACCGGCGTCAACGCCGCCGCCGGCGCACCGGCGCTGTTCAATTACGCCGCTGCACCCCCGGCATGGGTTGCGAGGGTAGGCGCGGTAGAGGCCCTGTGCACCAAGCACGCGGTGCCGCTGCGCGCCGCCGCCCTTCAGTTTCCGCTGGCCCACCCTGCGGTTGAAATCGTCATGCTCGGCGCGCAGCATGTCGGTCACTGGCACGACGCCTGCCATCACATACGCCAGCCGATTCCCGCCGCGTTCTGGGCGGAACTGCAGGCACTGGGGCTTGTTCCCGATACCGCTGCGATACCGCCCGCTCAACCTGCGCCGCGCTTGTAGCCACTCATTTCCCGCACGATGATATCGGGCGTGTTGTAACGGCGCAGCTCGCGCTGGAACTTCACCGCGTAACCAAGCTCTGGCTGGTACCAGAACGTCGACTTGATGCGTCGACCGTCCTGGAATGCGAAGAGGTAGTCCACCCGATAGGTCTGAAACGTGCCCAGTGGCACCGTGACGGCTTCGCGGGCGCTGATGTGCGCATCGATGTCAACCCAGATCTTGTTTCCGTTGGGCAGCGTCAAGATCGATCGCGCACTCCACTTGCGGCCCAGCTGAAACTCACCACCTGGCGTCGTCGGCCATGGAGGGTCGTATTTGCCGTTGATGTCCTCCAGCACAAAACCCTCGGTCGTCACCTTTGTCGATGCCATGCCCGTGCCTTCGCCGATCAGCTCGTTGTCGGACACGCGTTTGAGTTGGGCACGGGCGGTGCCATTGACGTTGCCCGTGAGACCATCCTTGAACACGAACTCGAAACTGTCGCCCGCGCGCAGCCGTGCGGAAGCGGCCGTCTGTCGTTCGCCCGACTGATCCGCCTGGGCCTGGATCCGAACCTTTTCCAGTCGGTCGAGCTGGGCCTGCGCCTGCTCGCTGATCAGCCCATTGGGATACTTTTGCAGGTAGGCATAGAAGTCCTCCGCACGCTGGCTGTTGCGGATCTTGTCCCATTCGGCCTTCTCGGCCTGGAACGCTGCCTCGCGCGATTTCGGATCAGGTGTGGCGACCGCTATCCGCCGGCTGTGGTTGAAGTAGAAGTCATCCTCCAGGCTGGTCGACTCCCAGGGCACTTGCCGGCCCTGGCTGGCCTTGCGCACCTGCAAGCGCACGCGCTTGAAGACATCCTCGATCTTTGAGACCGGCTTCTTGATCTCGTCGAGAAGAAAGCGGGTGTACAGGCCGTTGCCCTGGGTCGGATCACCGTCTTCCGCCACATTGCCGGGCGCCGTTGCATAAGCCAGGAAGGTTCCAGGGGGCGCATCCACCGGCGACAGCCCTTTGCTCGATGTCGTATCGGCAAAAGGATTGTCGCGGCATGCGTCGAGCACAAGTATGTTCATGCGGTTGCCGGCGCGTTTGAACGCGTCGATCACCAGGTTCACATCAACCGCCTGCACCGGGATGTCGGTGCTGGCCGTCAGGTTGGCGTCGACAGGAACCATGTAGTTCCGCCAGTCCAGCTGCAGTCCGTGGCCGGCGTAGAACAGCATGCCGACACCACGCTTGCCCTTGAGCGACTCACCCGCGCGCTGGACCGCAGCGAGCATCTGTTGCCGGCTTGCATCGCGTACCTCGATCACGACAAAGCCCAATCCGCGCAAGGTATCCCCCATGGCCCGCGCATCGTTGGCCGGATTGGCCAGCGGAGCGCCAGAGTAGGCAGCGTTGCCGATGACCAAGGCCACTCGAAGATCCTCGGGCGCCTGCGCCTGCGCGGCCATGACCATTGCGGCCAGGGCGACCGTGGTCAGCGCAAGCGGACGAAGGACTTTGTGCGCAATCGACATTCGAAGCCTCTGGATTGAGCCCTTGTGCCGACCCGTGCGGCCGTATCGGGTGCAATGGACTTTACTGCATGCTGCGTGCCGGCGATGCCATGGCCTTTATGCTGCCGGCTTCGCAGAGAATCCCCGTTCGTCACAACCACGGGGACATGTCAGATGATCGATGCGCATTTCCACATTTGGCGGCTCGACAGGAACGACTACGGCTGGCTGTCGCCGGCCATCGGATCAATTTACCGGGACGTGACGGTGGACCACTGGCGTGCCGTCAGTGCCCCGTGCGGCATCCGGGGCGGCATACTGGTGCAGGCGGCGCCGACCGAAGCGGAGACCCGATTCCTGCTGCAGCAGGCGCAAGCCGCGCCGGACATCCTGGGCGTGGTCGGCTGGGTCGACATGCTGGCATCCGATGCGCCAGCCCGGATCGTCGCACTGGCCCGGCAATCCAAGCTCAAGGCGCTGCGGCCGATGCTGCAGGACATCGCCGACCCCGACTGGATTCTGCAAGCGGCCTTGCTGCCGGCATTCGAGGCGATGCTGCAATGCGACCTGGCGTTCGACGCCTTGATCAAGCCGGTGCACTTGCCGCGGATCGCCACGCTGGCCCGCCGTTTTCCTGCGCTGCGTATCGTGGTCGACCATGGCGCCAAGCCCGATATCGCCCATGGCCAATGGCAGGGCTGGGCCGACGACCTGGCCCGACTCGCCGACGCACCGCAGGTCGTGTGCAAGTTGTCCGGCTTGTGGAACGAAGCCGGCGCGCAAGCCCCGCTGCACGCACTCGAACCCTGCGCCCGGCAGATCCTGTCCTGCTTCGGCACAACGCGGGTACTGTGGGGAAGTGACTGGCCGGTGCTGGAACTTGCCGGCGACTATGCCGCGTGGCACCGGGCCGCAACAAGCTGGATCGACCCGTCGGCACGCGCGGATGTCTTCGAAGCTGTCGCCAGAAGGGTGTACCGCGTTTAGAGTTTTGTGCAGATGAAGGGCCGATGACGGGCGCGGACTTGGTACGATGCTGTCTCACCGACAAGGACACTTCATGAACGCTCCCCTGCACAAGGAACTGCCCGCCACCGTGCTCGACGACGCTCGGGCGCTGGCCCACGCCAGCGCAGCGTGGGATACCGACATCGTCGGCCAGTTGCACGACTACATCCGGATTCCGGCCAAGTCTCCCGGGTTCGACGCCCAGTGGGAGGCGCACGGCCATCTGGATGCGGTCGTGCGCAACGCTGCCAGCTGGATCGAAGCGCAGAAGGTCGCCGGATTGCGGCTCGAGGTGGTCCGGTTGCCAGGGCGCACCCCGCTGCTGTTTTTCGAACTCGATGCCACCCGAACCCACGGCAGCCACACCGTGCTGATGTACGGGCATCTGGACAAGCAACCTGAGTTCTCCGGCTGGCGCAACGACCTCGGCCCCTGGACGCCGCACTTCGAGGATGGGCGCCTGTACGGGCGTGGCGGTGCCGACGACGGTTATGCCGCCTACGCCAGCATTGCCGCCATCCAGGCCCTGAAGGCGCAAGGTGTGGCGCATCCGCGCATCGTCGGCCTGATCGAGACCAGCGAAGAAAGCGGATCGCGCGACCTGCTCCCCTACATCGACTCCTTGCGGGCCCGGCTGGGCGATGTGGCGCTGGTGGTGTGCCTGGACTCCGGCGCCGGCAACTACGACCAGCTCTGGCTGACCACCAGCCTGCGCGGCATGGTCAGCGGAACGCTCAAGGTCGAGGTGCTGACCGAAGGCATCCATTCCGGTGACGCATCCGGTCTGGTGCCGTCCAGTTTTCGCATCATGCGCCAGGTGCTCGACCGCCTGGAGGACAGCGCCACCGGTCGCCTGCTGCCGGCCAGCTTCCATTGCGAAGTCCCGCCGGAGCGCCTGGCGCAGGCGCAGGCCACTGCCGCTATCCTGGGCAACGAGATCATCCGCCGCTTTCCCTGGGCCCATTACGATTGCGAAGGTTCGCGCAGCTTCGTACTGCCCACGACAACCGATCCGGTACAGGCACTCGTCAATCGCACCTGGACCCCCGCACTCAGCGTTACGGGTGCCGAAGGATTTCCGGCACTGGCCGATGCCGGCAACGTGCTGCGCCCCTACACCGCGTTCAAGCTCAGCCTGCGCCTGCCGCCGCTGGTCGATGCGGCGCAGGCCGTGCAGGAAATGAAAGCCTTGCTGGAGGACAACGCTCCGTACCAGGCCCGCGTCACGTTTGAAAGCCAGAACCGCGCCAGCGGCTGGAACGCGCCCGCCATGGCACCCTGGTTCGAATCCGCCCTGCACGCGGCATCGCGGGCGCATTTCGGTGCCGACTGCGGCTACATCGGACAAGGCGGCACGATTCCGTTGATGAACATGCTCGAGCGTGGCTTTCCGAAGGCGCAGATGATGGTTTGCGGTGTGCTTGGCCCACGCAGCAACGCCCATGGTCCCAACGAATTCCTGCATGTGCCGTTTGCCAAGAAATTGACGGCTGCCGTGGCGCGCGTCATCACCAGCCTGCCATGAAGAAAGCCCGATTGCAGGCGCAGGTCAAGGCATATGCCTGATACCAGTTTCAGTCCGCTGACAGCGCGTGACGGCACCAATCTGGTGGTCATGGACTGGCCGCTGCAGAAGGCCCCGGTGCGCGGGGTGGTGCTGATCGTCCACGGACTGGGTGAACACGCCTGGCGCTACGACGCGTTGGCACAGGAACTCAACAGCTGGGGTTTTGCGGTGCGCGCCTACGACCAGTTCGGCCATGGCGAATCAATGGGCCAACGCGGCGCATTGCCCAGCGACGACCGGCTGCTGCAGGATCTGGCCGAGGTGGTGGACGAGTCTCGCGCCCGCATGCACGACAACACGCCGCTGATCGTGCTCGGCCACAGCATGGGTGGTCTGGTGGCGGCCCGGTTCGTATCGCTGGGCATGCGCAAGCTCGATGGGCTGGTTTTATCATCGCCAGCGCTCGACCCCGGCCTCGATCCGTTGCAGAGATTGCTGCTCGCGGTATTGCCGCGCCTGCTGCCCAACCTGCGTGTCGGCAATGGGCTCAAGCCGGAGTTCATCTCCCACGACGCGCAGGTGGTGGCGCAGTACAAGGCAGATCCGCTGGTGCACGACCGGATCTCGGCCCGCCTGGCAAAGTTCATTGCAGATGGCGGCCCTGCGACGATCGCCTGTGCGCCGTCGTGGGCCCTGCCGACCTTGCTGCTGTATGCCGGCGCCGACAAACTTGTCGACCCGGCCGGCAGCCGCGCCTTTGCCAGCGCCGCGCCACCGACCGTGCTCACATCACGCTGTTTTGACGCGCTGTACCACGAGATATTCAACGAGGCCGAGCCCGGCCGCAGGCAGGTGCTGGCCCAGCTGAAGTCCTGGCTGGATGCGCGTTTCTGATCTGAACAGCAGCGCCGGTGCCACCGTTGAGCGCTGGCCGGGCAGGTCTTTTAGCGTGGCGCCACGGATCGCGCCTACATGGCCTGCGAACGATGCCTGCTGCGCACCAGCCAGATCAGTCCGGCGGCGGTCAAGGCCACGGGTACCAATGAGCCCAGGTTCAGCAGCCGCCAACCCTGCGTCGTGACCAGGGCGCCAGACGCAAACGAAGTCACGGCCATGACGCCAAAGACGCTGAAATTGATCGCGGCCTGGGCTTGATCCTTTTCTTCGGGTCGATAGGCCTTGAGCGACAAGGTCGTGCTGCCGGTGAACAGAAAGTTCCAGCCCACGCCAAGCACGAACAAGGCAATGACGAACTGGTGCAGTTCCACGCCCGACAGGGCAATCGCGATACACACGAAATTGAGCGCCACACCCACCGCCATGATCGGCAAGGCGCCGAAGCGACGGATCAGGTGGCCGGTGAAGAAGCCCGGCGCAAACATGCCGATGACATGCCATTGCAGCACCAGTGCGGCGTCCTCGAATGGCAGCTTGCAGACCTGCATTGCCAGCGGCGTGGCGGCCATCAACAGGTTCATCACGCCATAACCCAGTGCAGCTCCCAGGGTAGAAACGATGAAGATCGGCTGGCGCATGATCTCGATCAGCGGCCGGCCCTGCGCCGCGCCAGCGACCTTGGCTGGCACCGGCGGAAACGTCATGACGGCCATCAGCAACATCGCGATTGCGGCAACCAGGGTCAAGGCCAGGTACGCCCCGACAAAGGGTGTATCCGTCAGACTCCTGGTGCGGGTGGCCAGGTTCGGGCCGATCACCGCACCGATCAATCCGCCGGCAAGCACCAGCGAGATCGCCTTCTCGCGGTATCCCGGCGCCGCCAACTCGGCCGCGGCGAAGCGGTACAGCTGGCCGTTGGCGTTGTAATAACCGGCAATGACCGTGGCGGTCACCAGCAGCCAGAAGTTGTGCGAAACCACCGCGTAGGCACA
>JAGPBF010000230.1 GCA_018063505.1 Rhodoferax sp.
CAAGTCCGGCTGGTTGCCAACCGCGTTCCTGGAGCACGGCCCCTGGGGCATAACATGGCTCAAGCCCGAGCAGCTGTTCGGCCTCTCGGGCATGGACAACCTGACCCATTCGCTGTTCTGGAGCCTGTGCGCGAACCTCACAGCGTACGTGGTGTTGTCGCTGTGGCGCGGACCCACGCTGGCCGAAACCAGCCAGGCGCTGCTGTTCGTCGAGGCGTTTCAGCGCAATCGCCGCACCGAGCCGGTGTTCTGGCGCGGGCGGGCGCGGGTGCAGGACCTGCTGGCGCTGACCACCCGCTTCATCGGCGGCACCCGCGCGCAACACCTGTTCGAAGAACAGGCACAACGCCTGGGCGTGAAGAAAATCGAGCAGATCGAACCCGACGCCTTGCTGGTCCGCCAGGTCGAAATCGCGCTGGCCGGCGCCATCGGCAGCGCATCGGCCCGGGTCATGGTGGCTTCGGCGGCAGAGGAGGATGCGCTGGTGCTCGATGACGTGCTGCAGATCCTGGACGAGGCGACGCAGTTGCGTGCCCATTCGATCGAGCTGGAGGAAAAGTCGGCATCGCTGGAGCGCGCCACCGCCGAGTTGCGCGCTGCCAATGCGCAGCTGCAAAGCCTGGACCGGCTCAAGGACGACTTCATGTCATCGGTGACCCATGAGCTGCGCACGCCGCTGACATCGATCCGCACGCTGGCCGAGCTGATGGCGCACGAGCCCGACATGGCGGTGCCGCAACGCCAGCAATTCGTGCAGATCATCGTGACCGAAACCGAACGGCTGAGCCGGCTTGTCAACCAGGTGCTGGACCTGGCCAAGATCGAGTCCGGCCATGCGCAGTGGCACAACACCGACATCGATCTGGGGCAGTTGCTCGAGCAGGCGGTCCAGACCACCGAAGAGGTGTTCCGCGACCGCGGCACCCGGGTGCAGATGTCGCTGCCACCCCAGCCGGTGATCCTGCGCGCCGACCCGGACCGCTTGACACAGGTGGTGCTGAACCTGTTATCGAATGCCGCCAAGTTCGTGCCGGCCACTGGCGGCCAGGTCGACATCACCCTGACGACCAGCAGCACCGGCGCGCAGGTCGTCATCCAGGACAACGGGCCAGGTGTTCCGGCGGCGCAGCACGCACTGATTTTCGAGAAGTTCCACCAGAGCCCGGACGGCGGCTACCGGCCCCAGGGCACCGGCCTGGGTCTGCCCATCAGCCGCCAGATCGTCGAGCATTTTGGCGGCCGGATCTGGGTCGACCCGCGGCCGGCCGGCGGCGCCCGTTTTGTGTTTGAACTGCCCTGGAATACGATGGCCCCAGACAGCCCTGCCAACATGAACGCTGCGGGCCAGGATGCCGGCGGGGGCCCTGAAACTTTCCCTGACGTGAATCGGTAAGCACCATGGCGCACAAGATCCTGATCGTCGACGACGAACCCAACATCCTGATTTCGCTCGAGTACCTGATGCAACGCGAAGGATTCGACGTCAGCGTGGCACGCGACGGCCTGCAGGCGATCGAGGCGATCGGGCGCGATCCACCCGACCTGGTGCTGCTCGACGTGATGATGCCGGGCAAGACCGGGCTGGAGGTTTGCCAGCATGTGCGCTCCATCGATTCGCTGCGCAGCGTGATCATCATCATGCTCACCGCCAAAGGGCGGGAGACCGATGTGGCAAAGGGGCTGGCACTGGGAGCCAACGCCTACGTGACCAAGCCATTTTCCACCCGTGCGCTGGTCGCCCAGGTGCGTTCACTGCTGGGCGCGGGCGCATGAGGCCAACGCGCGACCAGGCTGTCGCCGCACCGGGTCGCCATGCCACAAGGACGGCAGCATGAAACCGCGCACCCGCGGTATCCTGGTCATGCTGGCGCCTGGCGCGGTACTTGGACTGGCGGTCCTGCTGATCGGGGTACTGGCCTGGCTGGGACTTGGCGCGGAACAGCAGGCTGTGCTCGTGCAGGCCAGCGGTTCGCTGATTCCGATGTCCATCATGGGCTGGCTGATCGCCAGTGCTGCGCTGGCCATGCCCGCGCAGCGGCTTTTTCAAGACCATGTCCAGGCACTGGCGCAACTCGAGGAGCAGACCCGGATTCTGGTCAGCGGGCAGTCGCGCCAGCCGATCGAGGGCAGCGGCAGCGCCGAGGTACACGCGTTGGCGCGGGCGATCAACGACCTGGCCGCCGAACGCCATCGGCTGCAGGATGACGTCGCGCTGCAGGTACACCAGGCCAGCCAGGGTATCGAGCGGGAGCGGCGCCGGCTGGCCGCCTTGATGGCAGAGTTGCAGCAAAGCGTGGTGGTGTGCAACCTGGACGGCCGTATCCTGCTGTACAACAACCGCGCGCGTCTGCAGTACCAGGCGCTGGCCGACAATTCCGCCCTGGCTGACGGCGCCGGCACGATCGGACTGGGTCGCTCGATCCACGCGGTTTTCGATGCCTCGCTGGTGGCCCATGCGCTGGACACGATCCGCCGGCGGCTCGACCGCGGCGCCACCAATGCGTCGGCGCAATTCGTCACCACCACGCGCAGCGGGCAGTTGCTGCGGGCCCAGGTTGCGGCCGTGCTCGATCAACCGGACGACGCACCGCCGTCGCAGACACCGCAAGGCGGCGGCAAGGCAAAACTCAGCGGCTTCGTGCTGCTGCTGGACAACCTGACCCGCGACTTCGAGCAGCAGTCGCTGCGTGACCAGTTGCTGCACACCATGACCGAAGGCAGCCGCAGCGCGCTGGCCAATCTGCAGACGGCGCTGGACATGCTGGACTTCCCGGATCTGGAGCCGGAGATGCGCACACGTTTCCTGGGCGTGGTGCGGGAGGAGGCTGCCGCGATGAGTGAACGCGTGCAGACGCTGGCACAGCAGGCCGCCACCAGCCTCAAGACCCGCTGGCCGATGGAAGACATGCGCGCGAGCGACCTTGTCGCTGCCATCGCGCGGCGCATGCAAGCGGTGCCCGACCTGCAGGTTGGACACGATGCGACCGATGCTTCGCTGTGGTTGCGGGTCGACAGTTTTTCGCTGATGCAGGCGCTCGCCTACCTCGCCTCCCGGCTGGCGCAGGAGTTCGGCATCAAGCAGGCGACGCTGCGCCTGTCCCGCTCGGGCAACCATGCACACCTGGACCTGGTCTGGCACGGAACAGTGATGAGCACCGAGACCGTGATGGCCTGGGAGCTCGATTCGATCCGGGTCGGCGACACCGCCACGCCGCTGACGGTGCGCGATGTGGTCGAGCGCCACGGCGGCGCATTCTGGTTCGAGCGCGAACGCGCACGGCATGAAGCCTTGTTCCGGTTTCTGCTGCCGCTGGCCGGTGCCGCTGCGAGCGAAGCGCCGGAGCAGGCAGACGCCGCTGCTCCGACCCGGCAAAGCCGTCCGGCGTTTTATGACTTCGACCTGTTCCAGCCCTCGGACATGGCGCGCGCACTGCAGGACCGCCGACTCGATTCCCTGTCCTATACCGTTTTCGATACCGAGACCACCGGCCTGGATCCGTCACAAGGAGACGAGATCATCCAGATTGGCGCCACGCGTATCGTCAACGGCAAATTGCTGCACCATGAGGGTTTTGAGCAGCTGGTCGATCCGCAACGTGCGATACCCAGTCTCTCCACGGGTATCCACGGGATCACCAGCGCGATGGTGCGGGGCCAGCCCGGCATCGCACAGGTGCTGCGTTCGTTCCACGCCTATACCCACGACACCATCCTGGTGGCACACAACGCGGCTTTCGACATGCGTTTCCTGCAGCTCAAGGAAGGCGACAGCGGCGTCGTGTTCACCCAGCCGGTGCTCGACACCTTGCTGCTGTCGGACGTGGCGCATCCCCACCAGACATCACACGCACTCGAGGCGATTGCGCAGCGGCTGGGCGTGCCAATGGCGGGCCGGCACACCGCCCTGGCCGACGCCGTCGTCACCGCCGAGGTGTTCATCAAACTGATACCCCTGCTGGCGGACAAGGGCATCCACACACTGGGACAGGCGCGCGAAGCGGCGCAACAAAGCCGCTTCGCAAGCGTCAAGTACTGAGTCTGGGCTTTGCCGCTGCGCGCAGCGCGCGCGGTTCAGCTGCAGGCGCGCAGCGTCTTGCCGGCCAGCGCCGGCCGGAGTTCCTCGATCCGCGCGCGCACGGCATCGTCGACCTGGCTGATGCGCAACATGCTGGCGTGGGTGCCGGCGCGCTCCTGTACCACCTGTGCCGTACGCACACCACGCTTGACCAGCGCGGCGAGTTCGGTGACTGCTTTTTCCTGGGAGTCGAAACCGCCCAGCGACAGGCCGTTGGCCAGCGCCGGGTTCTCGATCGGTTCGGTCCGCAGCTGCAAGGCCGCCAGTTCGGCCTGTTTGCGCGCCATCGCCTGGCCGTCAGGAAACCTGCCCATATAGACAATCCAGCGCGCCGGCTCCGAGATCTCGTCGAGCGACCATCGGCCCGCTGGCAGCAGGGTTTGCGCACTCTGGCGCAGCACAGCCGCCTGGATGTCATCGAACAGCCCGGCCTGCAGGCACAACGCCGCCTGGACAACCGGCGGCGGCGCAGCCTCGGCCTGGCGCGGCTGGCCCGCCGTCAGGATGATCAGCAGCTCGGGGTGGATCTGCTGGTTCAACCGGTCGGGCTCACCCTGCTGGGTCGGCGCAAATCCGTAGGCCTGCAGCAAGTCGTGCGACCACGCGTAGTAGAGCGCATTGAGAAAGAGCAGCAGCAGAACCAGGAAGCGCAACACCGGCAGAAGGTTTCAGATGGACGTGCCGGGCGCGGCACCTGACGGGCGCACGCTGACTTCGGCACTGGTGACAGTTTTCATACCGCTGGAAGTATGCACCAGCAAGCCGCCGGTTTCGTCCACTCCCAGCGCCGTACCGCTGCTTCCGTCGCTGAGCGTGACCGGCTGCGCCCGCAACACGTCGCGTTGCGCAAAAGCGTCCTTGAACGGGCCAAATCCCTGGGTCTCGAACAACAGCACGCCTTGCACCAGCTCCGGCACGACGCGCTGCAGTACTGTCGGGGCATCGACGCCGGGAAGCAATTCATGCAAACAGGCCGGCGCCGTTGACAGGCCGGCCATGTCGCGCGGCGCAATATTGATACCCACGCCGATCACGGTGTACCGCTGCTGCGCCGTGATCGCAGTTTCAATCAGGATGCCCGCCAGCTTGCGCCCATCGAGCCACAGGTCGTTGGGCCACTTGAGGCCGATGCGCGAATGCAGGCAACGCGCAACTGCCACACCGACCGCCAGCGACAGGCCGGACCAGCTCGCCGGCGCCAACGGCAGACCCAGCGAAAAGGTCAGTGCCGGAACCAGTGTTGCCGCATTTCCTTTGCCAGCCTGGGCTGCATCAGGCGCGCTATCCCAGGACCGGCCCATACGGCCCCGGCCAGCCGTCTGCTGCTCGGCCACCAGCAGGCACGGCTTGATGTGCCCGGCACGGGCGCGGCGCATCAGTTCGGAATTGGTCGAGTCGATCGAGGCCAGCACCTCGACATCGAGATCAGGCAGTACCGCCGCCAGCGACCGGGCCAGAGCGCGCGTGGACCAGTCCATCAAAGCGCTGCCGGCAACCGACTCGGGCGATCTGCCACCCGCGCGTGATCGGCCATTTTGGGGAGCAGGGACGGGGTGCGCCAAAGTGCAGGCAGGGCGCGTCGCTTGGTTTCCATACACGCCCCGGGCACCTGGTCAGTTTCTTTTCTTCTTCTTGGGCGCGAGCAGGGTGCCGCGGCATTTCTTCGCACCACACCAGCAAGGATATTCAGCCTTGAGCTTCTTGGTGTACTTCTCGTCGATGATCAGGCCGTAGTCGTAGTTGAGCTCTTCGCCGGCGGCGATATTGCGCAGCGCCTTGATGAACACCCGGCCGCCTTCCTCGTCGGCCTCGCAATTGGGCGCGCACGAGTGGTTGATCCAGCGCGAGGAATTGCCGCCGTACAAGGCGTCGATGACGCGCTTCTCGTCGATGTGGAAGTAGAAGGTGTGGTTCGGGTCGTTCGGATCATGCGGATGGCGTCGCTGCGCCTCTTTCCACTTGATGATCTCGCCCACATATTCAATGATGGTCTCGCCCTCGGCGAGGTCCTGAACGGCAAACACGCCCTTACCATGCACGCCGGAGCGGCGGGTCTGGATACGTCGACCGGCGGCCGAAGACTCTTTTGTGGTTTTGGCGGTCACGTTGAAAACTTTGGTAATCTGAACTCGTATGGGCGCGCGCGTGTGTGTGTGCGCCTGCATGGGCGTGCGCGTGTGCGCACGCGAGACTTTGGATTGTAGTCAGATGAAAAACGCAGTTTCCACCAAAACACTTGTCATTGCCGAGAAGCCATCCGTCGCCCAGGACATCGTCCGCGCGCTGACGCC
>JAGPBF010000052.1 GCA_018063505.1 Rhodoferax sp.
CACAACTTGGCACAGAAGGCCAAGAAGATGGGCATGGCGCTTGTGCCCACTGAACAACCCGCTTGAGAAATTCATTGCGAATCAAGACCTTAGATTGTGTTTCTTGAGAGACCGGACAGACGGGGGGTGTCCTTCATGTCAGCTCAGGCCCCAGACCTGCGACAGATACTTCCAGTTGATGAAGTAGTACAGGATGAAGGAGACCAGGAACACCATGGCCAGCACGAAGGTGCCGGGGGCGGCGAAACCGGCCGAGCCGTAACTTTGCGCGACCACCGTTGGCGCCGTGCGCGGAATCGGCGTGAAGGTGCTGCTGGGCTTGCCTCCCTCGAGCCGTTTGCCCCACAACAGCGAGCCCACGGTGACATAGATGTAGATCGCGCCACCGCTGATGGCGGCGATGCCGGCGATGCCGACCAGGCCCATCATCAGGTAGGCCGCGCCGGGCCATTCATAGGCCAGCGGCGAGCCGTTGAAGGCCATGTCCCAGTGGCGCCGCGACACGCCCAGCGTGCCTGCACCCATCATGACCAGGCAGAAGAAGTACATCGAGAAGCCGAACAGGTAGGGTTGCCACTGCGCCAGCTTGGGCGCGATCGTCTCGCGCTTGAACAGCACCGGGATCAGGAAGTAGGTCAGCGCCATGAACGACAGCGTGGTGCCGACAACCACCGTGGCGTGGAAGTGGCCGGGCACGTAGATCGTGTTGTGGATGATCATGTTGAGCTGTTCGGTGCCCATCATCACGCCCGAAATACCGCCCAGGAAACCGAAGCCGATGATCGAGATGAATACACCGGAGAACGTCGGGTTGCCCCAGGGCGCCTTGCGCAACCATTCGAACAGGCCCTTGTTGTAGCCCTTGGCGCGTTGCGCCACTTCCATGGCGCCGGGAATGGTCAGGCCGTGGATCATCGACGCAAGCACCGCGAAATACATGAAGTAGCTGGTGTTGACGACCTTCCACGCGGTCGACACGCCCGGGTCGGCCAGCAGGTGGTGCGCGCTGGCCAGCTGCAGGAACAGGATGTACAGCAGGAAGGCGCCACGGCTGACACGTTCGCTCATCGGCTTGGCGCCGAAAGCGATGGCCGCCACCGCATACCAGATAGAAATGTGCGCGGCGACGTTGATCTGCTGCGACGAATGGCCGAATGCCCACCAGATGGTACGGTAGACCAGCGGGTCGACCTGCTTGACGATGCCCAGTGACATCAGGTAGGTCGGGATCAGGATGATCGCACCCGACGTGATCGTGAACACCGCAATGATGCAGGCCGTGATCGCGCCGAACGTGACCAGCGGCACCGAGCCCTGGTAGGTCTTGTCGCGCTTGGCCACCACGAGGGTGCCCAGGAACACGAAGCAACCGATCAGCGCGCCGACCGCGAACAGGATCAGGCCGAGATAGAACGAGGGCTCGGCCATCATCGGCACGTACGACGTCATCATGACGCTGGAGCTGCCCTGGTAGACCGCCCAGTTGTTGATGATGGCGCCGACCACCATCAGCACGAATGCCGCCCAGGCCCATCGGGGCGTGGCCAGTCGGCAGCGCAACAGTGTCGACGAGCAGAAATACAGCACCGCGATCTCGAAGAAGATGATCCAGAAGATCAGCATGTCGATACCGTGCGCCGTCAGCACCTGGTAGAAGGTGTCGGCCTCGAGCCAGTGGACGGCGGGCCAGCGCGTGAGCACGACGCCAATGGCCAGGATGCCGCCGATCAGCAGGAACACCACTGCCGCGACGGCGTTGGCGAGTATCAGCTTTTCAGCCTGGGACTCGAACTGCAGGCCCGAGCGCGGGCAGGTGCGATAGGTTGTTGTCGACATGATCGCGTCCGCCTTACTTGACATAGATGCGGCCAACCATCGTGTGGTGGTTGATTCCGCAGTATTCGTTGCACACCACCGAGTAGGTTCCGGCCTTGTTGGGTGTCACATTGATCACGTGCTCGTATCCGGGCACGATCTGGATGTTGATATTGGCGGGCTGCAGCGAAAAGCCATGGTTGTAGTCCATCGACGTCAGATGCAGCCGGTAGGTCTTGTCCTTCTCGAGTTCGAGAATCGGCCAGAAACTCCACAGCCGCGCCACCATGTAGATATCGGTGCCCGGAGGCGGAGCTACCACCGGCGTCTTGTCGGCGGTTTCGGTGCGAACGGTGTACTTGTCGACGAACGCCTGGGCACTGGCGGTGAACTTCTCGGGCGTGGTCTTGTAGGTCTCGGTCGACAGGTTCTGCTTTCCGTAGATGTGCCAGCCCACCATCATGGCGAACATGGTCAGGCACCAGATCAGCGCGAGAAGGATCCAGGTACCCTCGACCCGGTCCAGCGGATGTTTCCACCACAGTCGTTCGGCGGGAGGCAGTATGGCGCTCATGTTGTCAGCCCTCTTTTTTTTGTGGATCGGACCTGGGCCTACTTGGCCAGCGGTACCGTCAGGATGTCGATCACTCCCCAGAGGGAGTAGACGACCATCGGGATCATCACGCCCAGGAACAGCAACAGGAACGGGTTGTCGAGCAACTGCTGCATGAAGGGGATCTTTTCGTTTTCGGAATCGTTGTCGTGCATGTCATCTCCTTGAAAGTGTTCCGCCAAGCTGTCGCGACCGCGTCGGCTGGGGTGCACGACTGTCTGTGCGAATCATTCTGCGGTGCCCCTGTGGCAAAAAAATTGAACCAAATCAAGAAAGTGAAATGTCACAAATAGAGTAGGGACATGGCAGGCCGTCGCGTCGCTACCATCGCCCTGATCGAACCAACCGGACCGCCATCGCATGGACCTCCCACAACACCGCAGAGCCGGGTTGCGACAGTTGGCGCTCTGGTGCGCGGCGCTGATGCTGGCGATCACCAGCCTGAGCGCCTTCATCCGGCTGTCCCAGGCGGGCCTGGGCTGCGCGCCATGGCCCCAGTGTTTCGGTAGCGTGCTGCGCGCGGCACAAGACGGTGCCGCGGCGCCGGTCGGCGAAAGCACCCCGGTCGTGGTGGCGCGACTGGCGCATCGCCTGACGGCTACCGTGGCGCTGGTCGGGGTGGCCACCATGGCGGCACTGTGTCTGCTGCCGCGACCGCGCATGTGGCGTGCAGGCTTGCTGGCGCTGCTGCTGGTGGCCCTGGCGCTGGGGTTGGCCGTACTTGGCATACGCACCAGCGGTGCGCGGGTGCCCATCGTGGCGATCGGCAACCTGCTCGGTGGGATGTCGATGTTTGCCATCTGCTGGCGCCTGGCTGCGCCACATGAGAGGTCAACGCAGAACCGGCGCAGCGCGGTACGCGTATTGGCAGCCGTGGCATCCGTCGTGCTGTTGGGTCAGATCGGCCTGGGTGCCTTGACCAGCGCGTCTTATGCCGGCCAGAGTTGCCTGGCTGCGCTCGATTGCCTGCACGCCGCCGATGCGGCACATTGGCCCTGGGCGATGCTCGACCCGTGGCGCGAACCGGTGTGGGACGCCAGCATCGTGCCGGTCAACGCTGCTGCGGCCGTGACGCAGCTGGTGCACCGTGTCGGCGCAATCGTGCTGGTGCTGCTGTTGGTTCCGCTGGTGATACTGGCCATGCGTGACAGGCGCCGGGGTGGCGCGTGGACGCTGCTGGTGTTGCTGGCGCTGCAACTGGTGGTGGGCGTGCTGATGGTCGGTGCGGGGCTGGCATTGCCGCTGGCGTTGGCGCACAACCTGATCGCGCTGCTGTTGCTGGCCACCCTCGTACGTTTGATTTGATCTGTCTCAAGTGTCCGTAGAACCGCGGGGTCACAATTCCAGCGGTAACTGCTAGACCGGAGATCCGCATGGAAGATCGCGTGTTCGACGTGCCGAGGTATCTCTCGGTATTGCCGCTGTTCAACGACCTCAGTGCGCAGGAGTTGCGGCATGTGGCCGACGGTTCCACGCTGCGCCGCCAGGCGCGTGGCGACCTGGTGTTCCGGGTGGGCGAACCGTGCAACGAGTTCCATGTGGTGGTCACCGGCCAGGTCAAGTTGTTCGTGTTGTCGCCGTCGGGCCAGGAGAAGGTGGTGGAACTGATCAGCGATGGCCAGAGTTTTGCCGAGGCGATCATGTTCACGGACCGGCCGTATTTCCTCAGTGCCCAGGCCTTGACGGATTCACTGATGCTGACCGTGTCCAAGCGTGCCGTCATTGACGAGATCGCGCGCGACCACCGCTTTGCCTTGCGCATGCTCGGCGGCATGTCGCGCCGGCTGCATGGCCTGGTGCATGACGTGGAAACCTATGCCCTGCATTCCGGGCTGCAGCGCGTGATCGGTTACCTGTTGCGCGACCATGACATCGGCGAGTGCGAGCCGGGCGACGTGCGCACCGTGTCCTTGCCGGTGAGCAAGGCCACCATTGCGTCACGGCTTTCGTTGACACCCGAGTATTTCTCGCGCGTGCTGCATGAACTCGAGAGCCGGGGCCTGATCGAGATCGACCGGCGCGATATTCGTATCCCCGATTCGCGCAAGTTGTCCAATTACCAGCTCGAAGCGGCCTGAACCATTGCCCCTGCGTGCGCAACCCGCTCGCGCGGCGGAAAGGCCTGCAAGGGCAGCAAGGTCTGACCTGGCGCAATGCGACCAGCGATGCGGCGGCGCAGAATCGACCGCTTCGAATATGATCGGGTTGCCCGGCCATCCCTGATGTTGACATTCCTGCCACCTGCGCTGCGCGGCGCCATCGCCTCGACGCTGCTGATCAGCAGCACCCTGTTCTGGTGCACCTTGTTGTTGGTATTGACGCCGTTCAAGCTGCTGCTGCCATGGCCGGCGGTGCGCCGGCATGTCGACCTGCTGCTCAACCACATCGCCAGTGGCTGGGTCTGGTGCAATTCCGGATGGATGGAACTGACACAGGACACGCACTGGGACGTCAACGGCGTCGCTGACCTCGATGACCAGGACTGGTACCTGGTCAATTGCAACCACCAGTCCTGGGTCGACATCCTGGTGTTGCAACGGGTGCTGAACCGGCGCGTGCCGCTGCTCAAGTTTTTTCTCAAGCGCCAGCTGATCTATGTGCCGCTGATCGGGCTGGCCTGGTGGGCGCTCGATTTTCCGTTTCTGCGACGCCAGACCAAGGGCGATCTGCGCCGCAACCCGAACCAGCGACTGGCAGACCGCCAGGCGACTTTGCGCGCCTGCGAACGGTTTGCCCGGCTGCCCACCAGCGTGGTCAGTTTTGCCGAGGGGACCCGGTTCACTGCGGCCAAGCACCAGGGTTCGCCGTATCGCCATCTGCTCAAACCCAAGGCCGGCGCGCTGGCACTGACGCTCGGTGCCATGGGTGGGTGGTTCCATTCGATGCTGGACGCGACCATCGTGTATCCGGATGGTGCGCCGACTTTTTGGGCCTTCCTGTGTGGCCGTGTTCCGCGCATCGTGGTGCGCGTGCGCCAGCTGCCGATTCCGCCGGAGTTCTGCGATGGCGACTATGCGCAGGACCGCGTATTCCGACGCGCCTTTCATCAGTGGCTGGAGACGATCTGGGAATTCAAGGACCAGCAGATCGGCGTGTTGCTCGGACACGATCGAGGTGCAACAACACGCGCATGATGCGCGACGTTCGTCGCCGGTGCGACTATCCGGTCGGCTGTTGATGCATATCACGGAGTTGTCGCGTCGGCATGGTTATGCTTCCTGCCGTGTCGTCATCACATGCTCCGTCTGCCAAAACTTCCGCGCTCGACCTGGTCTGTCCGGCCGGCAGCCTGCCCGCCCTCAAGGCCGCGGTCGACCATGGCGCGAACTGCGTGTACCTGGGCCTGCGTGATGCCACCAATGCCCGCAATTTTGCAGGCCTGAACTTCGACGAGGCGGCCATCCGCAGTGGCATCACTTATGCCCACGCGCGCGGCTGCAAGGTGTTCATGGCGCTCAACACCTATCCGCAGGCGGCCAATCCGGAGCCCTGGCGCAAGGCCATGGACCAGGCCGTGACACTGGGCGTAGACGCAGTCATCCTGGCCGACCCCGGGCTGATGGGTTACGCGATGCGGACCCATCCGCAACTGCGCCTGCATCTGTCGGTGCAGGGCTCGGCCACCAACCATGACGCGATCAATTTCTACCACGAGCAGTTCGGCATCGTGCGCGCGGTATTGCCACGGGTGTTGTCTATGACCCAGGTGGCGCAGGTGATCGAGAAGACACCGGTCGAGATCGAGGTGTTCGGTTTCGGCAGCTTGTGCGTGATGGTCGAGGGTCGCTGTGCGTTGTCGTCGTATGTGACCGGGGAGTCGCCCAACACCCATGGTGTGTGTTCGCCACCCAAGGCGGTGCGTTGGGAGGAAACACCCCGGGGCCTGGAGTCGCGCCTGGGTGGTGTGTTGATCGACCGTTACCAGGCGGGCGAGAACGCCGGTTATCCGACCCTGTGCAAAGGCCGCTTCGACGTTGACGAAGAAACGAACTATTACGCGATCGAGGAACCGACCAGCCTGAACACGCTCGAGCTGCTGCCGCAACTGCACAAGATGGGCGTGTGCGCGATCAAGATTGAAGGGCGCCAGCGCAGCCCCGCCTACGTGGCGCAGGTGACGGGGGTCTGGCGCCAGGCGATCGACCATTGCCTGGCCAATCCGCACCGGTATGCGCCACGGCCCGCCTGGATGGCGGAGCTCGACCAGGTCGCCGAGGGCCAGCAGCACACGCTCGGCGCCTATCACCGCCCGTGGAAATAGGACCTGGCACGCCATGAAAATCGCTCTGGGTCCACTCCTTTACTACTGGCCGCGCGACACCGTGTTGCGATATTACGAGACGATCGCCGAAACGGCGGTCGACCTGGTCTACCTCGGTGAGACCGTGTGCTCGCGCCGCCATGAATTGCGCCTGAGTGACTGGCTGGAGCTTGCCGCGCGGCTGCGAGCCGCCGGCAAGGATGTCGTGTTGTCGACCCAGGTGTTGCTTGAATCGGGTTCCGAGGTCGGCACCATGCACCGGGTCACGACCAATGGCGAATACCTGGTCGAGGCGAACGACATGGGCGCGGTGCGCCAGCTCGCTGGCAACCTGCCCTTTGTCGCCGGGCCCCACCTGAACCTGTACAACCTGCCGTCGCTGGCCTGGATGGCGTCACTGGGCGCTTCGCGCTGGGTGGTGCCGCTGGAGATGCGGCGCACCGACCTGCTTGTGTTGCAGAAGGGCAAGCCAGCGGGGCTGCAGACCGAGGTGTTTGCGTATGGCCGTATGCCGCTGGCGTTCTCGGCGCGCTGCTTTACCGCGCGCCAGCGCAATCTGCCCAAGGACGACTGCCAGTTCAGTTGCATCGAGCATCCGGACGGATTGACGCTGCGCACACGCGAACAGCAAGCCTTTCTGGTGCTCAACGGCATCCAGACCCAGTCGGCCAAGGTCTGCAACCTGGTGCAGGAGATGGACGACATGGAGGCGCTGGGTGTCGATATCGTGCGCCTGAGCCCGCAGGCGCAACACATGCCCGAGGTGATCGCGATTTTCGACGCGGTGCGCCGCAGGGAACTGGACGGCGCCGCAGCGTTGGCCCGGCTGCTGCCGCTGATGCCGGAGCAAGCCTGCAACGGGTATTGGCACGGCCATCCCGGCATGGACCAGGTTGCGGCGGACGCGGCGCCCGCGCAGGAGGTGGCCCTTGGTACGCGGTGAACGCTTCAACGGCATCAGCCACCTGGTGGGTGCGTCGCTGGCGCTGGTCGGCGCGACCTGGCTGGTGGTGCAGGCAGCGTTGCAGGGCGACCCGTGGCGCATCGTGTCGTTCAGCATCTATGGCGGTGCGCTGGTGCTGCTGTATGTGTTCTCGACGCTGTACCACAGCCTGCGTGGCCGGGCCAAGGACGTGCTGCGCAAGTTCGACCATTGTTCGATCTACCTCTTGATTGCCGGCAGCTACACGCCGTTCCTGCTGGTGAGTTTGCGCGGAGCCTGGGGCTGGTCGCTGTTCGGCGTGGTCTGGGGCCTGGCGCTGGTGGGTATTGCACAGGAAGTGTGGCTGGCGCGTGGTGCACGTATCACCTCGCTGGTGATCTACCTGCTGATGGGCTGGTTGGCCCTGGTGGCGGTGTCGCCGCTGTGGCAGGCGCTGGGACCGTCCGGCTTTGCCGGCCTGCTCGCCGGCGGCGCCTGTTATACCGGCGGCGTCGTCTTCTACGTCAACGACGAACGGTGGCGCCATGGCCACGGCATCTGGCACTTGTTCGTACTCGCCGGCAGCATCTGCCATTTCCTCACCGTGCTGCTGTTTGTGGCCTGAACTCGGTTCCTGCACCATGATGCCGTCGCCTTCCCTTGTATTGCCCGTACCCGTGGGTGCCCTGCTGGCCCGGCTGCCGGCGTACCCGGGTTCGGTGCTGCTTGTCGGCCTACTCAATCGCCTGCTGCTGCCGCAGCTGCCAGCCGATGTGTTGGCGCTGCTGGAGCAGCGCACGCTGCGCATTGAGGTGCGCGATGCCCGACTGACGTTCGACTTCAGCTGTGCCAACAGCCGCTTCATCGCTGTTGCCGCGGCAGCAGCGCGTGACCTGACCATCGGCGCCAGCGCCCACGACTTCCTGCGCCTGGCCCAGCGCCAGGAAGACCCGGACACGCTGTTTTTCGCGCGGCGCCTGTCGATGCAGGGCGACACCGAACTGGGCCTGGTCGTCAAGAACGCGCTCGATGCGCTGGAAACGCCGGTGTTCGACCTGCGCCAGTGGGCTCCACACAACTTGCTGGCGCGGTTCGCGCCTGTGCGCGGCGCGGACACACGCCGCAGCGCAAGCCGGTGATGCAGACACGTCCAGAGCGGCCGCCGCTGGTCTATTCCTGCTCGGGCTGCTCGAGTGCTGCGCAGCTGGCCAATCACGTCGCCTTGCAACTCGATCGCCACGGACTGGCAGAGATGTCCTGCATTGCCGGCGTCGGCGGCGACGTGCCTTCACTGGTGCGGCTTGCGCGCTCGGGACGCGCCATCATCGCGCTCGACGGATGCCCGCTGGCCTGCGTGCACCACACGCTGGCGCGGCATGGGGTTGCGCCGGCGCGCCACTACCAACTGCAGCAACACGGCGTGAAGAAGCGGCTGCACGAGGACTTCGACAGCGCGCAGGCGGACAAGGTTTTCGCGCAGGTGGCAGCAGAGTTGGATGCGGCGCCATTACCGACGCCGGCGTCGGAGCCGGCATGAACGACCGCGCCAGTGCCGTCATCGATGCGCCCCCATGCAGGCGCATCGTCATCGCGATCACCGGTGCCAGTGGCGCGGTGTATGGCGTGCGCCTGCTGCAGCGGCTGCAGGTGTTGCCGGGCGTGGCGACGCACCTGGTGGTCTCCGATGCGGGCTGGACCAGCCTGCGCCACGAGACCGGCTGTGATCTGGCGGCCCTGCATGCCATGGCCAACCAGGTGCACGACGTGCGCGATATCGGTGCCAGCATCGCCAGCGGCTCGTTTGGCGCCAGCGCCATGGTCGTGGCGCCTTGCTCGATGCGCAGCCTGGCGTCCATCGCGCATGGCTTGTCGGACAACCTGGTCACGCGTGCCGCCGATGTCATGCTCAAGGAACGCCGGCGCCTGGTGCTGATGGTGCGCGAGTCGCCGTTGCACCTGGGCCACCTGCGCAACATGGTGGCGGTGACCGAGATGGGCGCCATCGTCTGCCCGCCGATGCCGGCTTTCTACCTGCGCCCCCGCTCCATCGACGACATCGTCGACGCCAGTGTGGCGCGGGTGCTGGACCTGATCGACCTGCCGCATGCGCTGGCGCGCTGGCAAGGCCTGGCGCAGCCGCAAGACCCCTGCGTCATGGCCTGATGGTGTACCGCGACCTGCGCGAGTTCCTTGCCCAACTGGAACAGGACGGTGAGTTGCGTCGTGTCATGCAGCCGGTGTCGCCGCATCTGGAAATGACCGCATTGTGCGACCGGGTGCTGCGCGTGGCGGGTCCGGCACTGCTGTTCGAGCGGCCCACCGGGCACGTCATGCCGGTGCTGGGTAACCTGTTTGGCACACCCGGCCGGATCATGCGGGCGATGGGCCTGCGCGAGCCTGGCGAAGTGCGTGCACTGGGCGAGTTGCTGGCCGCCCTCAAGGAACCTGTGCCCCCCAGCGGCTTCAAGGACATGATGGGCATGGGCGACATGCTCAAGACCTTGTGGCAGATGGCGCCGCGGCAGGTGCAGCGTGCGCCGTGCCAGCAACAGGTGTGGGAGGGCCCCGATGTCGACCTCACCTGCTTGCCGGTGCAGCATTGCTGGCCACTGGACGTCGCGCCTTTGCTGACCTGGGGGCTGGTTGTCACGCGCGGGCCGCACAAGCGCCGACAGAACCTTGGCATCTATCGCCAGCAACTGTTGTCGTGCAACGAACTGGTCATGCGCTGGTTGCCGCACCGCGGCGGCGCACTCGATTTCCGCGACCACTGCGCCATCCATCCGGGACAGGTCTTTCCGCTGGCCGTGGCCATCGGTGCCGACCCCGCAACCATTCTGGGCGCGGTCACGCCGGTGCCCGACAGCCTGTCGGAGTACCAGTTCGCCGGATTGCTGCGCGGCGCGCGTACCGAGGTCGTGCAGGCGCTGGGCAGCACGCTGCAGGTGCCGGCCAACGCCGAGATCGTGCTCGAGGGCCATATCGCGCCCGACGCTACCCACGCCAGCGGTTACCGGCATGCGCTGGAAGGTCCGTTCGGCGACCACACCGGGTATTACAACGAGCAGGCCGAGTTTCCGGTGTTCACGGTCGAGCGGATCACGATGCGCAGCCATGCCATCTACCACTCCACCTATACCGGCAAGCCGCCCGACGAACCGGCGGTGCTGGGCGCGGTGCTCAACGAATTGTTTGTTCCACTGCTGCAGCGGCAGTTTCCGGAAGTGACCGACTTCTATCTGCCACCCGAGGGTTGCAGTTATCGCATGGCGGTGGTGCAGATCCGCAAGGCGTATCCGGGCCATGCGCGGCGCATCATGATGGGTGTGTGGAGCCACCTGCGCCAGTTCACCTACACCAAGTTCATCATCGTCGTCGACGAGGATATCGACATCCGGGACTGGCGCGAGGTGATCTGGGCGATGACGACGCGCGTCGATCCGGTGCGCGACGCCATGATGGTCGACAACACACCGATCGACTACCTGGACTTCGCCTCTCCGGTCAGTGGCCTGGGCAGCAAGATGGGTCTGGACGCTACCCACAAATGGCCTGGCGAGACGCAGCGCGAATGGGGCCGTACGATCACGATGGACGACGCGGTGCAAAAGCGCATGGATACGGTGTTCGAGTCGCTGGGCCTGTGAACGGCAGGCGGCTCGTTCACAGGCGCTGGCAGCGGTTCAGCGTGGCACGAAGAACGTCGATTTCTCGATGCGGGTTCCAGTTCGATCGGCTCCGGTCGTCGTGATCTCGAAACGGATCGGCTGGGCACGGCCACGGTACGGCTCTGCCGCGTCCGGCGCCAGCGTCAGGCGCACCGGCAACGAGGCGATACCCACCGCGGCCACGTCCAGTTGCGCCGGCGTGGCCAGGTTCAAGCCGGGCAGGCCGGACACCGTGACGCGGTAGTGTTGTGCCTGCTCGGTCGTATTGCTGACCTGCAGGCGATAGACGTTCTCGACATACCCGTTCGCAATCTGGCGCGCCAGCGTGCCCCGATCCTTGATGATGTCGACGGTGAAGCCCTGGCGCATGGACAGGCTGATGACGAAAGCCGCGCTGGCCGCAAACAGAAGCCCACCGTAGATCAGCACCCGCGGTCGCCAGACCCGCCGCAGGATCTGCGCCGGCGACCATCCCTTGTCGATGCCGTTGCCCGACGAGTAACGAATCAGCCCGCTTGGGTAGCCCATCTTGTCCATCACGTCGTCGCACACGTCGATGCAGGCGGCGCAGGCGATGCACTCGTTCTGCAGGCCGTTGCGGATATCGATACCGGTCGGGCAGACCTGCACGCACAAGGTGCAGTCGATGCAGTCACCCAGGCCCAGCGCGCGCGGGTCGGCCTTGCGCGGGCGTGAGCCGCGCGTCTCGCCGCGGCCGGCGTCGTAGGCAATGACCAGCGAGTCCATGTCGATCAGCGCACTTTGAAAGCGGGCATAAGGACACATGTACTTGCACACCTGCTCGCGCAGATAGCCGGCGTTGCCGTAGGTGGCAAACCCGTAGAACAACACCCAGAACCACTCCCAGGGCGAGAACGACAGGGACGCCGCCTCGGCCGCCAGCGTCTGGATCGGCGTGAAGTAGCCGACGAAGCTGAAGCCTGTGACCAGGCCGATGCCGAGCCAGATCGCCTGCTTGCCGGTCTTTCGGGTCAGCTTGCCCAGACTCCAGGGTGCGGCATCGAGCCGCATGCGCGCGTTGCGATCGCCTTCGACATGGCGTTCGACCCACAGGAACATCTCGGTGTAGACGGTTTGCGGACAGGCGTAACCGCACCACAGCCGCCCTGCTACCGCCGTGAAGAAGAACAGCGCCAGCGCCGAGATCACCAGCAGCGCGGCCAGGTAGATGAAATCCTGCGGCTGCAGCACCAGGCCAAAGACGAAGAAGCGGCGTTCGGACAGGTCGAACAGCACGGCCTGGCGGCCATTCCATTGCAGCCAGGGCAGGCCGTAGAAGACCGCCTGTGTCAGTGCCACCATCAGCCAGCGCCAGGTGGCAAACCAGCCGCGCACTGCGCGCGGATAGATACGAACCTGTTTCTCGTACGCCGAAAACAGCCCTTCTGCGCCGTCCTGGGGCAGGATCGGTATCACCCTTGCGGGCGGCGCCTGGTTCATGCGCGCGGCGCTCAGGCGGGTGCGGCGTTCGACACGATGAAGTCGATGATGATCGCGCCGGGATCGCGTTGCCGGTACTCGATGCTGACGGCGTCGCCATACCGCGCCGTCAACTGGCCGAGCAACGGGATCGGGTCATGGTCGTTGACGAACCGCATGCGTTCGCCCGGTCGCAGCGCATCGAGCGCGCCGAATATCGCGGCATGGCGGAATCGTTTGGCGACGCCACGGGCGTCGAACGGGTAGATGGCGTCGGGAGACAGGTGGGCGTGGGGTTGGACCATGGTGGCAGGTGCAGTGGGTTGGTGATGGGACTGGGACTGGTGGCATGCCCGGCGGGAGATGTTGCGCCGTGGCATGTCAATAAGATGCAATCAGCATGCATCTTAATGGACGGACCTTGAAAACCCAAGGCAATGGGCTTGCTGTAAAGCAGGTTATTCCGGCATCCAGGAGGGCGGGCGCGCACTGGCCACCTTCAGGATGCGGCTGCTGTACAAGATGTCATGACCGCGATTGGCCTCGGCCAGCAGGCACTGGATCTGCACCGCCTGGCGTTCGACTTCGGACCGGGTGTGGCCGTGCACCATCGCGAACAGGTTGTACGGCCACTCGGGCAAGGCGCGCGGGCGCCGATAACAATGCGAGACAAAGTCCAGGGCGCCGACTTTTTCGCCGAGCATGTCGATCAGGTCGTCCTGCACGTCCCAGACGGTCATGCCGTTGGCGGCGTAACCCAGCCGGTAGTGGTTGGGCACCGCACCGATGCGCCGCACCAGGCCTTCGGCCAGCATGCCCTGCAGGCGATCGCGCACCCTCTGCGCGCTGATGCCAAGCAGGTCTGCGACGATGTCGTAGGGACGCGGAACGATCGGCAATCCGGATTGCGTGATGGCGATCAGGCGGCGGTCGATGTCGTTGATCATGGCGGGGGCACCTTGTGCCAAGGACGCTGTACCCGCAGCCGCAGTGCGACGAAGTATTCCTTCTCCTTCGGAAAGACGAATACCCGCAAACCGGTTTCCTGCTCGACAAACACACGGGCCGCCTGTAGCGCCTCTGGCGTCGTTGCCGCCAGCACGAACCACATGTTGAAGGCATGTTCGCGCCGGTAGTTGTGCACCACCGCCTCCAGTGCATTGACCTGGGCGGCGACTGCGTCGAATCGTTCTTCGGGCACCTGCATCGCGGCCAGCATGAACTGGCCGGCGGCAGGTTCGGTCTGGAACAACGGACCGAAATGCGACAGCAAGCCATCGTCGAGCATGCGGCGCAGTCGCGCCAACACTTCGTCCTCGGATACCGCGAGCTGCCGGGCCACATCGTCGAACGGTCGTTCCGACAGCGGGAAGTCGCCATGCAGGCGCTGGATCAACATTGCGTCGATCAGGTCGATCGGCTCTGGCAGCACGCCACCGGTAGTTGCGGGACTTGTGACCTTCATCGGTTGGCGCCTTGTCGAAAACGTGCCACGGATGGCTGGTTGCAGAGCGACATGAACAGGATCGCGGTTCGGTGCTGGCCTGGCGCGGTGGGGGGATTCCGGGGCAACTGGTTCTGCGTGGGGCTGCAGGGCATGGGCCAGACCCGCTGCCTGGCGGCCGCAGACCAGCAGCACCCGCAAAGCGACCTCTGTCAACGCTTCAGAATGAATTCAACCGCCGCCTTGAGTTCTGCGTCGCTGATCTTGCTGGGTGGATTGGGCGTCATCGGCACAGGGCCGTAGACACCTGAGCCGCCCTTGCGGACCTTTTCCAGCAGTTTGGCCGTAACGTCCTGGCCTTTGTATTTTTCGGCGATCTGCTTGTAGCTCGGACCGACGATCTTCTGCTCCTTGTTGTGGCAGGCGGTGCAACCTGCCTTGACCATGGCGTCTTGCGGGTCTGCGGCCCGGACACCTGCCGACGCCAATGCCAGCGCCACAGCGGCAGGGAGGATGATCTTCGCGAGGGTTTTCATGGGGTTTGTTTCCTTGTTTCGGACAGTGGCGAGCCCGATACAGGCTGCATGGCCATGGTCCGGATATGTGTATGGTGGTAGGCGCCGAAATGGCTGTCTTTGAAGTAAATCAAGGACAGAAGCGGTCGCCGTTTCGCGATGGGTACAGGCGGCACGCCGCCAACGGGGTCAGGTCACCCGGACCTGGACCTCCATCGCTGCAAATGCGTCTGCCGCACCGACATAACTTCCCGATACCGGCATCAACAACGTGATGTCGCGGGCAACGGCGACCGGAACCAGATTGAATCCGCCGATGCTGCGATTGGTCGGATCGAAGTTGATCCAGCCAGCCCCAGGCACATAGACCTCTGCCCACGCGTGGGTGGAGCCGGACCCCGCGGAGCCGGTCGCACTGTGCTGCGGATCGTACAGATAACCCGACACGATCCGTGCACCCATGTCCAGGCTGCGGACCGCCTCGGCGAAGAGTATCGCGAAGTCGCGGCACGAACCCCTGCCGCGGTCGAGCGATTCGATCGGCGTCTGGGTGCCTTCGCTTTCGCGCACCTCGTACTGCAAGGCTTCGGACACGCCGTGGCTGATCGCCTTGAGCAATTCCAGCGTGTCGGGCGCCGCGCCGCGCACGAACGAACGCGCCCACTTCTGCAGGCGCCCCATCGGGTCAAGGTACTGCTGGATCGCAAGGGCGCCCAGATCGGCGCGATCATCGTTCGAATAGAAGAAGGGAAAATGGTGGGCGGTCGCCGCGATATTGAAGATCGGCCAGGGGTTGCCGGCAAGGGCCAATTCGACCTTGCTTTCGATCCGCAATACGTCGGTCTCGCCGTCGAACGAGGCCGTCGCCACAGCATTGCCAGACACATCGTGCGCCCAGCTTATCGTGGCGTCGGGCGACACGGTCAAGTCGTGCGACATGAGCTGCAGTTCACGGCTTTCTCTGGGGCGCAGCATCAGCCTATGCGGACTCAGGCGGACAGCCTTGCGGTAGTGATAAACCGTTGTATGGCTGATTCGAATTCGCGTCACGGTGGAGTGGTGCTGCTGCAGTGCATCCAGATTAACACCTTCAGGGGTAACAAGGCGAAGCCCGTCCGCGCTTGGCGTCCACTGCCCTGACCGCTCGCCGCTGGCCGTCCGCCATCGTGGCCGGTCGGAGGCGTGGTGGTTGCAACAAAGCCTCAGCCTGCGGAACCGGAGTCTGTCAACAAGAAACCGACCCGAGTGAACTTTCAGCGCTGGCTTGCGCACGAGCCTGGGCTTGGCGCGTCGGGGCGTAGTGCGGCCTGGCGGTCTGCAAGTCTGGCAGCAGCATGATGTCCGGGAACATCGAGGTCATGCGCGCTGGTCCGAAGATAGTTGCAAATGCAACGTCCTTGGCGTCGCGGCCGGTTGCGATGCGCACCACATGTTCGACAGGTGTCATGCCGGTCGGGTCGAACATGACCCACCGTCCACCGACGTAGGCTTCGAAAACCGCATGGAAATCCGGTGGCGGATCGGCAAATATCGCATAGCCGCTGATCATGCGCGCCGGGATATTCAAGGCTTTGCAGAACGTGATCGCCAGGTGCGCGAAGTCGCGGCAGACGCCGGTGCGGCGCGCAAATACGTCGGCTGCAGAGGTGCGTGCATCGCTCGATCCGATGCGGTACGTGATGTTGTTGGTCACCCAGTCGCAGATCGCCTGGACCCGCTGCAAGCCCGGTGCCATGGCGCCGAACAGCGCTTGTGCATCCGCACCGAGTTCGTCGGATTCGCAGTAACGCGTCGGTGTCACGTAATGCAGCACATCAGCGGGAATGTCGTGTACCGGCACCTCTGGTGTGTCCCGGGCCACGGATTCGACCTGGCGATCGACAATGGCGCGGTACACCACCTTGAATTTTCCGGCTTCTGCCTGCAGGCGCAGGAAGCGGTTGCCGGAGGCGGTGTCGGTGTAGCAGCGGTAAGGCATCCGCGGCTCCACCAGCAGTGACTCCACGATCAACGTCTGCCCCGGCATATCGGATACATGGATCTGAAAGACGAACTCACTTGTGTCGTCCACTTCGTATTCGAGCACGCTGTCGATGGCCATTCGAATCTGGCCGGGTGTTTGGCAATCGCTGGCGCTCGCGGCAGACGGTGTTGACAGACGATGGTTGGTCCTGCTGGTGGTGACGGGCATTTGGCTCTCCCCTGCGTGATTGGTAAACGCTGACCGGAAGGTCGACGTGCTGATCCGCTATTGAATCCGCGGCGGGAGCTGCCAGCTAGCGGCGAAATGGAACAAGCCGTGTCAGACGGAACGCCGTGCGCCGAGCCACGGCAAAGGAGCGGGCGAGGGCATTGACAAGCGATGCGGACCTGTGCGCTGGTGGTGGACGCACCATCGGGTGATGGCCCCGCTTTGCTGAGATATGTCGCCTCGGCTCTTGCGCAGAAATTGCCATTGCCGATCTGAAGTGAGCCCGATCGCTCAGAGTTTCATGTCGTATTCGATCGTCAGCGGCGCGTGGTCGGAAAACTTCTCGTCCTTGTAGATCGATGCGCGTTTGGCCGTCGCCGCAAGGGCTGGCGTCGCCAAATGGTAATCCAGCCGCCACCCCACGTTGTTTGCATACGCCTGACCACGGTTGCTCCACCAGGTGTAGGCGGTCTCGGTGGCGTCGGGATGCAGCTGACGGTAGACGTCCACCATCCTGGCCTGGTGCAGGAACCGGGTCATCCAGGCACGTTCTTCAGGCAGGAAGCCGGAATTCTTCTGGTTGCTTTTCCAGTTCTTGAGGTCGATTTCCTTGTGGGCGATGTTGACGTCGCCGCACAACACCAACTCCCGCTTCTTCTTGAGTTTGTCCAGGTAGGGATAAAACAGTTCGAGAAACCGGTATTTGGCCAGTTGTCGCTCCTCTCCGGATGAGCCGCTGGGAAAATAGCAGCTGACCACCGAAAACTTGCGCGCTGGCGTATCAAAGCGTAATTCAACGTAACGGCCTTCGGCGTCGAATTCCGGCGCGCCGAAACCGCACACGACGTCGCTGGGCTCCCTGCGCGTGTACACCGCCACTCCGGAGTAGCCCTTCCTCTCGGCGAAATGGAAATGACCGGTCAGCCCTGCCAGTTGTTCGAACTTGCCGGATATGTCGGCGGCCTGCGCCTTGACCTCTTGTACGCAAATACAATCGGGTCTTGTCTCTGCCAGCCAGGGTTCGAGGCCCTTGCTGGTGGCGGATCGGATGCCATTGAGGTTCAGGCTGGTCAATTTGAACAAAGGAGACTCCATGTCGGAAGTTGTGGGCACAGGCGAAAGCCCGCGGTTGCAGGCCCTGCCGGGCCACGATTCGCTGGCGCTGGATTTTGTCCAGTTCGCGGTCCAGTCCGGCGTGTTGCGCTTTGGTGAATTCAAGACCAAGGCCGGGCGCATGAGCCCCTACTTTTTCAATGCGGGGCTGTTCGACGACGGCGCGAAGCTGGGCCTGCTGGCGCAATTCTATGCCCGCAGATTGCTCGCCAGCGGTATTGAATTCGACATGGTGTTCGGCCCGGCATACAAGGGCATTCCGTTAGGCGCTGCCCTGGCCATCGAACTGGCGCGGCTGGGGCGCAATGTGCCGTTCGCCTACAACCGCAAGGAGGCGAAAGACCATGGCGAGGGCGGTACGCTGGTCGGCGCACCGCTCAAGGGCCGCGTGCTGATCGTCGATGACGTGATGTCGGCCGGTACTGCGGTGCGTGAGTCGATCGCCATCATTCGCGCTGCAGGTGCCACAGCCCATGCGGTGGCGATCGCGCTGGACCGGCAGGAAAAAGCCACGGAAAACGGACAGGACAGCCCCCATAGTGCGGTGCAGTACGTGCGCCACCAGCTCGGCCTGCAGGTTTGCAGTGTGGCCCGGCTGTCCGATCTGCTGCAGTATCTGGAACTGCATCGCGGTGAAGGGCTGGCAGCCCACCTGGCGCGGGTGATCGCATACCGCAAGCGTTACGGGGTCGACGAGGCCTTGGTCGCATGACAAGGACTCACTGCCACCCGCCGCGCCCAAGCGTGGCGGCAGCGGCCTGTGCCGTACTGCTTCTGGCCATGGCCCCGGCACTGGCGCAGTCATCGACAGGCCAGGAGCCCATCAATGGCATCTACACCTGTACCGATGCCAATGGGCGCAAGTTGCGTTCCGATCGGCCTATCCCGCAATGTCTCGATCGCGAGCAGACCGTGCTCAATCCCAGTGGCACGGTGCGTGCCCGGGTCGGTCCGAACCTGACGGCGCACGAACGCGCCGAAGTCGAGGCCAAACGCAAGGCGGATGAAGAGGAAAAGGCGCAGGCCACGGAGGAGCGGCGGCGTGAGCGGGCGCTGTTGATCCGGTACCCTTCGCGCGAGGTCCACGACCAGGAGCGGGCGAAGGCGCTGGCGCAGGTGGCCGAGGTCGTCGCGGCAGCACGCAAACGCATCGAGGACTTGCAGCTCGAGCGCAAAAAGAACACCGCTGAACTGGAGTTCTACCGGAACGACATCAACCGGGCACCGCCGTTGCTGCGTCGCCAGATCGAACATGTTCGCCAGAGCCTGGAGTCGCAGGACCGCTTCATCCAGTTGCAGGAAGGCGAACGCCAGCGCATCAATGCGCGGTTCGACGAAGAACTGGCGCGCCTGCGCGACCTGTGGCGGGCCCAGGAACGCCTGTCGTCGGGCGCCGCCGGCGCACGGCCTTAGTTGGATGACAAGGTCTGCGCGATCGCATCGCGGTCTGTGAAAGCGTTATGGAAATTGCGGGCCTCACTGGCATCACCTGCCACCGGTGTGACGCATATTCGGATCACCGGCACGCGCGTTTGCCATGAATGACACTGACCTGCCGGTGCTGCGCGACATCGTGCTCGTCGGTGGCGGACACAGCCATGTCGGCGTACTGCGCGATTTCGCCATGCGGCCGGTGCCCGGCGTGCGAATATCGCTGATCTGCACCGACGCGCACACGCCGTATTCCGGCATGTTGCCCGGATACGTGGCCGGCCACTATGGCTACGATGAAGTTCATATCGACCTGGACCGGCTGGCCGTGTTCGCCGGCGCACGATTCATCTGCGCCGAGGTCACCGGCATCGACCGCCAGGGCCGGCGCCTGTTGCTGCGGGATCGCCCATCCATGCCCTACGACCTGGTGTCGATCAACATCGGCTCCACGCCGCAGGTGGGCAAGGTGCCCGGTGCGCTGGCGCATGCGGTGGCAGTCAAGCCGATCTTCCAGTTCAACCAGCGCTGGTTGGCGCTGCTCGAGCGCGTGCGCCAACATGACGGGCCCTTGACCATCGCCGTTGTCGGCGGCGGAGCGGGCGGTGTCGAACTGACGCTGGCGATGTTGTACCGGCTTCGCAAGGTCCTGCAGGGCCTCGGGCGCGATCCGCAGCAACTGGCGTTCCATCTGTTCACGGCTGACAGCACCATTCTGGCGACCCACAATGCGTCGGTTCAACAGCGGTATTCGGATGTGCTGCGTCGGCGTGGCGTGCAGGTGCATGAAAGTGCCCCGGTGCAGGCAGTGCAGGCCAGCGGCCTGCAGACCGGCGACGGCCAATGGTTCGACGCCGATGAAATTGTCTGGGTGACGCAGGCCGGTGGCGCCGCGTGGTTGCAGGCGACTGGTCTGGCACTGGACGAGCGCGGTTTCATCCGCGTCAATGATTTCCTGCAGTCGGTCACCGATACCCGGATCTTTGCCGCGGGTGACGTGGCCAGCATGGAGCGGCACCGGCTGGAGAAGGCGGGTGTGTTCGCCGTTCGCATGGCCAAACCGCTGGCACGCAACCTGCGGCTGGCACTTGCCGGCCAACCCTTGCTGGCCTACCGGCCGCAGCGCCACTGGCTGGCGCTGATCAGCACCGGCGACCGGTACGCTGTGGCCTCGCGCGGGCGCTTGTCGTTTGCCGGCGCCTGGGTCTGGCGCTGGAAGGACTGGATCGATCGCCGTTTCATGCGTCGCTTCGCCGAGTTTCCCCCGATGGTGCAGCCGAAGGCGGCAGCGCCCGCGGCTGCTGCGGGTTTGCCGCTGACCGAGCAGGAGTCCTTGCAGGCGATTTCGGCGATCGCCATGCGTTGCGGCGGTTGCGGCGCCAAGGTCGGCGCCTCGGTGTTGTCGCGCGCACTGGCAGACCTGGTGCCGGTGGCAAACACCGATGTGGCGATCGGCCTGCATGCGCCCGACGATGCGGCCATCGTACGGGTTCCGCCGGGCCAGGCGATGGTGCATACGGTGGACTTTTTTCGCGCCTTCATCGACGACCCGTTCGTGTTCGGGCAGATCGCCGCCAACCACGCATTGGGCGACATCTTTGCGATGGGTGCGCAGGCGCAGAGTGCGACGGCGATTGCCACCGTGCCACCGGGACTCGATGACAAGGTCGAGGAGACGCTCCGGCAGATGATGACCGGCGCGGTCGAGGTGCTCAATGCCGCGGGGTGTGCGCTGGTGGGTGGCCACACCGGTGAAGGCAGCGAGCTGGCGCTGGGGTTTGCCGTCAACGGCCTGGTCGAGGCTTCGCTGCAAGGCGTGCTGCGCAAGGGCGGTATGCGGCCAGGGAATGTATTGATCCTGACCAAGCCGATCGGTACCGGCACGCTGTTCGCGGCCCGCGCCCGCCTGGCAGCGCGTGGCCGCTGGATACAGGGCGCGTTGCAGGTGATGCGCCAGTCGAACCGGATCGGCGCGCAGCTGTTGATGGCCCATGGTGCAACAGCGTGCACCGACCTGACCGGGTTCGGTCTGCTGGGGCACCTGGTCGAGATGACGCGGCCGTCCGGCGTCGATGCACAGATTTCACTCTCCAGCTTGCCGCTGCTCGAAGGTGCACTGGAATGTGTGGCGCAAGGCATCGTCAGTTCGTTGCAGGCGTCCAATGTGCGGCTGCGTCGGGCGCTGCGCAACCAGGAACAGTTCGTGAAGCATGCGCGGTATCCGCTGCTGTTCGATCCGCAGACCGCCGGCGGCTTGCTGGCGAGTGTGCCGGCGCAGCAGGCGCAGGACTGTGTGGCCGCTCTTCACGCGGCGGGGTATGCGCATGCTGCGGTCATTGGTTTGGTGCTGGCGCAGGGTGAGTCGCAGGCGCCGGTGGTGTTGCAGGACTGAGGCAGTTGGGGCTGGGCTGGCCAGGGGCAATGTTGTGGTGGAATCAGGAGCGCGGGGCACGCGGCTCCGCGAATGTCATCCGGCCTTCGGCCTCCCTCTTAATTTCGCTGCGCCGAGCGCCCCACGCTCCTGATTCTGCGAGCGCTGGTTGGT
>JAGPBF010000231.1 GCA_018063505.1 Rhodoferax sp.
GCCAGTTCGTCGATCGGCAAGGCGACGGCGTCGCGGCCGAAACCCTCCTGCGTAACAAAACTCTCGGCCGCATTGACCAGTTCCTCCAGGTTCTCGATCCGGTCCGCGCCTTCGCGTTCAGCCTTGTAATGGGTGATCAGGTCGCTGTGCTCGAGCACCAGTTCGATGATCTCGCGCAGCGACAAGCCTTGGGTCTGCTCGCGGAGCACGTCGATGCGCGCGACGAATGCGCCCAGGTTGGCGCCAGCCTTGCCGGATACACCGCCGGTGGCATCGTGCAGCGACTTGCCCGAACTGCGCGCCGCGTCCTGCAACTGCTCCAGGCTGCGCGCGCCGATGCCGCGCGGCGGGAAGTTGACCACGCGCAGAAAGCTGGTGTCGTCGCCCGGGTTCTCCAGCAGGCGCAGGTAGGCCAGCGCATGTTTGATCTCGGCCCGCTCGAAAAAGCGCAGACCACCGTAAACCCGGTACGGCATACTCGCGTTGAACAAGGCGGTCTCGATGACGCGGCTTTGCGCATTGCTGCGGTACAACACGGCAATCTCCTTGTGATCGATGCCGTCACGCACCAGCTGCCGCATCTCTTCGACCATCCACTGCGCCTCGGCGAAATCGCTGGGCGACTCGTAGACCCGCACCGGCTCGCCCGGGCCCTGGTCGGTGCGCAGGTTCTTGCCCAGGCGCTTGCTGTTGTGGCTGATCAGCGCGTTGGCACTGTCCAGGATGTTGCTGTAGGAGCGGTAGTTTTGCTCGAGCTTGATCTGGTGTGTTACACGAAATTCGCGCACGAAATCGGCCATGTTGCCGACCCGCGCACCGCGGAACGCATAGATGCTCTGGTCGTCGTCACCCACGGCCAGCACGCTGCCGGTGGGATGAAACTGCGGATCGTCGCCGATCGACGAGCCGGCGCCAGAACCTGCCAGCATCTTGATCCACGCGTACTGCAGCTTGTTGGTGTCCTGAAACTCGTCGATCAGGATATGGCGGAAACGCCGCTGGTAATGCTCGCGGATCGGGTCGTTGTCGCGCAGCAGTTCGTAGCTGCGCAGCATCAGCTCACCAAAATCGACCACCCCTTCGCGCTGGCACTGGTCCTCGTAAAGCTGGTAGATCTCGACCTTCTTGCGCGTATCGGCGTCGCGTGCGTCGACCATATTGGGCCGCAACCCGTCCTCCTTGCAACCGGAGATGAACCACAAGGTCTGCTTTGGCGGGAAGCGCTCATCGTCGATGCTGAACTGCTTCATCAGCCGCTTGATCGCCGACAGCTGGTCCTGCGTGTCCAGGATCTGGAACGATTGCGGCAGATTGGCCAGCTTGTAGTGCGCGCGCAGAAAACGATTGCACAAACCGTGAAAGGTACCGATCCACATGCCGCGCACATTGACCGGCAACATGGCCGAGAGCCGCGTCATCATCTCCTTGGCGGCCTTGTTGGTAAAGGTGACGGCCAGCACGCCGGCCGGGTTGACCTGGCCGGTCTGCAGCAGCCAGGCAATCCGCGTGGTCAGCACCCGCGTCTTGCCGGAGCCGGCGCCAGCCAGGATCAGCGCGTGCTCGGCCGGCAATGTGACTGCGGCACGCTGTTCGGGATTGAGGTGGTCCAGCAGCGGGCCGGCAATGTTTGAATCAGTAACCATTAAGCGATTGTAGGAACCACTGCGGAGATGATGATCAGCAGATCTGCAGTCTGCAGTGCCGGCTTGCCTGGAAGCAACCCGGCGCGGCAATCAAGCTGCTACACTCAGACACCGGGCCCAAGCATTTGTGGCCCGGTTTTGTTTTGCGCGTCCTTTGCGGCGCCGCGACCCTGACCGGGCCCCGATCCAAGCGCTCTCCTGTTCCCGCCAACAGCTTTTTTCGCTTGGAGCCATCATGGAAATATTCGACTACGAAAACATTCTTTTGCTGCCGCGCAAGTGCCGCGTGGAGAGCCGCTCGGAATGCGACGCCAGCACCGAACTGGGCGGACGCAGCTTCCGAATCCCGGTGGTACCCGCCAACATGAAGACCGTGGTCGACGAGACCATCTGCGTCTGGCTGGCGCAAAACGGCTATTTCTACGTGATGCACCGGTTCGACCTGGACAACATCGCGTTTGTGAAATCCATGAAAGCGAAAAACCTTTATGCGTCTATTTCGCTGGGTGTGAAGAAGGCCGACTACGATACGGTCGACCAGTTCGTTGCCCTCGGCCTGACCCCTGACTACATCACGATCGACATCGCGCACGGCCATGCCGACAGCGTCAAGAACATGATCGAGTGCCTCAAGTCCAAATTGCCAGGCGCCTTCGTCATTGCCGGCAACGTCGGTACACCCGAGGCGGTGATCGACCTGGAGAACTGGGGCGCCGACGCCACCAAGGTCGGCATCGGCCCGGGCAAGGTCTGCATCACCAAGCTCAAGACCGGTTTTGGCACCGGCGGCTGGCAACTGTCGGCGCTCAAGTGGTGTGCCCGCGTGGCGACCAAACCCATCATTGCCGATGGCGGTATCCGCGAACACGGCGACATCGCCAAGAGCATCCGTTTTGGCGCCACGATGGTGATGATCGGATCCATGCTGGCCGGCCACGAGGAAAGCCCGGGCCAGACGGTCGAGGTCGACGGCCGCCTGTTCAAGGAGTACTATGGCTCGGCCAGCGACTTCAACAAGGGCGAATACAAACACGTCGAAGGCAAGCGTATCCTCGAGCCGATCAAGGGCAAGTTGTCTGAAACCATGATCGAAATGGAGCAGGACATCCAGAGCTCGATCAGCTACTCGGGCGGCCGCAAGCTGATGGACATCCGCAAGGCCAACTACGTCACGCTGGGCGGCGACAACGCCGGTGAACACCTGCTGATGTGACGCAAGCGCGGCATCGGCCGAGCAGTGGCGGCGGGCTTGCCCTCATTCACATGAGCTGATCTGCCAGGGCCAATTGGGTCACTTTGGTTTGGACTGGCTTGTGGGCGCCGGCCGACGCGGGCAAGGGCTCTGCTCTGATGGCAAGCTGGGAAAATCCTGTCAAGCTCGTGGCATGCCACTCCTCGGACACCATGGCGCACTGCTCGTTCGGCATCCCGGCGGCTTCGCGCTTCGAACCCTCAAGGGCTTTCGGGCCAATCAGGGTTTGCTGCTGGCCGGCGCAGTAGCCTACTACGCGCTGCTTTCCATCGTCCCGCTGCTGATTCTGACCGTCATTGCGCTGTCGCATTTCGTGGACCAGGGCGCCTTGCTGCAGACCATCGGGCGCTATCTTGAGTGGCTGTTGCCGGGGCAGTCGCGCGCCGTGGTGGCCGAGCTGGCCAATTTTCTGGTGCACCGAGACGTGCTGGGCTGGGTGCTGCTGGTCAGCATGTTGTTTTTCAGCTCTCTCGCATTCACGGTGCTGGAAAACGCAATGTCGGTCATCTTTCACCATCGCGTCGTCGTGCGAAGGCGCCATTTCCTCATATCGGCGATCATTCCCTACCTTTACATCCTGTCGCTGGGGCTCGGGCTCCTGCTGGCAACACTGGTCTCGGGCAACCTGCAGGCGATGGGGCTTCAGGAGGTGGACTTCCTGTCGCGCAGTTGGTCGCTGGGGGGCCTGTCAGGTGTGCTGCTGTATTTGTTGGGCTTCGCAGGCGAAATCTTCGTGCTGGCCTCGGTCTACATGGTGATGCCGGTCGGACGACCATCGCTGAGGCACGCGCTGCTCGGTGCGGTAGCCGCTGCGGTCCTATGGGAACTCTCGCGCCATGTGCTGGTGTGGTACTTCACGTCGCTGTCGCAGATTGGCACTGTGTACGGCTCGCTCACGACCGCGATCGCGGTGCTGCTGAGCCTGGAGCTGGCGGCCACCTTGCTGTTGCTCGGTGCCCAGGTGATCTCCGAATACGAACGCCTCGCGGACGAGTCTCTCGACACGCCACCGCAACCCTTTACCACCCCTGCATCGAAGGAAACCTGAATGTCACAGACCTTTGGAATCGAATCATCCGAACACCACCGCGATCAACACGCGCATCGGCCAGCAGTGCGTTACCTGCTCGTGATCGGGTCCGCCGGTGCCATGTTGGCACGCATGTTTCTCGCGACGTGCGAATCTGCCGGGGAGTTCGACGCCAGCTGTGAAGAAGTCGGTACGATGACAAGTGGCCTGACGCCGACCATCGGTGCGTGTGGACACGAGTGGGATACGGCGCTGAGTGGACACACCGCGAACGAGCGTGCAGCGGCAAAGGTCTACAAGCTGGACGTATGACATGGCGGCGACCCTGCGCGCCTCACCGGACCGAGGCGTACCGACGGCTACGCCTTCAAGCACCGCTACAACTGCAACAGCCTGCGACTGAGCCGGTGCAGGCTGCTGCCGGAGGCGGCAAAAGTGTCAAGTATGCTGAAGTGGTTCAGGCCCGGCAAACTCGCGCAAACAGGCACTGACCGTTTGCCCCAGGCTTGCTGGATCAGCCGGTTCTGACGCAGGAACTCGGCGCTTTCGTCGCCACCACAGACGCTGTTCAAAATGCCCTGCGCAGGTGCCGGCAGCCAGGCCGGGCTGGCCCTGACCGCGTCTTCGGGTGAGAGGCGCAGCGACACTTGCAGAAACGGTGTGCGTCGGATCGACTCAAGTTCGTGCAGGCCCGAGATCGACAACGCGTTGCGTACCAGATCGTCGGGCAGATCGGGCGCTACCGCCTTCCATACACAGGCCAGCATCATCGCCGCCAGATGCCCTCCGGCCGAATGACCGACCACGGTGATCCTGGCCGGATCGCCGCCGTACTGGTCGATATTGCGCCAGGTCCAGACCAGCGCCTTGACCATCTGCAGCGCGATGTGCGGCACGGTGACCGGATGCGCGTCGCTGCCCGGACACAATGCGTAGTTGGGAACCACGACGCAGGCCCCCGCCTGGGTGTATTGCGGCGCAATGAAGGAGTGATCCGCCTTGTCGAGCGAGCGCCAGTAACCGCCATGCAGAAACACCAGCACCGGCACCTTGGTGACGCCACTGCCACTGGCCTTTTCGTTGGGCACCGGTTCGGCACGCGAGCGGAAAACGTCCAGCGACTCGCCGTCGCCCGGTCCGTAGGCAATATCCAGATGCGCACCCGGCAGCAAACGCGCCGCCGCCGAGCGGCCGGCCCAGGAGGACAGGTAGCGGGCGTAATCCGGCACCAGCGTGCGGTTGTTGTACATGCCATCGAACCATTGCGGACTTGGGTTTCGGGCCATCGGGAACCTCCGGATTTGGAATCGGGACATTGTGACCCAGCCGGCCCACCGACCCACCCTGCCTCCAACCCCGCGACGCGTCCGAGCGCGTCCGATGACATTGCCAACAAACAGCCTTCGTGGCTAGAATCAGTTCCAGGTTGGGGGGGTAGCTCAGCTGGGAGAGCGCTGCGTTCGCAATGCAGAGGTCGGGAGTTCGATCCTCCTCCTCTCCACCACTATTCCAAAGCCAGACTTGCTCTGGCCTTTTTCTTGGGCTCGGGAGGGCCAGTGCTGGCGGTGCTCCGAGGGAAATGCGAATACAGCCCCCCGGTTTTGGCCTGTTTTTGGCCTCCAAACCGGCCCCTCCCGTCTCTATTCTCTGTTTTTGCGGAGGTCGCCATTCGCCCCCCCAGGATCCATGCGGGTTTCGAGGCGGTGGTTTGCGCTGAACATCGCATGGCAGGCGGGGAAAACGAGTTCTTTGGGGCATGGCCGCCGTCCGCTTTCTACGACACACGGATGCGCCACAGATTGATAGCATATGCGCTATCATCTTTCGCATGACAGTCGTGGTTCTAGACACCAATATCCTTGTAGCAGCTTTGCTGCGCAGTGGCGGCAGTGCCCGTGCGGTACTCCGTTCATGCTTGAACGGGCGGTACAACCCGGTGCTTGGCGCGGCGTTGCTTGCAGAGTACGAAGATGTGATGGGTCGAACCGGTCTTTTTGCCGACTCCGTGCTTTCGGTGACCGAACGCGATGAAGTGTTCGACGGTTTTCTGAATCGCTGCCGCTGGGTAGAGGTGTTCTACGCGTGGCGACCCAACCTGCCCGATGAAGCCGACAACCATCTGATCGAGCTTGCGGTGGCGGCACAGGCTGATGCGATCGTGACCCGCAATCTGCGCGATGTATCCCACGGAGAATTGAAGTTTCCCTCGCTCCGGGTGTTGTCACCCGAGCATTGCCTGGAGGTTTTCCCATGTCTACCCTGACGATTAGACTGCCCGATGACAAGCACGAACGCCTCAAGGCGCTGGCGCGATCCAACGCCATCAGCGTCAACAAACTGATGGACGAACTGGCCACCGTCGCGTTGGCCAACTTTGATGCGAGGGTGCGCTT
>JAGPBF010000232.1 GCA_018063505.1 Rhodoferax sp.
ATTTCCTTGCGTGCGAAGTTGAAGTAGGCCAGCCCGATCGGCACCTGGGCTGTGCAGGCCATATGGTAGAAGCCGGCGTGCCAGCCGTTCGACGCCTTGCGGGTCCCCGATGGCCAGTGCAAATTCCCCCACCCGTGGCCACCCCAAATTCCCCCAGGCAGGACGCCCGGATTATGACGGCACGGGGGTGATGGCGATGCGAGCGGCGGCCTCCTTGAGGCGGTAGCTCTTGCCCTCGAACTCCAGCATCGCGCAGCGGTGCATGAGGCGGTCCAGGATGGTGCTGGACATGGTGACGTCGCCCAGGTATTTGCCCCAGTCCTGCACGACCCGGTTGGAGGTCACGACGATGGGTCGGCGCAGCTTGTAGCGCTGGTGCACGATGGCCTGCAGGACCTCGGCGGCGTGCTCGCTGATGCGCCTGGCCAGGAACAGGTCGTCGAGCACGAGCAAGTCCGGTGCGACCCAATCCTTGAGCAACTCGGTGCGCTCTGCGGTGCTGGCCAAGGCGTAGCGGGCGAACTCGGTATCGGCCTCAAGGTAGCGAACGTCGTAGCCCTGCAGCGTGGCCTGGTAGGCCACGGCCTTGGCGACATGGCTCTTGCCGGTGCCGGGCTTGCCGATGATCAGCGCGTTGGCGCCCTCGCCGATGAACTTCAGGGTGTGCAGCTCGAAGCAGGCGCTGCGCGGCAGCTTCGGATTGAAGCGCCAGTCGAAGTCCGCCAGCGAGAGCCGCTCATCCAGGCCCGAGCGTTTGAAGCGGCGCTCGGTCAGGCGGGAGCGACGCCGGTCGAGCTCGTCCTGGAGCATGGCGGCAAAGGTCTCCAGAAACGGCTCCTGGGCGGCCTGGGCCTGCATCACGCGGGTGGACAGGGTCTCGGCAATTCCAGAGAGGCGCAGCTCGCGCAGAGCGCGCTCGATCTCGATCATGTTCATGCCCGGCCTCCTTGCTCGGTGGTGGAGGCCGTGGCGTCGGTGGCAGTCACGGTGACGGCCGCAGCGTGCGCGAACAGATCGCCGTACTCATCGGCGTCGCGGATCAGCGCATGCTGCTGCGTCAGGGCGTTGGCGCCACCGGCAGGCGTGCCGCTGGCAGCAGCCTCGATGGCCGCCATTGCCTGCTCAAAGAGGGCTTCCGTCAGGGCCAGCACGCGCTTGTAGCTGTATACCCCTTGCTCCAGGGCTTGCGCGCAGGCCGCATCGACGCAGCTCGCCGGGAATCGCCGCGCCAGGCTGACGATGCCCCACAGCTTTCGCTGGCCCACCCGGCCCTCGATGGCAAACAGTAGCTCGCACAGCCGGCTGGCGTGCGCCCCGATCTCGCTGGCCTGGCGCAGGATCAGCCGGGTCTCGCGCGACGGGTTGAACACCCGCTCCTCCTGGGGCAGCACCACCGTGCCGGGGCGCTCGGCCCGGGGGTGGGTGCGCAACAAGGTGACGCTGCGCATGTCACGGATCTCGATGCGCTGGGCATAGATACGCACCAGCACCTTGGTTCCGATGGCCGCCGGGCGCGCGGCGTAGCTGCTGTGAGCCACCCGCACGCAGCTGTCGTCGCACACGGTACGTACCGCCTCGTTGAAATACTGCATGCCCAACAGCGGCAGCGCCTTGAGGTGAAAGCGTTCCTCCTCGAACATGGCTTGCACCTGGCGGCGCTCGGTGCCATGGATGCGCTGGGCCGCCCAGCTCTTCTCCCAGTGTTGCAGGAACTCGTTCTGGGCCTCGATGGATTCAAAACGCCGGCCCTTCAGGGCCGTGGCCTGGGTGTGGCCGATGGCATGCTCCACCGTGCCCTTGCGATTGGGGTCGCGCACCCGCGCCGGGTCGGCCACCACGGCGTAGTGCGCCAGGGTGGCCGCGTACACCGGGTTGAGGTCGGGCTCGTACAGGTCGGGCTTCAAGACGCCTTCCTTGAGGTTGTCCAGCACCACGTACTGTGGGCAGCCGCCAAAATGGCGAAAGGCCTGCTCGTGCAGTTCGGCCCAGACCTGCTGGCCGGACTTCCATACCACGCGCCGGAAGCTGGCGCGCGAGTAGCGCAGCGTGGCCACGAACAGGCGGGGTTTGCGATACCGCTCGCTGCCGGGCACACGGGTGGGCGCACCCTCGCCATAGTCCACCTGCATCTCCTCACCGGGAAGGAAGCTCAGGCGGTCGAACTGCTCGGGCTCCTTGTGCCTGAGCCTGGCCACAAACCGCTTGACCGAGTTGTACTGGCCGGCAAACCCATGCTGGTCGACCAGATCCTGGTAGATCGCCATGGCGTTGCGCTTGCAGCGAAGCTGCGCCTCGATGAACTCGCGGTGGGGTTCGCACAGGGAGGTGGCCGCCGGATCAACAGCCGGTGGCCAGGGTGGGGGAATTTGCTCGGCCGAGCCGGTGGCCACCCCGGGGGAAATTGACTGTTTCTGCTCCAGCCAGCGCTGGCGGTAGCTCCTGACCGTCTTGCGGTCGATGCCTGTCTTACGGGCGATCTCACGTTGCGGTGTGTTGCGCTCCAGCAAGGTTTCTATGGTGGCGCGTTGGTTGGACTTCAAGACATTCACTCCTTGGCCTTCCCTCGGGGGAAGACCGGATCAATGTCCTGCCAACAGGTGCCGGCGGCGCCGGCGTTTAACCCCTATCCCCGATCAGTTCAGGTGGGGGAGTTTGACGTGGCCACAGGCGGGGGAATTTGGGTGGCCATCGGGGTGATGGTCGAGGTGGCTGAACTTGCAGAGATATTCCAGTGGATGACACCAGAGCAATCTCGCACAGCCCATGGCGACAAGGTGGTGCATGAGCAGATTGGCGATGAAGTGGCTGATGTGCTGCTGTATCTGCTTCAGCTCGCCGACCACAGCGCGATCGATCTCAAACGCGCTGTCGGTAGAAAGCTGGTCAAGAATGCCAGAAAGCATCCACCCACCAGATTCGGCTTGCCAACATTGCCCGCGGCGTCTTTGCCAGTGGCCTCCCACGTATTGGTTGACTGGGAAAACGTTCAGCCAACCGACGTAGATATCAAGGCGCTGGTACCTGACGCAACCCATGTCTGGCTGTTTCATGGAATCACCCAGAAGAAAGCTGGTGCGAACCAAGGGGCCTTTGGCGAGAACCTGACTCTGGTGCCGATCAGCCGCCCCGGCAAGAATGCGCTGGACTTCCACCTGTCTTTCTACATGGGTTACATCACGTCCAGGAATCCTGGCGCACGCATTGTGGTGATCTCCAACGACCAAGGATATGGTCCGATGCTGGGGCATGCGCGAGACTTGGGGTTTGCCGCGAGTCAGTTGGGTTTTGGGAAGCCAGCCGCGACAGGAGCGATCAAAAAAGTCGCCGCCAAGAAAACGCCTGCAAAGAAGGCTGCGTCGAAGAAGTCGATCGAACCGGCTCAGGCCAAGTCCGCGTCACCGACCAGCAAGGTTGCTGCAAAGAAGGCGATCAGCACGCTGCAGACGCCCAAAGCGGCCGCAATTGCTCCCCGAGCAGCAGCTCCAGTCGTAGACAAGGACTTCGCGCATGTAGTCCATTCGCTTCACAAGAACAAGAACAAGCCCACGCGCAAGGCGCGCCTGGTTGGCATGTTCAAGTCACTTCTGGACGGTGGCAAAGCGGATAAGGATGTTGTGGAAGGGGTTGTGTCACGCCTGGTCGATGAAGGGCATGTTCTGATTGATGACAAGGGTGCCGTGACCTTGGGCCGTTGAATGATGTCCACCTGCTCGGTCCGCTGCCGTTTGCCGTAACCTGCCGCGCAGCAGTCCACCCATCAATCGGCCAGCCATGCCAGCACCCGCGCGCCCCTACCAACCATGCGGTGATGCCCAGGCCGCACGTGCTGCGCACCCCCGGCCAACTAGACTCGTCGATTGCCCACAGTCAACGAGGAGTCCTCATGAGTACCGATACCGCCCGCACCACAAGCCTGCAACTGCGTTCATTGATTCGCGCCAATGGCGAACTCGAAGTCTCGCTGCAGGAGGTGCAGGTTCCCGAGCCGGCGGCCGACGAGGTTCTGGTGCGCATCGAGGCCACGCCGATCAATCCTTCGGACCTGGGGCTGTTATTTGGCGCGGCCGACATGCGCACCGCCACGGTCACGGGCACGCCAGCGCGCCCGGTGCTGAACGCCCGCGTACCTGAGAAGCTGATGAAAGCCATGGCCGGCCGCGTCGACCAGTCGATGCCGGTGGGCAACGAAGGCGCCGGTGTGGTGATCAAGGCGGGCAGTTCTGCTGCTGCCCAGGCGCTGCTGGGCAAGACGGTGGCGGTGATCGGCGGCGCGATGTATGCGCAGCATCGTTGCGTCAAGGCCGCGCAGTGCCTGGTGTTGCCTGCGGGCACCACACCGGCCGAAGGTGCGTCATGCTTCGTCAACCCGCTTACCGCGCTGGGCATGGTCGAGACCATGAAACGCGAAGGTCACAAGGCGCTGGTGCACACTGCGGCGGCGTCCAACCTGGGGCAGATGCTCAACCGCATCTGCCTGAAGGACGGCATCGCGCTGGTGAACATCGTGCGCAAGCCCGAGCAGGCAGCGTTGCTGCGCGAACAGGGCGCCACGCATGTCTGCGTCATCACATCTGCCGACTTCATGGCCGAGCTGACCGACGCGCTGGCCGAGACCGGCGCCACCATCGCTTTTGATGCCATCGGCGGCGGCAAGCTGGCCGGCCAGATACTGACCTGCATGGAAGCGGCGATCAACCGCAGTGCCAAGGATTACAGCCGCTACGGATCTGCCGTGCACAAACAGGTGTACCTCTACGGCATGCTGGATCCGGCGCCGACAGAGTTCAACCGCAGCTTCGGCATGGCCTGGGGCATGGGCGGCTGGTTGTTGTTCCCGTTCCTGCAGAAGATCGGCTCGGCCGATGCGCAGAAACTGCGCGAACGTGTGGCCGCCGAGCTCAAGACCACCTTCGCCAGTCACTACACGCGCACCGTGTCGCTGGCCGAGGCCTTGACGCCCGAGGCCATTGCGGTCTACGGCCAGCGTTCGACCGGCGCCAAGGTGCTGATCGATCCGGGCAAGGGCTTGCCGGGGTAACGGGTTGGCGTTGCCGCCACACCGATGGTTCAGTGCGTTGCAGCCAGCGCCATGAATGCGGCGACCGTGCCATCGACCCCGCGCAGTGCATCGAGCGTGCGGTCGTCTGGTGACACGCTCAGGTCGATTACCGCCACACCGATACCGGCATCGGTTTCCAGATGCAGTTGCGAGACGTTGATGCCGGCGCCCGCCAGCAGGCCGTTGAGCTGCGACATCACACCGGGCTGGTCGCGGTGCAGGTGCACCAGCCGCGCCGCAGATCGACACGCACCGACCGACAAGGCCGGCAGATTCACGCTGCCATTGATCGCGCCCAGCATCAGGTAGTCGCGCAACTTTTCCGATACCTCGATGCCCAGGTTGCGCTGCGCCTCGACGGTTGATCCGCCCACATGCGGCGTCAGGATCACGTTGTCCAGCGTGCGCAGCGGCGACTCGAATGGATGGTCGCCGGATGCCGGCTCGGTCGGGAACACGTCGATCGCCGCGCCGCGCAGATGGCCGCTCACCAGTGCTGCATGCAGCGCATCGATATCCACTGCGTGGCCGCGCGCCAGGTTCAGCAGCACCGCATCCTGCTTCATCTGCGCCAGCCGCTCGGCGTCGATCAGGTTGCGCGTGCGTTCGGTTTGCGGCACATGCAGCGTGACCACATCGGCCTCGGCAAGCAGTGCCTGCAGGGATGGGGCGGCACTGGCGTTGCCCAGCGGCAACCGTGCCTCGATGTCGTGGTAGACCACGCGCATGCCGATCGATTCTGCGAGCAGGCCGGTCTGGGTGCCGATCTTGCCGTAGCCGACGATGCCCAGCGTCTTGCCTCGGATCTCGTTTGAGCGGCGCGCATCCTTGAGCCATTGGCCACGCCGCGCGGCCGCCTGGCGCTCCGGGATGCGGCGCAGCAGGTGGATGGCGTGGCCGATCACCAGTTCGGCCACCGAACGGGTGTTGGAGAACGGCCCGTTGAACACCGCCACGCCGCGTGCTGCCGCGGCCTGCAGATCGATGTTGTTGGTACCGGTGCAATACGCACCCACGGCGCGCAACCGTGGCGCTGCGGCCAGCATGTCGGCATCGAGGACGGTACGCGAGCGCATGCCCAGTATCTGCACATCGGCCAGCAGCCGGCGCAGTTCTGCGGCGTCGGGCGCGTGCTTGAGTCGCAGCACTTCGGCCCTGGGTATTGTTTGCAGAATCGGCGTGGCGCTGGCATGCACATCTTCGAGCAACAGGATATTCAGACGC
>JAGPBF010000233.1 GCA_018063505.1 Rhodoferax sp.
ACGATGCCCTGCATATGGCTCAGTGGCTGGCCCTGGGTGTGTTCGGCATAACCGAGCAGTGCCGCCGCTGCAGCGTGTGCCAATGGCAGATCTTGCGCATTCCACGTGCCCAGGCTGGCCACCTTGAACAATTCCAGCAGCTTGCGTTGACCCAGCGCCGGATCGAACTGCCACTGCGGGCGTATCGTGGCCGCGACACCATGGCTGGCACACCAGCCCTTGAGCCGGTTCTCGAACGTAGGGCTCAATCCGGCGCTGTATAGCAGCTCACTCGGATCGACACGGGCGATCCAGTCCGCCAGTTCGTCCGGCGCGCACTGCGCAAACTGCAACTGCGCCTGCGTCACGCTGAACCAGGCCAGGCCACACTGGTGGCGCGGCCCCTGGTGGACCGCCATCAACACCGATTCGGCCTTGTCGGACAACAGTTCGGCATCGGTCAGGGTGCCTGGCGTGATGACCCGTACCACCTTGCGCTCCACCGGCCCCTTGGCCGTGGCAACGTCGCCGACCTGTTCGCAGATCGCGACCGATTCGCCCAGCTTGATCAGACGCCCGAGGTAGGACTCGACCGAATGGAACGGCACCCCGGCCATCACCACCGGCTCGCCAGCCGACTGGCCGCGTCGGGTCAGTGTGATGTCGAGCAGGCGCGCGGCCTTTTCGGCATCGCCGAAGAACAGCTCGTAGAAATCGCCCATGCGGTAGAGCACCAGCGTGTCCGGGTGCTCGGCCTTGATGCGCAGGTACTGCTGCATCATGGGGGTGTGGGCGGCGAGGTCGTTCGTCACGTCAAACTCCGCTCATTACGGCGTCCATCGCGGCAACAATCTCGCTGGCAAAACGCTTCAGCGATTGCACGTCGGTTTTCAGCATTCGTTTGGGGATGGGAGCGGCTTCGAACGGAAGCAGCATCAGTTGCAAGCCCTGCACCGGGAAAACCGGGCACAAGCTACGCGGGACGTCATCCGACGCCAATTGCGTGACGGCCAACGGGACCACCATCCGCGTTGCAAGGCTTCCGAGCAGGTCACTCTGTATGTCGACAACAAATGGATACTGATCGCGCATCCTTGGGCTGGGGTTTTGGTAAACGTCGAACTGCATTTACCAGACCCGCAGGTCATCGCACCAGAGGCCGTGCTTTTCGAACCGCGCGTTCTGTTCGTCGATCCAGGCTTTGTGTGTCTGATCGAACGTCTTCTTCTGTTGCTGCAGGGTCTTTCGCTGGCCGCTCGTGCTAAGCGCGTCGAACTGATCTGCCGACAGAATGACGGTGTCGATTCGGCCATCCTTCTCGACGAATACGGGCTCGGTCTTGGCTTGGGCGCAGATGGCACCAAAACGATTCTTGGCTTGTGTCGCAGTGACGCGCATGGTCGTCCTCATTTGGGGCGGAGTGGCCATTTTAGCCAATGATGGAATCTCGTCGGGTCGGGCACAAAACAAGTCGACACTGGCCTTCCTTTAGTCGGATATGGCTTTCTTCACCTTGGCACGCTCGCTGCCGCCACTGCGCAGCAATGCTGCAACCAGGATATTGGTGTCCAAAACCAGGATAGGCATCCAATAAACGATAGCGCCTATGCTGTCAAGTTGGAGTGCCTCTGCTCAAATCGGGAAGTATTGGTTCGCGGCAGATATCGGCATTTGACGCTCTCCAAGCTCTCAAGCCAGGCGATGTAGATGTCGCAGGCGGTAGTCTCTGGACAGGCATTGGAACTCTGCCAAATTGCCGCCAAATAGCTTCCAGTTGATCGAAGCGATCGGGGTTCTCGATGCGGTTTACAGCCGCACGGCGAAGCAACTGATTGCAGCGCTCGAACTTTTGTTGATCCACGAGACCCTGGTGCTGCAAGAAGCCGATGTGGTGGGTGCTGCATTGACGCATTTCCGCGCCAAACCTGCACTGGGATTTTCGGATTGCCTGGTACTTGAGATTGCCCGCAAAGCCGGACATCGTCGAACTGCACATACCAGACCCGCAGGTCATCGCACGTCTTCGGGCGGGGGATGCTGGCGCAATGCGCTGGACTGGTCAAGCACGGCCACCTGCATGCCGGTGTTGAACAGGGAGCGCACCAGTGCGCGGCCCATGCCACCGCAGCCGCCGGCGACGATCACGCGTGCGCCTGGTGGCGGCCCGATCCGCGACGGATCGAGCGGCGCTGGTGCCGATGCAACCGAGGCGAAATCGGCCGGACCAGACTCCGTCGCTTGCCTCACTATCGCCGACACGCTCAAGGAATCACGTCGCTGATCGTGACCCATTTGCCTTTTTGCGCCTGGTCGATCACGATGCTTTCAGGATCGATGTGGTTATTGACGAAACGCACCGGCTTGAGCAACACCAGGCCCTTGTCGTCGTAGCCGATGGACTGCAGCGCCTTGGCCACATTCTCGGCGGTCAGGTCCTTGCCCGCAGCCTCGACGCCTTTGAAAAACCAGTCAGTGTTGTCATAGGCCAGCACCGCGTTCTCGTCCGGATCCATGTTGTTGAAGCGCTTCTTGAATTTCTCCTTCCAGGCTTTCACTTCCGCACGGTCCGTGCCAGCCTTCCAGGGGCCCACGCCATACAGACCCTCAACGGTGTCCTTGCCCAGTTCGAGCACGATGCCGGTGCGACCCGGATTGCCGGTCACGACCTTGACGTCGTTCCAGCCCAGTTTTTTGACTTCCGACATGATGCCGATGGTCTCGCGCGTCAGCGATGCCGCCACGATCAGGTCCGTGCCCGCTGCCTTCATGCGCGCCACCTGGGACGAAAAATCGATGTCGCCCACCTTGTAGGCGGCCTCTGCCACCAGCGTCAGCTTGTTGTCCTGCATCGCAGACTTCACACCCACGGCCATCAGGTCACCGAGCGGACCTTCCTGGTAGATGAAGCCAACCTTCTTGGCGCCGTACTTCTTGATCATCCAGTCCACGCCCTTGTGCATCACCACGTTGTAGTTCTGCGTGGTGGTGAACAACAACGGGCTGTTGCCCGATATTTTCTGGATCACCGCGGAGGCGGCCCATGGCGCGAAATACAGTACGCCGGCATCGACGGACTTCTTGACCGATGCGGCGTTGGCGCCGGAGCCGAACGCATTGACGATCGCGAACACGTCATCGCTGCGCAGCAGCTTGTCCGTGGCGCGCACCGCCATCTGGGGCTGGCCGGCATTGTCTTCCACCACCAGGCGGATCTTGCGGCCGTTGATGCCGCCGGCCTCGTTTACCTCGTCGATGCGCATCTGCATGCCGTTGCGGATGTGCGGCATGCCCGCAGCCACCGGACCGGACAGGTCCAGATGGGTGCCGAGCACAATTTCCTTGTCGGTCACGCCACGGGCCTGGGCCCCGGCGGCCACCGCCAGGCTGAGCATGGCGGCAGAACCCAGTTGCAATAGTCGCTTTTTCATCATGGTTTCCTTTCAAACATACATACACAAGAAAATGGTTAAGACAGCGTGATGGCTCGGGTGGACCGCCAACGCGTTTGCCCTGATCGCCTCTGCCTGGTTTCGCACGGACACTGGCGCGCCTTAACCGGCATACATCGAATCGATCAGCGCAGCGTATTTGCGTGCGACGACCTTGCGTTTGAGTTTCATTGTCGGCGTCAGCTCCTCGTCCTCGGCATCGAGTTGCTGGGAGATGATGCGAAAGCTCTTGATCTGCTCGACCCGCGCCAGCCGGCTGTTGACCCGTTCGATCTCGGCGTTGATCAGATCGACCACGTCCTGGGTGCGTGTCATGCTGGCGAAATCGGTATAGGACAGCTGGCGGTCCTGGGCGAACCTGGCCACCGTTTCCTGATCGATCATGATCAGGCAAGTCAGGTAGTGCCGCCCTTCGCCAATGACCACGGCGTCCGATACGTAGGGGCTGAACTTGATATGGCTTTCGATGTTGCTCGGCGTGATGTTTTTGCCGCCCGAGGTGATGATGATGTCCTTGATACGGTCCTTGATGTGCAGGTAGCCGTCGGCATCGATTTCGCCGCAGTCGCCGGTATGCAGCCAGCCGTCCTCGCCAATGACTTCCCGTGTTTGCGCGGGCAGTTTCCAGTAGCCGGCAAACACGTTGGGGCCCCGGACCAGGATCTCGTTTTCCGGCCCGATCCGGATCTCGGTTCCCTTGCACGCAACGCCGGCCGAGCCGATGCGGATCTGCTGTGGTGGCATCGAGGTGCAGAACCCGCAGGTTTCCGTCAATCCGAACGCCTCCAGCAGGTCGATGCCGATGGCCATGTACCAACGCAGCAGATCCGGCGGAACCGGCGCGGCGCCGGTCATTGCGCTCTTGAGATTCTGCAGTCCGAGGAAACTGCGCAGATTGCTCAGTACCACCTTTTGCATGAGCCGGTAACGCGCAGCGCGCCATCCGGTGACGGGCTGGCCATCGAGCCGTGCCTGGGCCAGCGTGGCACCTTCTGCCGTGACGCTGGCATAGGCCCGGCGTGCCATCGGCAAGGCGTCCTGCATGTACAGCGTGACCTGGGTATGGAGCTTTTGCCAGAACCGCGGCGGGCCGAACAGCACTTGCGGGGCCACCTCGCGCACATCATTGAAGATCGTGCTCGCGTTTTCGGGAAAGTGCACGATCTGGCCCAGCGCCAGCGGGTTGAACACCGTACCCATGCGCTCGGCAATGTGGCACAGCGGCAGAAACGACAGTGCGCGGTCCTGCGGCGCGAGTTGCAGGTATTCATGCACGTTGGCAATCTGGAAGGCCAGGTTGCGGTTCGAGATCATCGCGCCCTTGGGCGCACCGGTAGTGCCGGAGGTGTAAACGAGAAATGCAACGCCATCGGGCTGGCCGGCATCGATCGCGGCATCGAAGTCGGCCGCGCGTGTGCGCGCCAGTGTCTGGCCATGCGCCAGGAAGGCATCAAAGCCCTGGACCATGGCATCGTCGAGTTCGCGCAAGCCCTTGTTGTCGGTGATGACGACACGCCGCAGCGACGGGCAGTCCTGCCGTATCGCGGTGACCTTGTCGTATTGCTCCTGGTTTTCGACGAAAAGTACCTGCGCCCCGGCATCGTTGACGATGTACTGCACCTGCTCGGGCGAGGAAGTCGGGTAGATTCCGGCGCACAGGAATCCCATGCATTGGGCGCCCATGTCGGCGTACAGCCATTCGGGACGGTTCTCCGACAGGATCGCGATCGCATCGCCGCGTTGCAGGCCGAGGTCGGCCAGGGCCAGTCCGGTGGCGCGCGCATGCGCGTAGTAGTCGGACCAGCTGGTCGATGACCAGATTCCCTTTTTCTTGTGCCGCAAGGCGGGCTGGTCAGCCCATTGCTGGCCGCGGGCGCGAAACAGCTTGTGCGGTGTTTCGTGGCCGTAGGCGAGGACCGGTGGTTGGGCTGGCGGTAGCGTGGTGGACATATCTGGCCTTACCTCCAGGTCTTGCGCCGCTTCCAGCGCTGTCGTTGCTGTCCGGCCTGACCGTCATGGCCCGCACCACCGAGATAGAACTCCTTGACGTCGTCCTTTTCCCGAAGCTCCTGGGTCGTGCCGGCCGCCACGATGCGACCCAGTTCCATGATGTAGCCCTGGTTTGCGGTGGCCAGTGCAATCGCGGCGTTTTGCTCTACCAGCAGAATCGACATGCCGAGCTCGCCGTTGATCTTCTTGATGATCCTGAAAATCTCCTGGGTCAGCAAGGGCGAAAGCCCCAGCGATGGCTCGTCGAGCAGCAGCACCGTGGGTTTGGCCATCAATGCGCGTCCGATCGCCAGCATTTGCTGCTCGCCGCCAGACAACAAGCCGCCGTGTTGGCCCTGCCGCTCCTTCAAGCGGGGGAACCAGTTGAATACGCGTTCCAGGTCGGCCTGGGATCCGCTCGCGTCGCGGCGCGCGAAGGTACCCATGGTCAGGTTTTCGCGGACAGTCAGGAACGGAAAGATCTGACGCCCTTCGGGTACCAGCACCAGCCCACTGCGAGCGATCTGGTCCGGCTCGTAACCCTGGATCGGCTGGCCGTTGAATTCGACCGACCCCTTGGCCGGGTCGATGACACCGGCAATCGTATTGAGCAAGGTGGTCTTTCCCGCGCCATTGGCGCCCAGTACGGCCGTGATGTCGCCCGCACGCAGCTCCAGGTTGATGCCCTTGATCGCGTTGACCGGGCCGTACCAGGTCTCCAGGCTGTTGATCGCCAGAATGGGTTGTGCCGACGCGCCCATGATCAGCTTCCCAGATAGGCGGAGATGACCGCCGGATCGTTCTGCACTTCGCGTGGCGTGCCCACCGACAGGACCTCACC
>JAGPBF010000234.1 GCA_018063505.1 Rhodoferax sp.
ATGTCAATGGCGTCGGCGTGCCGTTGCAGTTGCCTGAGCGCCATATGTTGTATGCATTCCATTGCGCCGGGCCGGCGAGCCAATTGCCCTTGCAACGCATCCGGCGCGAGATCGGCCCCCGGCTAGTGGGCATGATCAGCGACATTCGCCTGGCCTTGGGAGCGCCACCGCAAAGCGTGCTGGTCGAGCCCCAGATTCACCAACCCTGAGCCGGCAAGTCGTATACGGGCCGGTCAGTCGGGTCGTGCGGCGGGCCGACTCTCCAGTTCCGGCTGTCGGAATGGAAGTGGCTATTGCTTTGGTGCAGGTCAAGGCCATCGCAGAATTCACGCGGCGCAGGTAATGCCTACCTGCCAATGACCCAGACCCAGGAGACCAAGGCAATGACCCCATCCATCAACCGGCGCGAATTCGCCGCCGCCACACTGGCCGCCTTGACGGTCTTGACGCCGGCTTTCGCGCAAGACACCGCATTTCCGAGCAAACCCATCAAGGTCATCGTGCCGCATGTGCGTGTGGTGTCGTTCACCGGCGGCACCGCCACCTGACGGTCCATTGCTGCGGCGGCGAGCCCGGCATTGAAAAGAGTCGATCTGGAACTGGGTGGCAAGTCAGCCAACATCATCACTGAATCGGCCGTCATCGACGACGCGCTGGACGGCGCGTTGACGCCGATCTTCACCAACAACGGCCAGCAGTGTTTTGCCGGCTCGCGCATCCTGGTACATCGCAGCATCGCGGACGATTTCATCCGCCGTTTTGTCGAACGCGCCCGCAAGATCCGGGTCGGGGATCCGCTTGACCCCACGACCGAAGTGGGGCCGCTGTCGAACGCGGCGCACTACCAGCGTGTCATGTCCTACGTCGACATAGCGAAAAGCGAAGGCGGCGAACTGTTGTGTGGGGGGCGCCGCCCGCCCGCTCTGGACAAGGGTTATTACCTGGAGCCCACCGCGATACTGGTTCCGTCGAACAACGCCCGCATCTGCCGCGAGGAAATCTTCGGCCCATTCGCCGCGATCCAGATCTACGACGACTTCGAGCAGGCTCTCGCCGTTGCCAACGACTCGGACTACGGGCTGGTGTCTTACCTCTGGAGCAACGACCTGCAGCAAGTGAACCGGGCCGCCCATGCCATCGAGGCCGGTGTGGTGCTGATGAACACCCCGATGGTGCTCGACCTGCGTTTTCCGTTTGGTGGTTACAAGGACTCCGGCGTCGGACGCGAGGGCATCAACGGCTTTCGCCACTTCTATACCGAAGAGAAGACGGTGACGATCGCGCTCAAGCGGCCGGCGATGCAGCGGCTCGGGGCCGGGTAAGGTTCAAACAGTCATGGCCAAGACGCGGTTGTCGAACCACCGCTCCTGCCCCATCCGATTCTCGGGAGCGCGCTGCTTTGCGTTGCTACTTGCCGACCCTCAGCCCCGCACGGAAACAATCGCCAAGCCCGCAGGCGGCTGCAGATCATCGCAAAAGCCCCAGGCGCCTGCCATGTAGCCCTGCAGCAATGCCACCGTGCGTGTGGCATCGGCCAGCGCCGGCGGCAATCCGGTCAAGACCGGGGCAGGCAGTGTCGGGAAACTACGGCCGCCCTTGGGCAGCGGCATGCACGGCATCAGCAGGGCATCGGCTAAGCCGCTGCACGTACCGTCGAGGGCACCATCCACTCGGCAAGCAGTAGGGCCAACTCGGCGGGCTTCTCCATCGGCACCAGATGACCGGCGCCCTGCACTACATGGTGCTGCGCGCCCGGTATCGCTGCGGCGTAAGCTGCAACGGATGTCGGTGTGATCACGGTGTCATGGGACGCTGTCACCACCAGCGTCGGCTTGCCGCCATCGAGCAGATGTGACCGGTCCGGCCGCGCCATCGTGGCACGTACATGCGCAGCGTATCTGTCGGGTCCGTAGTCGTGGACCATGGCGCTTCGCGCCTGCATCAGCACCTTGTTGCCCAGGCTGTCCGGATGAAATGCATTGGCCGCCTGCTGCTCTACCATCTCGAAATAGCGCCCCTGGGCCACAGTTTCAAGGGCTGCAAGCCGTTTGGGGCGCGCCGCAGCCGGATCGGCGTATGGCCCGGTGCAGATCATCGCGATGCCTTGCACCCGCTCTGGCGCAGCCTCCAGCAAAGCCAGTGCGACATAACCGCCGAACGAAAACCCGGCCAGCCAGAATCGCTCGGGCAGCTGCTGCAGCAGCACCTGCGCGATGGCCTCGACCGTCTCCAGTGGCGGATTGTCCACCGTGCGCGCCTGCACCTGTGGCGGCAAGGCCCGTACCACGCCGTCGAATACCGCGCTGGTGTTGTTCAGCCCTGGAACGAGGACCAAGGTGTTTGTCATGCCGGTATATACCTCGGATCGCGGTTCTCGCCCTCCATGCGGTCGTGTTCGACCCAGGCTGAGTGGGTTCCTGCGGAGATCCGGTGCGGCAGGATGATCCGCGCCAAAGGTCCCTTGGCGATATCCTGCGCCGGAATGACCCAGCATTCAGAACGGTTCTCGGTCATGTTGTTGACGAAGGTCAGTACGTACCCGTCATCCTCCCCTGTAGCGCCGACACGCCGAGCCATCTGCGGCTCACTGCCAAAACACCCCTTTCCATATTCCAGGCTCTGGGTGTTGCGCGTCAGCATGTCGTAACGCTTCAGGCCGCGGAACAACCACTCGCCCTTTTCGTACAAGACGTTGTAGCTGTAGCGGTACGGCAACCCGACGTAATCGTTGCTGACCATCGGGAACTCGGTGATCTCGTCGTCGATCAGTTCCTCGTGCGTCTGCCCGGTCTTGAGGTTGAAGCGCCAGCGGTACATGCGTGTCGGATTGTTGTGCTTGTCCAGATGCGCGCGCATCTTGTCGTACGCCGCCTGCAGGCCCTCGGCGGAGGATTGACCGACGTTGGGTTTGTGCGGGTCGGGCATGATGCAGCCGTCCATCACCACCTCGTCACCGTCCTCATAGCAATTGGCCAGGTGCAGGATATGGCAGGGCGTGGCCTCGAACCAGCGCACCGACGCAGAGTCGCCGTAACGCGGCAGAATGCCGAACCGCGCCGGCTTGTCACGGTAGAACACCATCTTGCGTTGGCCCTTGGCCAGCAGTTCGTTATCGAAATGGAACGGCAGGTCGTGCAGGATGGTGTAGTTCTTCGTGATACCCAGGTCATGCGGCCAACGCGCGCCAGGCAACTCGATCGGCACGTAGTGCACGAGGCGGTTGTTCCGATCGATCACCCCATAATTCATGTACGGCGGCTTCTCGGGATAGTTGAAGAACATCATCTCGCCGGTGGCGTTGTCGATCTTGTAGTGCGAAGCCACGCCGTCCGGGACAAAACGTGCCCAGTCCTGATCCGGCCCCAGCGTTTCCAGCGTCACCGGGTCCAACCGCCAGGGCTCGCTGCCTTGCGACATGGCCGCCAGCAACTTGCCCGCGTGCATCTTCACGTCAGTGCCCGCGTTGTCCTTCATCGCACCCATCGAGCCCCAGCCGCGCCGGGCCTGCAATTGCGGCGCCATCATGCCAGGCCACAGGGACCTCCCTGCAGCCTGCTCGGCAAGAAAGCCGGTGGTCTGCACGAAACGGTTGCGATACACCGCCTTGCCGTCTTCGAAACGCATCGCATGCAGCATGCCGTCGCCGTCGAACGGATGGTAGATGCCGATCGACTCATGAACCTGGTTGTGCGTGTTGCGCACATACATGCCGGCCAGGTCTTTCGGTATTTCTCCGAAGACCTGCATGCTGTCGGTGTCGGCCTCGTACTCGTCCATGGCCGGGGTGAACGGGCCATGCAGGAACGGATGCGCGTTGTCGGGCGCCAATGTGGACTGGTAGGTGCGAAGGACATTTTGCATGCTCGAATTTCCTGGTTGGGGTTATGAAGGGATGTCAGTCGAGCTTGATCGCACCCGACTGAAGCAGCTCCGAATATTGCCGGGTGCTGTCTCGGACAATCCTGTCGAACTCCTCGGGCCCGTTGCCGGATACGACGTAACCCATGTCGGTCAGCTTCTGACGGATCGCAGGTGCTTTCAACGCGCGCACGAACGCAGCGCCGAGCTTGTCCATGATCGGTTTTGGCGTCCCGGCTGCCGCGACATAACCGACCCATCCGTCCGACGTGAAGTCCGAACCGGCCTCCTTGAAGGTCGGCGTATTGGGCATGCTCACAACACGCTTTTCAGATGTGACGGCCAGCGCCTTGACATGGCCACCGTCGATGAAGGACTTGGCCGTGTTGGTGACCAGCGCGTATTGCAGCTGCCCACCGGCGATGTCGGTCAGTATCTTGACCTCGCCCTGGTAAGGAACGTGCACCGTGTCGATGCCCAGCTTGCGTGCCATCAGGGCGTTGTTGAAATGGTAGCTGGTTCCCACGCCTGGCGTGCCGTAGTTGATCTTGCCGGGATTCTTGCGGGCGTAGGCGATGAATTCCGGCAGCGTTTGGATCCCGAGCTTGCTGTCCACCACCAGTGTCAGGAAGGTGTCGACCGCAATCGTGATCGGCGCGAATTGCTCGGACGGCTTGATCTTGAAATTGGGGTTGGTCAGCGGCAAGGTAATCATCGTGGCAGGCACAACCAGCGCGATGGTGTAGCCATCCTTGGGAGAGCGCAACATCATGTCCAGGCCGATCTGTCCACCCGCGCCGGCCTTGTTCTCGACGACCATCGTCGTACCCAGGTTCCGGCCGACTTCATCGGCCAGCACACGCGTCACGATGTCGGTCAGCCCGCCGGCTGGATAAGGCACGATCAACTTGATGGGTTTGTCAGGCCACTGTGCGTGGGCAGCGGACACGCACAGGCCTGTCGCCAAAACCAGCAAAAGCCGCGCGCTCGACCTTGCAATGGATGCGCGTACTCGAGAGAAACAGAAGGACATGATCGGACTCCTTAAAGAACTTGCTGGCGGATAAACGCCAGCAGATGCTGGTTGAACAATTCGGGCTCTTCGGCAAATCCATAATGGCCGGAGTTCGGCAACACATGGAACTGTGCATGCGGGATGAACGCCGTCTTGATGTTTTGCATGCCGTCCGGTCGGCCGACCTTGTCGTGTTGGCCGGCCAGCAACAAGGTCGGCACCTTGACGCTGCGCAGGGTCTGCACACCTTCGTAATTGACGATCGCGCTGATGGCCGCAATGAAGGTTTCCTTGGTCGTGCCAAGCGCCACTTCGCGCACCAGTTCCACCAGCGGGCCGCCCGAGCCCGGCGCGAACATCGAGTCGATGACTGCGCCGGCGGTTTCGCGGAACGACTTGCCCTGCTTCAAAGGTTCTACCCGCTCGGCCAGGAAGTTTTTCTTGTCGGCTTCGCTTTTCTGCGAGAACGAAGCCACGGTAGCGGAAACCACCAGGCCATGGACCGTGTCGGGCAGCAGCAGCGTCACTGCAGGAGCGACGATACCGCCCATGCTGTGTCCCAGCACGACGTTGGTGCGGCTACCCATGCGTTCGATCAGGCGTGCTGCCGCCTCGGCCAGGCCTTCGATGCTCAGGCCCTGCTCCGGCAACGCGCTCAGGCCATAGCCCGGGGCGTCCCAGGCGACCACGCGCAGACCGGCACGCACCAGCGTCTCAATCTCGGGGCGGAAATAGTCCTTGGAACCGTAGGCGCCGTGCAGCAGGAATACAGTGGTGTCGGAATCGCCCGCCACCTGAAAATCGGGAACACGCAGTGAATAGGTCATATCGAGTCAGAATCAAGGTGAAAGAAGACACCGGCGACATGCCAGGATCCGTGGGTTCCAGGCGCTACAGACATCTGCTTTTGCGCCGTGGAGTGATGGGCTTGATTCTTTGCGTTCGATCAACTTGGGACAACGCATCCCGACACCAGTTCCGGCATCCGGAACCGGCGTGTAAAGGGCATGCCTCTTGGCGCACGACCCCGGGATTTGGCGTCGTGTGGCAGAACCTGGCTGTCGATCCAACGCGGCGGGACGGCAATCTGCCGAGCTGCATTGGCGGGTGCGAGCCATGCAAATCGCTGGTTTTTCGACACAAGCTTGTTATGCTAAGCTGTCAATCGATATGGGAGTGAAGCCCTCACGTCGGTTCTTCATGGGCTACAGGTGCTGGTGCGGGACGTAGAAGCCGGAGGTTCGAATCCTCGGACCCCGACCATCACGGAGAGTGTTGTCAATCGACCCCCTCGGAAGTGGCATGGAGCCGCTTTCGATTTACATCGATCCGGCAATCGGAGATGATTAGGCGATTGCCACCCGCCGTAGTACATTTTCA
>JAGPBF010000053.1:0-10081 GCA_018063505.1 Rhodoferax sp.
CCACCAGGCGGTGTACCAGGGTTCCCAGGCATTGGCATCGAGCAATTGCAGGCTGTGTTGCCACAGATGCGGCAGGATCACGACCAGGCCCAGACCGATGCAGGCGAACATGAACTCGGCATGGATCGCCAGCCAGGCGCGCAGATAGGTGACCAGCGCGATGCCGGTATCGCGCGAGCCGCCTGGTGTCAGGTAGCGGCCGTTGCGGCGCAACCAGCCCAATACCGACGACTGGCTGGCGGCCATCAGCTGCTGGGCCCGTTGCACGCCGTAGGTGGCGACCAGTCGCCCGTACATGGCGCCGACATAACCACCGCCCGAGACGGTGGAAAGGTAGTCCAGCCGCCCCAGCAGCCCCTCATGCGCGAGACCGGCCTGCGGGGTTGCTTGCGTAGTGTCCGGCTTGTTCTGCGCCAGACCGCGCATCAGGCCCAGCGCGAAGGTGGCACTGCGAACGCCGCCGCCGGACAAGGCCAGGCCGACCCTTGGCAGGGCTTGTGCCGAATCGTCGCCGGTCTGGGGAGCGCCCTGGCAGGCCAGTCGCCGGCGTTCTGCGATTGCCTGTCCTTCCTGTTCGCACAGCGCCTTCCAGTTGTCGGTCAGTTGCGGCACCGTCGACTTGCCGGCGCGATCGGGAACAATGGGTGCGTCTGCGGGACTCGCTGGCATGGGACATCCTCCGCTACGGGGTCCATGCGCCAGGCGGGGCGCTGGCGTCGGCCCCTTGGTTTGCAGCACTTTAACCGCTTATGGCGGGCGCGCAATCGGATTTCACAAGGGGCGTGGCTACGACCAGGCGCCATAACGAGGTGATCTCGGCGCTGCGAGCCTTGTGCAGGCGATCACGCTGGTCACCCGCCTTGGGATGGTGCGGCCGCGTGTCGATGCGGCCTGCCACCTGCAGGCCGGCCTGTGTGATTGCCGCCAGCAATGCGTCGCGGCTGCGCAACTGCAGGTGTTCGGCCAGATCGGACAGCACCAGCCAGGCTTCGCCACCGGGCACCAGGTGGGCGGCCAGACCGGCCAACCAGCCGTGCAACATGCGGCCACCTTCGTCGTAGACCGCGTTCTCGATCGGTGCGGTCGGTCGTGCCGGCAGCCAGGGCGGATTGCACACGATCAGCGACGCCTGGCCGTGCGGAAACAGATCGGTCTGGCGCAGTTCCACCTGGCCGCGCAGGCCCAGGCGCTGCAGGTTGTCGTGCGCGCATACCAGCGCCCGGGGTTCCAGGTCGGTCGCCACCACATGCGTGAGTCCGCGCCGGGCCAGCACGGCGGCCAATACACCGCTGCCGGTGCCGATGTCGAACGCCACATACGGCTGCTGGCCGGTGACCGGCAGGCTTGCCTGCGCCACCAGACCGATGTATTCGCCGCGCGCCGGCGAGAAAACACCGTAGTGTGGATGGATGCGGTTGTCCGGCGCCTGGCCCAGCGCGGGGATTTCGACACCACGGGTGCGCCATTCATGTGCGCTGGTCACGCCCATCAACTCGCGCAGCGACAGCACCGACGCCTCGCCCGGTGTCGCCGGCTCGCCCCAGGCTTCGGTGCAGGCCAGGCGCACGTCGGGTGCGCGGCGCAGTGCGATCGTGTAGTCGGCCCCGATCTGCAGCAGCACCATGCCCAGAATGCGCGCGCGTTGCGCCTGGGCCTGGCGGTGCAGGTGGAAATTCGCCGGCCCGCTCGCGGGTGGCTTCTCGCGTTGGGCGCCACCGCGTCGCTTTCGCGCCGGCGGCTGGTCGATCCGCCGCGCCATGGCCTGCAGCAACTGGCGTGCGTTGTGAAAGTCGCCGCGCCACAAAATCGCGGTGCCGGCACAGGCGAGCCGGTAGGCAAGGTCGGCACTGGTCGTGTCGTCGCCCAGAACCACATTTTCCGGCGGTGCCGCGGCCCGCTCGCTGCGCCACGGCGCCGAGCACATTTGTCCGTGTTCGTTCCAGTGGATCCGTGCGGGCGTTGCGGTGGCACTGCTGCCGGTGCCGGCATCAGGAACCGGGGGCAGGGGTGCGCTTGGCTGGGCATCGTTCATCACCTGTTGTAACAGATGCCTGCTGCTGCAAACGCTGCCCCGTGGCCGCCGGGCCCACACTGCCATGGCTTACAGTAGTCTGCATGAATCGATTGAGCAATTTTCTCAGTGCCTACGTGGGCATCGAGTTGTGGATGGCTTCGCTGGTCATCATTGCACTTGTGACGGTGCTGGCGAACCAGTTGGCCCAGCTGTTGTTGCGCCATGCGGCCAAGGTCGCGCGGCGCACCAGTTCGGTATGGGACGACGCGTTGGTCAGGAGCGCCAGCCGGCCGGTGCTCACCGCCATGTGGCTGGTGGGCGCCGGTGTGATGGCCCGTGTGCTGCAACGCCAGATCGACGAACCGTTTCTGGCCGAGGTGACATCGCTGCGCGATGTGGCCCTGATCGCTTGCGTGACCTGGTTTCTGCTGAGCTTCGTGGGCCGGGTCAGCGTCAATGTCACCGAGCAGCGGGCCAAACGCGGCGAGGTTGTCGATCACACCACCATCGATGCGCTGAGCAAGCTGGCGCGGCTGGTCGCGGTGATCGTGGCGATCCTGATGTCGGCGCAGACGCTGGGTTTCCAGATCACCGGCTTGCTGGCGCTCGGTGGTGTGGGCGGCATTGCGGTGGGGTTTGCCGCCAAGGACCTGCTGGCCAACTTCTTTGGCGGACTGACGATCTACCTGGACCGGCCGTTCGCGGTAGGCGACTGGATCCGTTCGCCGGACAAGGCGCTGGAGGGCACGGTCGAATACATCAGCTGGCGCCATACCCGGATCCGTGGCTTCAACAAGAACCCGATCTACGTGCCCAACGCGGTGTTCACCAGCATCGTGGTGGAGAACCCGTCGCGCATGAGCCACCGCAGGATCAATCTGACCATCGGCCTGCGCTACGACGACTTTGCCGTGGTCAAGGCAGTGGTGGACGACATCCGCGCGATGTTGCAGGCACATCCTGACATTGACTCCACCGAAACCCTGATCGTCAATTTCAACGCATACGCCGGATCGTCACTCGACCTGATGGTCTATGCGTTCACCCATACGACGGGCTGGGTCGCGTTCCAGCACATCAAGCAGGATGTGTTGCTGCAGATAGGCAAGGTCATCGAGCAACACGGCGCGCAGATTGCGTTTCCGACACAGACGCTGCATCTGGCGAACGATGATGCCGGAAGCGGCAGGGCGGACGCAGCGCAAGCGCCGGCCGATGCTGTGGCCGTGGACCGGCCGGTCAGGGCTGGCGCAGATTCATGAAATGCCCTTGTGCGCCAGAGACATTGGTGCTCCTTCGCCAAGTCCGCTGGTGGCGTTGGCTGAGCGGCGCCGCAAAGTCGAAGGAGAAAACCGATGTGCACCACGGCAGCTGGCATGCAAGGCAGAAAGTCACATGAATGCAGCTTTCCATGCTGCGCGTCAACCCTGCTCTCGGCACGGTTGCCGTTAGGCCGAACGGACTAAGGGCAAGCCCCCGTTCTTGCCCGGCTACGGCCTGTCTAGAATCGCGATTGCCGCGCAGCCTTCGCCGGGCCGGGCCGCAAATTCAAAAAGCACAAGCACAACACATCAGGAGGAACCATGGCCCGCAAAAGACTTCGTCCCCCGGCAATCGGTGCCGTGGCATTTGCCGCCGCGCTGGTGGCTGCAAGCCCGGCGGCACTGGCCGCAAGCAACGTCACGTCGATGAGCGCCTCCGGTTCCTACACGCTGGGCGGCGACGCGCAACAGCTTCTGTCCGACACCTATCCACCCAACTTCGACTCGGTCGATGTGCTGAGCTTTCCTTACGCCAATGGCAATTACGCCGGACTGCACAGCTACGGGTCGACCTCGGGCAATTTCGGCAGCCGGTCTTCGGGTTACGGCATCTACGACGTGACAGGTGCGTTTCGCATCGTCCAGACGATTACCAACGACAGTGCCAGCGCGCGCGCAGCCACTTTCAATTTCTTCATCACGCCTGGGCTGCTGTCCAACAACGTCGGCTCAGCGCTGACCGGCAGTGATTACGTGAGTGCCGGACTGACGTTCGACATACAGGTCAACGGTGTATCGAAATGGGGTAGCTCGGCCACTTTGAGCAGCACCGCACTGACCAGTACTCCGCAGTTTCAAACCACAGGAACCAATCTCTACAGTCCGGATGCCACCGGCACCTACTATTCCATTGCCGGAGGCAGCCAGTCGATCGACCTGGGTGTCATCAACGCGGGCGAGTCCATCACGCTGAGCTACACGCTGGACACCTTTGCCAGGGGCAGTTCCACCGCCGGCATCGAGCGTGTGGTGCCGGAGATGACTTTTCATGTGCCCGAGCAATGGGTCAGCTGCTACGGCGGCAATGGTTACGGCTACGGTACCCTGTCCGTGGGCGACGGTGGATGCATCGACGGCCTGCGCCTGGAGCCCGCGCACGATGTCGTCGTTGCCGAGCATACGGTGCAGGGCACTGCGAGCAGTTCGCATGCCAGTTCGGGCGATCCGTTCGAGATCGACTTTGGCAGCGGCGAGCCGCGTTTCGACTCCTACTCGAAGATCGACCGGTATGCCTCCGGTGTCGTGCTTGCAGCGGTACCCGAGCCGTCGAGTTATGCCATGCTGCTTGCCGGCATGGGCCTGGTCGCCTGGACCGTTCGACGCCGACGAAACGCGCAGTTGCATTAGCGCAATGGGGTCGGCATCAGAGCCGCCACGGTCCGTGTTTCATGCTGCGGCGAGCTGGTGTTCGAACTCGTCGACCAGAGCCGCCGTGTGCCCATGGGGTGTGAAGCCGGCGTAGCGCTGTGCAAAGGCGCGCGCTGCGGCCTGGTAGCCTGATTCGGCCAGCATGCTGCCTATCAGTTTCACGTAGTCGAGCGGGCGCACGCGTTCGGCTGCGTTGATGCCGGCGCCGCACTGGCCCACGCGCCGTGCAATCAGAAACTGTTCGGCCTGCGTCGGCAGCAGCAGCAGCGGTACCCCGTGCAACAGCGACTGTGCCAGCGTCGCCTCGCCCGCGTGGCAGACGCACAGCGCGCACTCTGGCAGCGTGAGGCCCAGGTCGACCGGTCCGCGCGTGTAGTGAATCAGCGCGCTGGACACCGGCGGCGGACGTCCTGCTGCAACGTCGGCCATGTAACACACGGTGCGGCAACCCAGGTTTACCAGTGCCTGCAATACCGACGTGTGGTCTGGATGATCGGGTTTGAGGTAGGCGAACACCTGTGGCCCTGTGCCCTGCGGCCAGGTCGGCGCCAGGCCTGCATGCGCCAGCATGCTTGGTCCCCACCAGCGCTGGCCCGCAGGCAGTTGGGTGCGGCTGTAATGGTCGATCTCGGGCCAGGTCAGCACCAGTGGCACATCGCCGTGCAGCAGCTGTGCTGCACGCGCCAGCGCGGGTGCGCCAACACGCGCAAGAACCGTATTGGCAGCGCGCAATGCCTGCGCGTCCGAGCCCGCCAGGCGACCGGCGTGTACCGGCTCCCAGTCGCGCAGCGATGGCAGTGGCGAGACATCCGGCGGCGAAAAAAAGCCGATACCGACGCTGGTACTTCGCAGGCCCAGGCTGCGCGCCGCCAGCATCGCGGTGGGCGCGTAGTCCGCCACCAGCAGGTCGGGCTGCAACTGGGTGAGCAAGCCGCGCCAGCCCACGAACAGGCCTTGCAGTGCGTCGGCGTCCAGGTAGCCGCACGTCAACAGAATTTCTGCCAGGCTGACCTGGGGATCAGGCACGCCATGCACCTTGTGCAGCCATACCGGTGCCTGCAGCCGGGGTACATCCAAATCGCGCAGCAGTGCATCGGTATGCACCAGGTCGCGCAGACTCAGCGACACACGATGCCCACGCCGCATCGCCTCCTGTGCCAGCGGCTTGATACGACCCGCATGCCCCAGCCCGCCGCCCAGTTCCCATGCAAAATGAATGTGTGCCATGCAGCCATTTTGGCGCCTCCGGTGGTCGGCCAAGCCCGACGGCTGGCTGCCCAGCCGGCCAAACACCCGTCAGGGCGCTGACGGTACGCTCAGCGGCCTGACGCCTTGAGCACGCCACGCACGGTATTGCGGCTATGGGCGCCCAGCCGGCTCAGCAGTTCGGCCACCAGTTTTTCCAGTTCCGCCCGTTTACCAGGGCCGTAGCGATCGATCTCGGCCAGCAGATCGATGCCGGCTTCGTTGACACCAAAATCAAACTTCGGGTCCGACACCAGTGGCGGCGGCACCGTGGCCAACAAGGTCTGGACCGTGCGCCCGCTGATGGCATGGGATTCAAGGGACACCGTATCGCGTGCATAGTTGTCGTTCCAGGCCGGATACGAGGCGTCGAGCGCGAGCCTGCGCAAGGCCGTCTCCAGCGCCGTGTCCTTGCCGGCCTTGGCACTTGCGACCATCGATTCGTTCTGGAACTTCTCCAGCACCAGATGGCGATTGGACAACAACACGATCAGGTCGTCGCGTCGACCGGGAAATCCGGCCATGGCCAGCACGTTGGCGCTGATCAGGCGCAGTGTGCTGTCGCCGGGCGCAAGATCCGCGTGGTAGGGTTGTGTCAGATCCTGGATGTAGTGCAGGGCCAGGCCGGTGAAGCGCCAGCCCCAATATGCATGGCCGGTCCGAAACGCCAGACTGGCCAGGCTGGTGTATTGCTGGATCCGCATCAGCGGGTAGGTGCGCTGGATGAACGGCGCAGCCTTGTAGATCAACCAGTCCTGGTGGTAGAAACCCATGTGAAACGGTGCCTGCGTCGCGTAATACAGGGCCGGATTGCCAAACGGTATGGTGCCGAAACCATAGGCCTTGCCCCAGTCTGTCGGGCTGTCCTGCCACAGGTTGATGTCCAGGCCGTAGTCGGGCTCATCGGACGCCGACGCCAGCACGGCCAGCGGCGCCACCTGGTCCTGGGCGGCGATGCGGTAGAAGCGGCGGCTGTCGTTGGGCTGCTCGGGCAGGAAGCTGACGGCATCGTGCGCCAGCAGGCGCGTCGTGTCGGGTGTTTCGCGCCGGTCGGGCTGCAGGTACAACGCAAATCGGCTCAACGGCGATATCCGCAATGCCGTCAAAAAGGCCAGGCGGCGCTGGTCGTCACTTCGATTCGGGTCAGGCTTGAAATCCTGCGTTGCGGCTCGCGGCGCGTACTGGGGCATATTCGTGCGGGCCCATTGTTCCTGGCGCATCAGCAGTTCGGCAATCGCCGGCTCCTGCGCCTTGAGGAACATTTCCAGCGGCTCGACCGTCACAGGCGGCGCCTTCGCAACCTCGGGCATGCTCTCGAACGCGCGATATGTCACCAAAGTGTGGTTGCTCCAGGCCCCGGCCGGCCACGATACAACGGCCAGGCAGGCGGCAAACAGCAGGGAGGCTGGTTTCATGGGCAAAGCTCCAATGGCAGACGGCCCCGGCACGGCGCCAGGCACGATCCATGATAACCACGCCCCCGTCGCACCAACCCCGCTGAACCGGCCAGAGAGGTTGCGAACCAGCGGAGGGCGCGAGCGCGCCCGGTCATTCGCCCTTGAGCCCGGCCTGTGCGGCCACCTTGGCCCAGCGCTCCTTGTCATTGCGCAGGTAGACCGGCAATTCGGCCAGTGACATCGGCTTGATGACGATGCCTTGTTTGCCATAACGCTCGACCACAGCCGGGTCGGTCATGGTGGCGGCAATCGCGTCATGCAAGGTGGTCACCACGTCGGCTGGCGTGCCAGCGGGCGCCATCACCACCACCCAGCCGGCGTATTCGATGTCAAAGCCGCTTTCCTTGAGCGTGGGTACATCCGGCAACTGGGCTACGCGTTGCGCGGTCGTTACGCCGAGCGCCCGCAGCTTGCCGGCGTCGATGTTTCCCTTGGCCGCTGCCACGCTGTCGACCATGGCCTGGATCTGGCCGGCCAGCAGATCCGCCGACGCAGGTCCCGAACCCTTGTAAGGCACGTGCAACATGTCGATGCCGGCGGTCTGCTTGACCAGTTCACCGAGGAAATGGTTGGTGCTGCCGTTGCCGGCAGAGCCGTAGTTGAGCTTCTTCGGATTCTGGCGCGCGTAGTCGACGAACTCGCGCATGGTCTTGGCCGGCACCGCCGGGTTGATCACCAGCACGGTCGGGAACTGGCCGATCAGCGCCACCGGGATGAAATCCTTCACCGGGTCGAAAGGCAGCTTGACGCCAAGCGCCGGCGCAAACGCATGGCTGCTGCCGGTGGCCACCAGCAGGGTGTATCCATCGGGCGCCGCCCGGGCGACCAGCTCGGAGGCGATGATGCCGTTGGCACCGGGTTTGTTGTCGGGTACGACCGTCTGCTTGAGCCCGATGCCGAGTTTTTCGCCGATCAGACGGGCCGCGATGTCGGTGCCGCCTCCCGGTGGGAACGGTATGACCAGCCGGATCTGCCGGTTGGGAAACGATTGGGCAGCGGCCGGATTAGCCCATACGGGCAGGATCAGGCAGGCGCACAGGAGCAGCAGTTGGTTACGACGCATGGGTGGTTTGTTCAATGGATGTTGTTCAGGCGGAATGGCCGGCCGCACCGAACATAGCGCGGAAAGGGCAAGTGTTCAACGTCAATTTTCGCCTCCGCTGGCGCCGTCGCTGGCGCACCACAATCACGGACAGGTTTGCCTGCGTGTCGCACACATTGAAAGAAAAAGGGCCGTTGGCGCGACCCATGATCCTATGGCAACTCCAACCCGCGCTCCCGATGCCGTCCTGAGCTGGCTTGGCCAATGGCGAGACGGACCCGACGCCCGCACACCTGCGCGGGTGGCCCGCGCCCTGGGAGAACTCGACCGCAAGAGCGAGATCCTGATCGGCTGGGTGCAGGCGGCGCTGATCTCGGTGCTGGGCAGCCTGTACCTGGTCGCGCCCGGAACCGCGCCGGCCGACGCCAGTTTCTATCCGGTGCCCTGGGCGCTGGGGTTCTACGGTGTGTTCACGATCGGCCGCTTGTGGCTGGCTTACCGGAGCCGCCTGTCGATGCCGGTACGCGTGTTGTCGGTGGTGGTGGACATCAGCATGCTGATGGTGACGATCTGGAGCTTTCATCTGCAATACGGGCAACCTGCGGCGTTTTACCTGAAGGCGCCGACCCTGTTGTACGTGTTCATCTTCATCGTGTTGCGGGCATTGACCATCTCACCGGGGTATGTGTTGTTCACCGGCTTGCTGGCGGCTGCCGGCTGGTTGGGCCTGTTGTCGTATGCGTTGATGGCGCCCGGCGGCGCGGAACTGGTCACGCATGACTATGTGCAATACATGAATTCCAGCCGCATCCTGATCGGCGGAGAGATCGATCGGGTGTTGTCAATCGTGATCGTGACGCTGGTGTTGTCGGTATCGGTGGCACGGGCGCGGCAGTTGCTGTTTCACGCGGTGGAGGACCAGGCGGCGGTGTCGCAGCTGTCGCGCTTCTTTGCCCCGGAGGTGGCCGAACGTCTGTCGAGCGCCGACGAACTGCTGCAAAGCGGCGATGGCGAGCAGCGCCATGCGGCGGCGATGTTCATCGATCTGCGCGGATTCACCACCCTGGCCTCGCGGCTGCCGCCCCGTGCCTTGATCGATATCCTGCGCGAGTACCAGAGTATTGCGGTGCCGGTGATCCATCGCCACAACGGCAGCATCACCACTTATCTTGGCGACGGCATCATGGTGACCTTCGGTGCGAACAGGCCGTCGGAAACCTTTTGTGCCGACGCGCTGCGTTGCGCCCACGAACTGCTGCAGGCATTCGAGTTATGGCGCGTGCGCCGCGAATCGGCGCAGCAACCGGCACCTGCGGTAGGGCTGGGCGTGGACACCGGCACCGTCACCTGCGGCGTCATCGGCGAGGAGGGCAGGCTGGAATATGCGGTGATCGGCAACCCGGTGAACCGGGCCGCCAAGTTGCAGAACCACACCAAGCTTGAAGCGGTGCATGGTCTGGCCAGCGCGGCCTGCCTGGAATGCGCGCAGCAGCAGGGTTATGCTCCGACCGTGCAGCACCAGGTGTTGCAGGCGCGCCAGGTTGGGGGCGTCGGCCAGGCCATGGATCTGATCGCGCTGGGCCAGCCGGTCTGAACCAGGCAGACCGGGCTGGCCGGTCAGTCCCTGGCTGGC
>JAGPBF010000053.1:10181-21605 GCA_018063505.1 Rhodoferax sp.
GGCTGGCCGGTCAGTCCCTGGCTGGCGGGTCGTTGCCGATGGCCGTCGCTGGTGGGTTGTTCGCTGGCAACAGGTTCGCCGCGGGCGTAACCGGCAATGCTGAGGCGGCGCCGGGTGCGAACGCCGGCAATGGCGGCGGCAGATTGCGCACAAGCGGGCTTGTGGCGCTGGAAAGGGATGCGAGTTCAAGCGTGACAGCGGTTGCACCGCTGGCGGCAGGCGAGAGCGTCGCCGTTCGGGTGCCGACCTGTTGCAGGGTCCAGCCACCGTCCAGCGCGCTGCCCACGCGGTAGGGTTTTGCCGGCTGGCCGTCGACGGAAATAAGCGCCACGCCACCACGTGAACGGTCGGCCACGACACCGAGCAGACGCAGCCGCTCGGACGGGTCGGGCGCTGCAATGCCCGGCATGACGGCTGCCACTGCAATGGCCGGTCCGAACACACGTGCCAGATCCTCCGTCTGCACTGCCGGGGCCTCGCTGGCCGGCGCCGGTGCGGTCGTGCCAGCGACGGATGTGCCGCTCACTTTTGTGAACCAGTAGCTGGCCGACAAGGCCGCCAGCGCCCACAGGAAAAAGGCCGCGAATCGGGCGGGCCAAGGCTTGGTCATGGCCGATTATGATGCAGTGTGCGTCAGGGACCGTTCGGATCCCTGCGATTCTGGAATTGACTTCATGACAATGTATCTGAGCGACGGGCGCGGCATTTTGCGCGCGTCCCTGCGCCGCGGTTTCACCTTGATCGAGCTGATGGTGGTGCTGGTCATCATCGGCGTGCTGGCTGCACTGATCGTGCCCAATGTGCTCGAGCGTGCGGACGATGCGCGCACGGTTGCGGCGCGCACCGATGTCAACAACCTGATGCAGGCGCTCAAGTTGTACCGGCTCGACAACCAGCGCTATCCGACGGCCGAGCAGGGCCTGAACGCGCTGGTGGCCAAACCCGCCAGCGGACCGATTCCGCCCAACTGGAAACCTTACCTGGACAAGCTGCCCAACGACCCGTGGAGCCAGCCTTACCAGTACCTGAATCCGGGCCTCAAGGGCGAAGTCGACGTGTTGTCGTTTGGCGCTGACGGCCAGCCAGGCGGCGAAGGCAAGAACGCCGATGTCGGCTCCTGGCAATAACGGGCGGGGCGTTCTGCCTGCCGGCGGGTCCGGTTTCACCTTGCTCGAACTGTTGCTGGTGGTGGCCATCATTGCCATGGCCAGTGCTGGCGTCGGGTTTGCGCTGCGTGATGTCGGTCAGACCCAGCTCGAACGCGAAGGTCTGCGCCTGGCCGCGATGCTCGAATCTGCGCGGGCCCGCTCGCGCGCTGCCGGCGTGCCGGTGTACTGGCGCGCCAATGCCAGCGGATTCGAGTTCATCGGCTTGCCGCTGCCACCTGCCGATGACTCTGCCGAGCCACCAGCCGCCGCGCCAGCACAGGGCGCCTTCGCGGCGGTGATGCCGTGGCTGACCGAGGGCTTGTCGGTGCCGGCCGGCACCGTGATAACGCTGGGCCCGGAGCCCGTGATAACGCGCCAGGACATCACGCTGGTGCATGGTGGGCAACGTGTCCATGTCGCCACCGACGGCCTGCGCGCGTTCGTGCTGCGGGCCCGGGATGATCCGGGTGCTGCGCCGTGATCCGCGATCACCGCGGATTCACGCTGATCGAGGTGCTGGTTGCGCTGGGCATCGTGGCACTGGCGCTGGTCTCCGGTCTGCAGGCCACGATGGCTTTGACCCGCAACGCGCAGCGCCAGGCCGACGTGTTGCTGGCGCAGGTATGCGCCGAGAACGAACTGATCCGCATGCGGCTGGGCCGCCAGTTGCCACCCATCGGCGGATCCGACTTTGCCTGCACCGAGGCCGGTCGAGACTACCAGGGCCGGCTGCAGGTCAGCGCCACGCCCAATCCGATTTTCCGGCGCGTCGATGCCCAGGTGCTCGACGGTGCATTCACGGTGTTCCGTATTACCACCATCGTGGGGAGTTTCCAGTGACGCAGATGGCAGGTGCCGCCGCGCCGGACCGAAGGCTGTGCCCGCTCGGCCGGGGCGCATGCCGCCGCCGGGTTGGCGGTTTCACGCTGGTTGAACTGCTGGTCGCGCTGGCCGCGATGGCCTTGTTATCGGCCATGGCCTGGCGCGGCATCGACGCGATGGGCCGGGCGCAGTCGTCGACCCAGGCCTTTGGCGCGGACGTGCAGGCCTTGCAGGCCGGGCTCGGCCAGTGGACCTCCGACCTCGATGCGGTGGCGGTGATGCCGGCCGTGACCGCCATCGATTTCGATGGCCGGGTGTTGCGCATCACGCGGCGCTGGCCCTACGAGGCGCCCGGCGCTACCGCCGACGCTGCCGGGGGCGGCTTGCGGGTGGTGGCCTGGGGACTGCGCGACGCCGATGGCAGGCGCCAGTGGTCGCGCTGGCAGTCCGGCCTGTTGCGTACCCGCGCCCAGTGGAGTGACGCGTGGCAGCAGGCCGCGTGGTGGGGCCAGAATCCGACCGTGCAATTGCGCCAGGGCGAAGTGCTGATCAGCGGCGCCGACGAGTGGCAGGTGTTTTACTTCCGCAACAACAGCTGGACCAGCCCCTTGTCCAGCGCGGCCGACGGCGCTGCCAACGACACCAGCCAGGCGCCATTGCCCGACGGTGTACGGCTGATCCTGGCACTGACGCCAGGCCAGGCAGTCAGCGGGCGGCTGACCCGCGACTGGGTCCGACCGACACTGGGGCCGGGCGGTTCTTGATGGCGGCTGACCCATGCTCGTTGCGGTCGCGGCAACGCGGCGCGGCCCTGCTGATGGCCATGCTGACCGTCGCACTGGTGGCGACGATGGCCGCGGCCGCCTTGTGGCAGCAGTGGCGCAGCGTCGAGATCGAGGCGCGCGAACGCGAGCGGCTGCAGGCCACATGGATACTGATCGGTGCGCTGGACTGGGCGCGCCTGATCCTGCGCGAGGATGCGCGCAGTGCAGGCCCTGACCACCTGGCCGAACCCTGGAGCATCGCATTGCGCGAGGCGCGCCTGTCGACATTTCTGGCGATCGAGCGGGGCGGCAGCGAACTCGGCGACGACGCTTTCCTGTCCGGCCAGATCACGGATGCGCAGGCGCGGCTCAATATCACCAACCTGATTGTCGGAAACCAGATCTCGGAGCCGGACCGCGAGGCCTTCGCGCGGCTGTTCACGCAGCTGGGCATTCCCACGACAGAACTCGACGACCTGGCGGCCAATCTGCTGCGCGCGACCGGTAGCGGCGACAAGGCCGACGACAGCCAGGCGCCGATCCCGCTGCTTGCGCAGCGCGTCGCGCAACTGGCCTGGCTGGGTGTGTCGGCCCGGTCGCTGGCCTTGTTGCAGCCCTATATCGTGGTCTTGCCCACACGCACCCAGCTCAACCTGAACACCGCCAGCGCCGAGGCGATTGCCGCGCGTATCGAGGGTCTGGATTTGTCGGACGCGCGCAATCTGGTCAATGCGCGCAACCGCGCGCCGTTTCGCACCTTGTCGGAGATCAGCCGCATCGTTCCGGCGGCCGAACGGCTCGACCCCAGCCAGGTTGGCGTGGCGACCCGTTTCTTTGAAGTCGAGGGCCGATTGCGCTTGCACGATACCGAAGTGCGCGAGCGTTCCCTGGTGCAGCGCAACGGGCTTGGCGTGACCACAGTCTGGCGCGAACGCACAGCCGCCGACGTGACGGTGCCACAGGCGGCAACCCGCTAAAGTCAGGCCGCCTGCCTCACTACAATCCGCGGATGACGACCCTGACCCTCGTGTTGCCACTGGTTCGCCCGACCCCCGGCACCGAGTTCGACTATGTCGTTTCACGTGAGCGCGGGGTGGTGCTGAACCACGGCACTGCCACCGCGGCATTGTTGCCGCGTGCGGACCAGCTGGTGCTGGTCGTCCCGGCAGCGGCCTTGTCCTGGCACCCGGCGCGCCTTCCGCCGGTAGCGGCCAGCCGCCGGCGCGCCGCACTCGACGGACTGCTCGAAGAACGTTTGCTCGATGACCCCGCTCAGTTGGCCTTGGCGCTGGCCCCTGCGCGTTTGGCCAATGGCGATGCGCTGGTGGCCGCATTCGACAAAGCCTGGATCCGCGCCCATCTGGAATTCTTCGAGCAATCCGGTCGGCCGGCTGCGCGCGTGGTGCCCGAGTTCTCGCCCGGTGCGGACGGCGCCGCCGGGGCCGTGTGGCATGTGACAGGGACGCCGCAGGATGCACATCTTGTCGTGGTGCAGCCGCAGGGGCTGCTCCACCTGCCGCTGCACAGTGCCTTGTCGGTGATCGGATCCCGCCCCGATGTTTCGGGTGGCGACAAGGTGCTGGCCGAGCCGGCCGTGGCCGAACTCGCCGAGCAGGTGCTTGGGTTCGCGGCGCTGGTCCAGCCGGTGGTGCAGCGTGTATGTGATGCCGGCGCCAGCGAATGGGATCTGGCGCAGTTCGATCTGTCCTTGTCTGGCGGCGGACGGGTGGCGCGGCGTTGGCGGCAATATGCCGGCAACTGGTTGCGCGCACCGTCTTGGCGCGCCGCGCGCTGGGGCCTGGTGGCGCTGCTGCTGGCCCATTTGGTGGGGCTCAACGCATGGGCCTGGAAACTCGATGCGGCGCTGCGCGAGCGACAGCAGCTGGTCAAGTCAAGCCTGACCCAGACATTTCCAGAGATCCGTACGGTGGTGGATGCACCGCTGCAGATGCAGCGCCAACTGGCGCTTTTGCGACGCAGCAGCGGCGCACTGGCTGCCGACGACATGGAGGCGATGCTCGCTGCAATGGGAGCCAGCCTGCCGACGGACAGCCAAGCCAAGTCAATCGACTATGCGCCGGGCCAGCTCACGCTGCGTGGCCTGGTCTTGCCCGAGCCGGTGTTGGCCAGATTGCGTGAGGACCTGGGTGCCCGTGCTTATCGGCTGCAGGCCGAAGGTGACCGTTTGGTGATGCGTGCAGGAGCCGCGCCATGAAGGCGCTGGCGGGTGTGCAGCGCAGCTGGGTGACGCTGGCGGGCCGCGAGCGGGTGCTGGTCTCGCTGGCTGGCGCAATCGTCGTGCTGGGCTTGTTGTGGGCTTTGGCATTGGCTCCGGCTTTGCGGACCGTGCGGACAGCACCGGCGCAGAGCGACCGGCTCGATCAACAACTGCAGGACATGCAGGTGATGGCCGCATCGGCACGCGCGCTGCAAGGCCGCCCGCCCGTGCGGCGCGACGATGCCTTGCGTGTGCTGCAATCCTCGCTGGCCCAGCGCCTTGGCGGACAGGCGCAACTGACACCGACCGGTGACCGGGCCACCGTGACGCTGTCCGCCGTGGCGCCGCAGATGCTGGCGCAGTGGCTGGGCCAGGCGCGCAGTTCGGCAAGGGTGGTGGTGCTGCAGGCGCGGCTCAATCGTGGCGCCAATGGCTGGGACGGCAGCATCGTGCTGCAACTGCCGCCGGAATGACTGTGATGGAACCCGGCGGTCTGGCCGCCTGCGGCGCACGGCATGGCTGAGAGCCGCTGGGGTATTGCCGGGGCACTGGCGGGCCTGGCGATCGGCGCAGTGGTGTTCGCGCCGGCGTCCTGGCTGGCCGCTGCGGTCCATCGTGTCAGCAACGGCCATCTGCTGCTGGTGCAGGCACGCGGCACTTTATGGCAAGGTGATGCCCGGCTGGAGCTCTCCGGTGGCGCGGGCAGCCGCTCCGCCGGCGTGTTGCCCGGCCGCGTGCGCTGGACACTGCGCCCAGGCCTGCCGAACTGGCGCCTGACGATCAATGCCGACTGCTGCACGACACAGCCACTGGTGGCCGAACTGGTGCCCGGCCTGGGCCGCTGGCGGGTCGCCGTGACGGCATCGGACACCCGATGGCCGGCATCGGTTCTGACGGGTCTTGGTGCACCCTGGAACACCGTGCAGCCGCGCGGACAACTGCAACTGCGCACCCAGACCATGTCATTAGAATGGACCGCAGGGCGAGTCCAGATGCAGGGTACGGCAACGCTCGACGCGATCGGCCTGTCATCGGGCCTGTCGACGCTGCGGCCGATCGGCAGTTATCGTCTGCAACTGGTGGGTCATGGATTGATCAGCCCACCGCAGCTGGTGCTGGAGACGCTGGAGGGCAGTCTGAAGTTATCGGGCCGTGGCCAGTGGAATGGCGCACGCTGGAACTTCCGGGGGCAGGCCAGTGCGGCGCCAGAACAGGAACTGGTGCTGGGCAACCTGCTCAATATCGTGGGGCGCAGACAGGGTGCCCGCTCGGACATCGCACTGGATTGACAAGTGGCTGATCGGTTCGTGCTGCGTGTCGGGCAAAGATAAGGCTGGGTTATGAATCTGACTGCTATAGGTGCTGGGTTGATGTTCGCTGTACGTGCGGCTGCCATCGGTTTGCTGCTGTGTGCGGGCGCCTGGGCCCAGAAGCCGGGCGAACCGATCACGCTGAACTTCGTCGGCGCGGAAATCGAGGCAGTGGCCCGTACCATGGGTGTGATCACCGGCCGCACCGTCGTGGTCGACCCGCGGGTGCGCGGCACCATCAATCTGTCGAGCGAAAAGCCGCAGTCGCCAGCAGCGGCATATGCCCAGTTTGTCGCCGCCTTGCGGCTGCAGGGTTACACCGTGGTGGAGTCCAGTGGCATCTACAAGGTCGTACCCGAGGCCGAAGGCAAGTTGCAGGGCAGCGTGGTGACGGTGGCTCCCGACCAGCCGGCTGGCAACCAGATCGTCACCCAGATCTTCCGGCTCGACCATGAGAGCGCACTCAACCTGGTGCCGGTGCTGCGCCCGCTGATTAGTCCGAACAACACCATCAACGTCAATCCTGGCAGCAATGCGCTGGTCATCACCGACTATGCCGACAATCTGCGCCGGCTGGCACGCATCATCGCCGCCATGGACATGCCCAATGCGACCGATGTCGAGGTCATTTCGCTCAAGCACGCGCTGGCCTCCGACCTTGCGCCGCTGGTGTTGCGGCTGACGCAGACGACCAATGCCGCGGCGGCGCAGGGGCAGGTCGACAATTCCTTCCGCACCGCGATCATTGCCGAGCCGCGCAGCAACGCGCTGATCGTGCGCGCCGCCAATCCGGCCCGGGTGGCGCTGGTGCGATCGCTGGTCGAGCGGCTCGACCAGCCATCCTCGAGCGATGCGTCGGGCAACATCCATGTGGTCTACCTGAAGAATGCCGAGGCGGTAAAGCTGGCGGCGACCCTGCGCGCGGCCATGGCCGGGGCCGCGTCTGCAAATTCCGCGCCGACGAACGTCATCGGTCGGCAACTGGTCGGCGGTGCCGCGACGGCGGCAGCGGCAGCAGCTGCATCGTCGTCCCAGAGCGATACCGGTGGGCAGATCCAGGCCGACCCGGCCACCAATTCGCTGATCATCAGTGCGCCGGAACTTCAATACCGGCAGATGCGTGCGGTCATCGACAAGCTCGACGCGCGCCGCGCCCAGGTGTTCGTTGAATCGCTGATCGCCGAGGTCAATGCCGACAAGGCTGCCGAATTCGGCATTCAGTGGCAGGGTCCGATCGGACGCAGCGGCGACGGCAGCATCGGTGTCCTGGGAACCAATTTCGGCTCTGGCGGCAACAACATCATTTCGCTGGCCACCGGCGCGGCCAGTGGCGCGGTGGTGCCGGGAAACGGCCTCAATATCGGCGTGGCCAACCGCGTCAACGGCGTCTATGTTCTCGGTTTCCTGGCGCGATTCCTGCAGTCCACCGGCGACGGCAACATCCTGTCCACGCCCAATCTGCTGACGCTGGACAACGAGGAAGCCAAGATCGTGATCGGGCAGAACGTGCCCTTCGTGACCGGTTCGTATACCAACAACAATGCCGGCGGCACCGGCACCGTGAATCCTTTCCAGACCATTGAGCGCAAGGACGTCGGCCTGACGCTGCGGGTCAAGCCGCAGATCAGCGAGAACGGCACGATCCGGCTGTCGATCTTTCAGGAGGTTTCCAGTGTGCAGGCGTCGTCGGTCAACTCGCCCAGCGGCCTGATCACCAACAAGCGCTCGATCGAGTCGAATGTGCTGGTCGAGGATGGCGCCATCATCGTGCTCGGTGGCCTGCTGCAGGACGAGTCGGCCAACAATGAAGACAAGGTGCCGGGCCTGGGCGACGTGCCGCTGTTCGGCAATCTGTTTCGCAGCGAGACCCGCTCGCGCAAGAAGACCAATCTGATGGTGTTCCTGCGTCCGGTGGTGGTACGTGACGCGGCCGCGCTGGACAACCTGTCGATGGGGCGCTACGAGAGCATGCGCGCCGATCAAACCGCAGTGCAACCGCGCCAGAGCGCCGTGTTGCCAGATCTTGGTACTGCACAGTTGCCGCAGGCCGAGCCGCCCAAGCCGCGGCCGGTCGAGCCGGTTCGCCCATTGGGTGGCGCCTCGCGTTAATCGGGTCAAGCATGCGATTCCCGCTGCCGTATGCGTTTGCGCGCACGCACCAGTTGTTGCTGGAGGACGATGGCAACACCTTGACGCTGGTGGTTCACACCCAATCCGCGCAGGCGGCGCTGGGTGAGGTGCTGCGCAAGTATCCGTCGGCTGGGCTGGTTGCCATGGACGCGGAATCGCTGGTGCAGCGCATCAGTGCGGCGTATTCGCAGGGTGAATCGAGCGCGGCGCTGGTGGCCAGCGAGGTGGCGTCGGACGTGGACCTTCAGCGCATGATGCAGGAACTGCCGGCAGTCGAAGACCTGCTCGAGGCCGCGAACGATGCGCCGATCATCCGGCTGCTCAATGCCTTGCTGACGCAGGCTGCACGCGAAGGCGCCAGCGATATCCATATCGAACCGTACGAGCGGCACAGCAGCGTGCGGTTCCGGGTCGATGGCACGCTGCGTGAGGTGGTGCAACCGAACCGGGCCTTGCATGCGGCACTGATCTCGCGGCTGAAGATCATGGCCGAACTCGACATCTCCGAAAAGCGCATGCCGCAGGACGGCCGCATCAGCCTGCGTATCGGTACCCGCGCGGTGGACGTGCGTGTCAGCACCTTGCCCAGCGCCCAGGGCGAACGCGCAGTGCTGCGCCTGCTCGACAAGTCTGGCGCGCGACTGAATCTGGAAGCGGTCGGCATGGAAGGGCAGACGCTGCAGCGTTTCGTGCAACTGATCGGCCAGCCCCACGGCATCATCCTGGTGACCGGGCCCACCGGTTCGGGCAAGACCACGACCTTGTACGCGGCGCTGAGCCGGCTCGATGCGGCGCGCACCAACATCATGACGGTCGAGGATCCGATCGAATACGAGCTCGCCGGCATCGGCCAGACCCAGGTCAATACGCGCATCGAGCTGAGTTTTGCGACGGCGCTGCGCGCCATCCTGCGCCAGGACCCGGACGTCATCATGATCGGCGAGATCCGGGATTTCGAGACTGCCCAGATCGCGATCCAGGCCTCGCTCACCGGCCACCTGGTGCTGGCCACGCTGCACACCAACGATGCGGCCAGTGCGGTGACGCGGCTGATCGACATGGGCGTCGAGCCGTTCCTGCTCAGTTCCTCGTTGCTCGGTGTGCTGGCCCAGCGCCTGGTGCGCAAATGGTGTCTGCATTGCGCCGGCAAGGGCTGCGAGCATTGCAGCCATACCGGATACGCGGGGCGTACCGGCATCTATGAATTGCTGGTGGCCGATGCCGCGATCCGTGACCAGATCCACCGCCAGGGCGCAGAGGCCGAGATCCGTGCGGCAGCCATTGCCGGTGGCATGCAGTTGATGCGTGATGACGGCCAGCGCCTGGTCGCGGCCGGCATCACCGCGCCCGAGGAAGTGTTGCGCGTGACGCGCGACTGAGCCTGGCCGTTGGCAACGCCCGCACCTCATGCCTGCTTACTCTTTCGAAGCCGTCGACGCGCAAGGGGCGACCCGCAAGGGAGTGCTCGACGCCGAGACCGCGCGCGCTGCGCGCTCTGCGCTGCGTGCCCAGTCGCTGGTGCCTTTGCAGGTGGTGCAGGTCGGCGCCGGCAGCGCTGACGAAGCGGCACATGGCGCGCAAGCGCAGGGCTGGTTCCGCGCCCGGGTTTTCAATGCAAACGCGCTGGCAGTCTGGACGCGCCAGCTGGCCGGCCTGGTGTCGGCCAGCCTGCCACTCGAACGCGCGCTGACGGCCCTGAGCGACGAAGCGCAGGATCCGCGCCAGCGCAATCTGGTGGCGGCCTTGCGCGCCGAGGTCAATGCCGGCAGTGGCTTTGCCAAGGCGCTGGCACAACATCCGCGCGAGTTCTCTGCGATCTACGTGGCCGTCATCGGCGCTGGCGAGAACAGCGGCAACCTGGGCCTGGTGCTGGAGCGGCTGGCCGACGACATGGCCGAGCAGCAGCAGCTCCGGGCCAAGCTGATCGGCGCGGCCTTGTACCCGGGCATCGTTACCGTGGTCGCGATCCTGATCGTCACCTTCCTGGTGGCGTATGTCGTGCCGCAGGTGGCCAATGTTTTTGCCGGCACCAAGCAGAGTCTGCCGACGCTGACGGTGCTGATGCTGGCAACCAGCGCGCTGGTGCGGGATTACGGCCTGTTCATGCTCGCTGTCCTGGTGATGGCTTTCGCCGGTTTCAGATTGGCGTTGCGCAGCGAGATCTTGCGCACGCGATTCGACGCAGCCTTCCTGACGCTGCCATTGATAGGCCGGCTGGCGCGGGGTTACAACGCGGCGCGTTTTGCCAATACGCTGGCCATGCTGGCTGCGGCCGGTGTGCCTATTCTCAAGGCCTTGCAATCGGCCGCAGAGACGCTGAACAATCGCGCCATGCGCGCCGATGCGCTGACCGCATTGGTACTGGTGCGCGAAGGCGCACCCATCGCCTCTGCGCTGAGCCGGCACAAGCGTTTCCCGCCGATGCTGGCCATGTTCGCCCGGCTGGGCGAACAGACCGGCCAGCTGCCGCTGATGCTGCAGCGGGTCGCGGCCCAGCTCAGTGCCGACGTGCAGCGCAGGGCCATGCAGCTGGCCACCATCCTCGAGCCGCTGCTGATCGTGGCGATGGGGCTGGTGGTGATGCTGATCGTGCTGGCGGTGATGCTGCCGATCATTCAACTCAATACGCTGGTGCGCTGAGTCGCTTCGTTCAGCGCAGGCGCGGCCGGTGCGTGGTCCACAAGGCCGAGCGGAACATCGCCAAGGCCTTTTCCCAGACCCGCTCCGACGCTGCCTTGTCGTAGCACCAGCGTTCGGGAAAGGTCCAGCCATGGTGGGCGTCGAGCCGCTCCACCGTCACCCTGTCGCCACTGCGCGCGGCGAGTTGTTCCAGCACGACCTGGTGTTCGTCCGGGCAGGTCGGGTCATCCTTGGCGAAGAAGTAATGCAGCGGGACGGTCGAGCGATGGATCATGTGGTGCGGCGTTGTATCGCTGGGATCGACCAGGCGGCCACCATGTACCGACAATGCGGCGCGTACATGCCGCGGGTTGGCCGTTGCGGCGGCTATGGCATGACGCCCGCCCATGCAG
>JAGPBF010000054.1 GCA_018063505.1 Rhodoferax sp.
CTTTTTGCTAGTGCAGCGTGAATTTGGTTAGAATGGTGGCCTGCGAAGCGCTATTTTTGGCATATCAATCGGCCATCAGTCCACGATATGGGATGCTCAGGAGGTATCCCACAGCCGGTCCACAGATCACCCACAAGTTGTTCAGCAACTTCTGGCAAACCTGTTTATAAGTTGTGAATAATTTTCTTGTTGCTGCTCTGCAACGCCTTGTTTTTCCTGCGAGAGGTCTGGGCATTCCGGCCTTTTTGCCTACAATGAAGTCCCAACTATCGCAGTTGCCAATGATTGTTGGTTCAGGGCGCGTCAAAATTTGACGCGCCCTTTTTTCTTTCGCGTCTTCTTTCCAATTCAATTACTTAAGTCTTTTCGTTGATGGATCACATCAGAAATTTTTCAATCATTGCGCACATCGATCACGGCAAATCGACCTTGGCAGATCGTCTGATTCAAACCTGCGGCGGCCTCGCTGTGCGCGAGATGCAGGCGCAGGTTCTGGACTCGATGGACATCGAGAAAGAGCGTGGGATAACCATCAAGGCGCAGACCGCATCACTGCGCTACAAGGCGCACGATGGCGTCGTCTACAACCTCAATCTCATCGACACACCAGGGCACGTGGACTTCTCTTATGAAGTGAGCCGTTCACTGTCTGCGTGCGAAGGCGCTTTGCTGGTTGTCGATGCCAGTCAAGGGGTCGAGGCGCAGACCGTCGCCAACTGCTACACCGCACTCGATCTCGGTGTCGAAGTTCTGCCGGTGCTCAACAAGATGGATCTGCCCAATGCGGATCCCGAGAACGCGCGTAGTGAGATCGAGGATGTCATCGGCATCGACGCCTCGCATGCGATTGCATGCTCGGCGAAATCCGGCATGGGTGTCGAGGAAATTCTCGAAGCCATCGTCGCGCGGATTCCGGCGCCACGGGGCAATCCAACCGGTCCGCTTCGCGCGATGATCATCGACAGCTGGTTCGATACCTATGTCGGGGTTGTGATGCTGGTGCGTGTGGTCGACGGACGGCTGGGCAAGGGTGAACGCATCAAGATGATGGCCACCGGTACGACCTACGACGCCGACAACCTGGGCGTATTCACGCCGGCAGACGAACCCAGGGATTCGCTGGAAGCGGGCGAGGTGGGCTACATCATTGCCGGTATCCGTGAACTGCAGGCGGCCAAGGTCGGCGACACCATCACGCTGGTCAAGACCGGCACGGGCGCCGCGGCTTTCACGGCCACCGAAGCCTTGCCCGGTTTCAAGGAGATACAGCCACAGGTGTTTGCCGGCCTGTATCCGACCGAGGCCAACCAGTATGAAGGGCTGCGCGACAGTCTGGAAAAGCTCAAGCTCAACGACTCGTCGCTGCGCTACGAACCCGAGGTATCCCAGGCGCTGGGTTTCGGTTTTCGCTGCGGCTTCCTCGGTCTGCTGCACATGGAGATCGTGCAGGAGCGTCTGGAGCGCGAGTTCGACCAGGACCTGATCACCACCGCGCCCAGCGTGGTCTACCAGGTGGTCAAGGCCGATGGCAGCATCGTGATGGTCGAGAATCCGTCCAGGATGCCGGAGCAGGGCCGGACCGAAGAGGTGCGCGAACCCATCGTCACGGTCCATCTGTACATGCCGCAGGAATACGTCGGCGGTGTCATGACGCTGGCCAACCAGAAGCGTGGCGTGCAGATGAACATGGCCTACCACGGTCGCCAGGTGATGCTGACCTATGAGATGCCCCTGGGCGAAATCGTGCTCGACTTCTTCGACAAGCTCAAGTCGGTCAGCCGCGGATACGCATCGATGGATTACGAATTCAAGGAATACCGGACGGCGGATGTCGTCAAGGTCGATATTCTGCTCAATGGCGAGAAGGTCGACGCCTTGTCCATCATCGTGCACCGTTCGCAGTCGGTATACCGGGCCCGTGCCGTGGTGTCCAAGATGCGTGAGGTGATTTCGCGCCAGATGTACGACGTTGCGATCCAGGCGGCGATCGGTTCCAACGTGATTGCGCGTGAGACAATCAAGGCGCTGCGCAAGAACGTGTTGGCCAAGTGTTACGGCGGCGATATTTCACGCAAGCGCAAACTACTTGAGAAGCAAAAGGCAGGCAAGAAAAGAATGAAGCAGATCGGGTCGGTTGAAGTGCCGCAAGAGGCGTTTCTCGCAATTTTGCAGGTGGACAGCTGATGCAGTTGCTGACAACGCTGATTCTGGGCGCTTTCGTCGCCTACGCGGGTGCCTGGTATACAGGTCGGATAGACGGAAATTTTGCACTGCTGTTGTTCATGGCTGTGCTGGTGACCGGGATCTATTGGCTGGGCGAGAAGTTCTATTTCTGGCCCCGCCGTCGGCGCGCTGCGCTTGAACTGCAGGCGCATGCCGAGCGCAGGCGTGCCGAACTCCTCCAGAAGGGCGTCGGTGCGGTCGATGGCGAAGGCGACATCGAAGTGGCGCGCGCCCAGTTGCTGGCGCAACCCTGGTGGCTGGATTGGACTGCGGGTCTGTTCCCGGTCATTCTGGCCGTGTTCCTGTTGCGTTCATTCCTGGTCGAGCCGTTCAAGATTCCTTCGGGATCGATGATTCCGACCTTGCTGGTTGGCGACCTGATCCTGGTCAACAAATTCCATTACGGTCTGCGACTGCCGGTCATCAATACCAAGATCACCAATGGCACGCCACCAAAACGCGGCGACGTGATGGTGTTCCGTTACCCGCCCCAGCCCAGCCTGGACTACATCAAGCGGGTGGTCGGGGTGCCGGGCGATGAAGTGAGCTACCTGAACAAGCGGCTGGCCATCAATGGCGTTGCCGTCGAAAACCGTCAGGTCGAGGATTTTTTCGACGAAGATTCGATGCGCTACCTCAAGCAGTTCGAGGAGAAGCTTGGAACCGAGCCGCATCGGCTGCTGATCAATGACGACCGGCCCGCTTTCATTCCGGGGGCGTCGGAGTTTCCGAACCGGGACAATTGCCGCTACAGTGTCGAAGGCGTGGTGTGCAAGGTCCCGCCGGGCCACTATTTCATGATGGGCGATAACCGGGACAATTCGCTGGATTCACGTTACTGGGGCTTTGTGCCGGACCAGAATATCGTGGGACGTGCGTTTTTCGTCTGGATGAATTTCAGCAGTCTCAGTCGAATCGGTCCCTTCCATTGAAACGGATTTTTCCAGTGAGAGGTGAGTCATGACAATCCAACCCAAATCCAGGCAACGCGGCATCTCCTTCCTGGGGCTCGTTTTTGTCGGTGGAGTGCTGGCTGTTACAGGCGTGGTGGCGGCCCAGGTCTTCCCGACTTTTGTCGAATACCAGGCGATCCAGAAGGCGGTACAAAAAGCCAGCGAAGGAAACACCGTTGTCGACGTGCGCAGGATTTACGACCGGGCGACGGAAATCGACGCCATCACGTCGATGAAGACCAAGGACCTTGAGATCACGAAGGAAGACGACAAGATCATCGTCCGGTTTGCCTACGAGCGTGAAATCCATCTGGCTGGCCCGGCGTATCTGACGCTCAAGTACTCCGGGCGCTCGAAATAAAGTGAATCCTGGCTGGCTGGCGTTGCAGCAGAAGTTGCAGCATGTCTTCTCCAACGTCGAATTGCTGGGCCAGGCACTGACCCACCGCAGTTTCAGCGCCGATCATTACGAACGGCTGGAGTTTCTGGGCGATTCCGTCCTGAACCTGGCGGTGTCCGACCTCCTGTACCAGCGGCTGAGCCTGCTCGCCGAAGGAGACCTGTCGCGTATCCGCGCCAATCTGGTCAAGCAGGAAACCCTGCACCAGTTGGCCGTGGATCTCGGTCTGGCGGCCTGTATCCGGCTGGGGGAGGGCGAGATGCGCTCGGGCGGCAAAAAGCGGCCTTCGATCCTGGCCGACGCGCTGGAGGCCGTCATTGGTGCGGTCTATCTGGATGCGGGGTTTGTCGCCGCGCAGCAACTGGTCCACCGCCTTTACAAGAACGTGGAGATCAATCCGACCATGGCCGCGATCGGCAAGGATCCCAAAACCGAGTTGCAGGAATGGCTGCAGGGGCGCAAGATGAAAATACCGCTTTACCGGGTGGTCGCCACCATGGGGGCAGCGCACCAGCAGTCGTTCGATGTCGAATGTGAGGTCGCGGAACTGGGCCTGTGCGAGCGGGGTATTGGTGGATCGCGCCGTGCGGGGGAACAGGCCGCTGCAGCGGCCATGTTGCAGACCCTGAAAAGCCGGGCAAAAACATGACCATTGAATTGAATGAACCGGGCCAGACCGCCAGCACAGAGCCGGTGTCGCCGGCCGGCAGGCGGTGCGGCCTGATTGCGATCGTCGGCAAGCCCAATGTCGGCAAGTCGACCTTGCTCAACGCATTGGTCGGGCAGAAGATCAGCATCACCTCGCGCAAGGCGCAGACTACGCGCCATCGGATCACCGGCATGCACACGCTGGGGCAGACACAATTCGTTTTCGTCGACACGCCGGGTTTTCAGACCTTGCACGGCAACGCCTTGAACCGATCCTTGAACCGGACGGTGCAAGGGGCGATCCAGGATGTCGACCTGATCCTGTTCGTGACCGAAGCCGGGCGTTTCAACCAGGCCGACGCCAAGGTGCTGGCCTTGCTGGGCAAGGGCATTCCCGTGCTGCTGGTCGCCAACAAACTCGACCAGGTGACGCAACGCGCCGACGTGGCGCCATGGCTGCAGGACATGCAGCAGCGCCATGCGTTTGCCGAGTTCGTGCCGATGTCGGCCAAGAACGCGCGCGACGTTGCCCGCTTGCTCGGCATCTGCGAGAAGTTCCTGCCCGAGCAGCCGTGGTTCTATGACGAGGACGAATTGACCGACCGCAGCGAACGCTTCATGGCCAGCGAGATGGTGCGCGAGAAGCTGTTCCGCCTGACCGGCGACGAATTGCCCTATACATCGACCGTGGTCATTGACCAGTTCACAGAGGAGCCACCGGCGCGCAAGGGGCAGAAGCGGCTGGTGCGCATCGCCGCCACGATTGTCGTGGAACGGGACGGCCACAAGGCCATGGTGATCGGTGACAAGGGCGAGCGCATCAAACGTATCGGCACCGAGACCCGGGTTGAACTCGAACGCTTGTTTGACGCCAAGGTGTTCATCGAAATGTGGGTGAAAGTGCGTTCGGGATGGGCTGACGACGAGGCACGGGTACGCAGCTTCGGTTACGACTGAGCGGCCGGGTGCACGCGTGGCCAGCCTGCGGATATCGGATGAACCGGCTTATGTATTGCACCGGCATGACTGGAGCGAGTCGAGCCTGATCCTGGAGGTCTTCACGCGCAACCATGGTCGGGTGGCGCTGGTGGCCAAAGGCGCGAAACGCCCGAGTTCGGGCCTGCGCCCGATCCTGTTGCCCTTGCAGCCATTGCACCTGGCCTTTGGCGGCGATGCCGAAATTCGCACGCTCAGAAGCGCCGAGTGGCAAGGCGGGCATGTGATGCCCAGTGGCGACCCCTTGTTGTCGGGTTATTACATCAACGAGTTGGTGCTGACGCTGCTGGCCCGGGACGATCCGCATCCGGGCCTGTTCGACATCTATGCCGGTGTAGTTGCCGTGATCTGCTCGGAGCATGGCGATGCCTTGCAGACCGCGCTGCGCGCATTCGAACTGCTGCTGCTGCGCGAGATCGGTCTGCTGCCGTCGCTCGATGTGCAGACCATGACGCTGGGACCGCTGCAACTGCAGGCGCGTTACAGCCTGGTCGCAGAAGGGGGCTTGCGCCTGAGCGCAGACGGTGAGCGGGCCAGCGTCGCCGGTGCGCAGTGGCTGGCGCTGCAAAAGGCGATGGACAGCCCCGCATGTTTCACCGATACGCTGCATGCCTGCGCGCCGGTGGTGTCCGAACTCAAACCCCAGCTGCGCAGCCTGCTCCATTACCATTGCGGCGTGACGACGCTTCGCACCCGGCAAATGATGATCGATCTGCAATCCTTATGAAAACCACTGCACTTTCCGTGAACCTGAACAAGGTGGCCCTGGTGCGCAACACCCGGCATCTGGGCATCCCGTCGCTGACCCGCGCGGCGAGCCTCTGTCTGCAGAGCGGGGCCAGTGGCATCACCGTGCATCCGCGGCCCGACCAGCGCCATATCCGGACCGCAGATGTGCATGATCTTTCGGCCTTGCTCAAGCAATGGCCGGACCGCGAGTTCAATATCGAAGGCAATCCGTTCCAGAATCTGATGGATTTTGTCCTGGCCTTGCGGCCGCACCAGTGCACGCTGGTGCCCGACAGTGAAGGCCAGTTCACCAGCGACCATGGCTGGAATCTGGCACAGGATGGCGAGCGCCTGCGCCCGATCATCGCCCAGGCCAAGGCCGCAGGTGTGCGTGTCAGCCTGTTCATGGATGCCGATCCTGCCGCCATGGTTCTGGCGCGCGATGTCGGGGCAGACCGGGTGGAGCTGTACACCGAACCCTTTGCCCAGGCCTGGGGCAGTTCCGCTCAGCAGGCGCAGATCGACATGTTCGCCGCAGCCGCACACGCGGCGCATCAGGCAGGCCTTGGCGTGAATGCCGGGCACGACCTCAGCCGGGAAAACCTGGGCGACTTCCTGCGCGGTGTTCCTGGCGTGCAGGAGGTCTCCATCGGCCATGCGCTGATATCCGACGCACTGGAGATCGGTTACGCTGCCACGGTGCAAGACTATCTGCGGGTGATCGGCGCGGCATTTGCCGGTATGCCCGGACAAGCATGATCTACGGCATCGGAACCGATATCTGCGATGTGCGGCGTATTCGCGCCAGCCTTGAGCGCCATGGCGATCGATTTGCCCGCAAGGTCCTGGGCGATGGCGAACTGGCGACCTGGAAGGCGCGCAGTGTGCGCTGGCCCGAGCGTGGCGTGCGTTACCTGGCCACCCGCTTCAGTGCCAAGGAGGCATTCAGCAAGGCGATCGGCCTGGGCATGCGCATGCCGATGACCTGGCGCCTGTGCGAAATCGGCAACCTGCCTGCCGGCCATGCCAATGCGGGCAAGCCATGTATTGTTCTGCACGGTGAGCTCAAGCGCTGGTTCGAGGAACAGGGCCTGCAGGCCCATGTCAGCGTCTCTGACGAAACCGACTACGCGGCCAGTTTCTGCGTGGTCGAGACCCGCGGCTGATTCGCCGCTGGTCGCAACGACTTTCTCACGCCCTATTGGCGACCCTGTCCTGCAAACCCGACGAATATGCAAGCCCATTCCCCTTTGCTCATCGACATCCCCGGCCTGGCCTTGTCAAAGATGGACCGCCGGCGCCTCGCGCATCCCCTGGTGGGGGGCATCATCCTGTTTGCCCGCAACTGGGCCGACCGCGGGCAGCTGACCGCGTTGTGTGGCGAGATCAAGCAGTTGCGCGGCGATCTGCTGATCCTGGTCGACCATGAAGGTGGCCGGGTGCAGCGCTTCAAGACCGATGGTTTCACCCATCTTCCACCCATGCGCGAACTGGGCCGCATGTGGCAGGGCGGGGCGGGCACCGATCCGCAGGCCAGCGCGTTGCTGGCCATGCGAGCGGCCACGGCCTGTGGTTATGTGCTGGGCGCAGAACTGCGTGCCTGCGGCGTCGACATGAGCTTCACGCCTGTGCTGGACCTGGACTACGGACCGAGTGGCGTTATTGGCGACCGGGCGTTTTCGCCCGATGCCGCGGTCGTCAGCGTGCTGGCCAAGAGCCTGATGCAGGGCCTGCTGCAAAGTGGCATGGCCAATTGCGGCAAGCATTTTCCGGGGCACGGCTTTGTGGCCGCCGACTCGCATACCGATATGCCGGTCGACCGGCGCAGCCTCAAGGCCATCATGGCCGCCGACGCTGCGCCTTATGGCTGGCTCGGCACTGCGCTGGACAGTGTCATGCCGGCGCATGTGGTCTATCCGAAGGTCGATGCGCGGCCAGCGGGGTTTTCGGCGCGCTGGCTGCAGGACATCCTGCGCACCCGGCTGGAATTTGGCGGGGCCGTCATCAGCGACGACCTGAGCATGGCCGGTGCGCGGCGAATCGACGGCAAGGCCGTCAGTTATACCCAGGCCACGGTCGCAGCGCTGGAGGCTGGATGCGACATGGTGCTGCTGTGCAACCAGTGTCTGGACGGCAATCCGGCGATCGACGCGTTGACCGAAGGCCTGACGCAGGCGATACGTGCGGGAAGCTGGCGTACCTCGGCAGCCAGCGAGCAACGCCGCCTCAGCCTGTTGCCGCGGTCGTTCGGCATGGACTGGGACACTCTGATGGTGCAGCCGTTGTACATGCGCTCGCTTGACTACATTCCCTGAGCCTGCCTGCCGGGTACCGGTGCGCAGGGACGGGCGCCGTGCAACGTGGGTCGGACGATGCGGTCGGGCTTGCCGTGCCTGGCGCAAAAACCGGCCTTGCGCCAGCCCAATCTGGCCATCAGAGCGGCCAATAACAAGGCCATCGCGCCGACCTCGACTGCACCAAAAGCGCCGCCACCCCCGCCACTGCTACCACCGCCCGGAGCCACCACGGAAATGCCGACATAACGCGTATCGCCATTGAGCCGTCCATCGTTCGGTGTGATGGCGATGGTGTAGTTGCCGATGGGCCCGGCCTTGTCCCACACAAAGCTTCCAGTTGCACTGTCGAAACTGGCACCGCGTGGCAGGCCGCTGGCCTCAAAGGTGACGGTGTCACCCTGGGCATCGGTCGCGGTGGCCATGAAGCTCAGCGTGCTGCCATTGGCGACGACCAGGGACCCTATCTCTGCCATGACGGGCGGCGTGTTGTTGGACAACACGGTCAGGTCGATATGGGCGCTGCGGCCGTTGAGGTCAGTCGCCTCGAAACGAAAGGCCAGGCTGTTGCCGCTGGCGGGAACCACGAAGGAGGCCGTGCGGGTGGTGGCGCCACTGAGCGTCACCGCAGAACCGCCAATCTGGGTCCACAGCACCGAATGGATGCCCAGGCCCAGCCGCCCCATGTCGGCACTGCCTGTCAGTTGCACTGTCGTGCCACGCAAGGCGATACCTGCCGGGGCATACCGGGCGCTGACCAGCGGCGCGTTGTCGGCCAGAACACTGGCAACGGCCGCGTCGGCGTCGAGCAGGCCGGCGCCGCAGGTCTGCAGACTGGCGCAATAGGTGCCAGCCGGATGGACCCGCGCCGCATTGAGCAGCCGCGAAAACAGCTCGTCGGGCGTGATCGCGGGCTTGACCTGGAACATCAGTGCCGCAGCCGCAGATACGTGGGCGGTGGCCATGCTGGTGCCGCGCTTGGCCTCGATGCTGTCGAGCAAAGGTGTGGTCGTGCCGGTATTGCTGGTGGAGTAGATCGGCAGGCCGCTGCCCACGATCAGCATGCCATTGCCGCCACCCGGAGCACTGATGGCGGTTCCGAGGCCGATATTGGCGTAGCTGGCGTTGTCCCCGCTGACGGTATGGGCGGTCACTCCGATCACGCCGCTGCAGTTAGCCGGTTGCAGAATCGCCGTGGCGCTGTCATTGCCGCTGGCGGCAACGACCACACTGCCGGCCGCACGCACCTCGGTCACCGCATCCTGGAATGTCGGCGAGCAGTTGCCCTGGCGGCCCAGGCTCAGGTTCAACACCTTGGCAATCTGGGTATTGGCGGGAACACCGGGCACCGGCAGACCGGCCGCCCAGCGCATGCCGGCCGCAATGTCCGAAACATAACCACCGCAGACGCCGAGGACGCGGACCGGCAGCAGTCTGGCGTTAAACGCTGCACCCGCCACGCCGGCATTGTTGTTGGTGACCGCCGCGATGATGCCGGCCACATGCGTGCCATGCCAGCTCGAGTTGGCCGGTGCGCAATCGCCTTGAGCGCTCCAGTCGCCCGGATCGGTGGCATCGCTGTCGCGTCCGTTGGCATCGTTGGCCGTCGTGAACGATCCGTCCGGATCGGCACTGATGAAATCGTATCCCGCCAGCATGTTGGGATTCAGATCGGCGTGCGGCCGATAACCGCCGTCGATGACCGCAACGATCACGCCTGCGCCAGTGGCAACACCCCATGCAGACGCAAAATTCGCGGCACCGGCACCACTGCCCACCGATTGCAGATTCCACTGGCGGGGCGCGAACTCAGGATCGTTGGGGAGCGCCTGTTGTGCCAGGACACGCTCGTCGATCTCGGCCGAAGCGACCTGCGGATCTTGTTCGAGCTGCCGGACGTAGGCGGAGAGGTCGATCCGGCTCATGCGTTTGCTGGTCAAGGCCACATGGGTCCGGGGCGCCACCGAGCGGTAATACCGCAGTTCGATGTCGCTGCGCGCGTCCGGGCGCTGGCGTCGACTCTCTCCCAGGGCCTTGATCTGCACTTGCGGGTCACTGTTCGGGGTTTGCGCTCGCGAAGCACGTGCCGATGTTGCCTCCGGCCGCAAACGGATGATGATCCGATTGAGCGCGCCGGCATTTGTCGACAGGGTCACTGCACCGGGTGCAAGGAAAGCGGATGCAGAGGGAGCAACCGCCATCTGCTGTGCTTGTGCCAGGGCCAGGCCCATCAAGCCCGCAGCCAATGCGCCCGAGCGCAACCCGCGCCAGATAGCAAACGGTGTCATGCAGCGGGTCCGGAGTGCGTTTTGTACTTGTGCATGCTGCTTGCGCGGGCTCTTGCGTTGTCAGCTGGCCGGTGTTTCGCGTCGCAGGGCCGGAAACAGGATGATGTCGCGAATGCTCGGACTGTCCGTCAGCAACATCATCAGCCGGTCGATGCCGATGCCGCAACCACCAGTGGGCGGCATGCCGTATTCGAGTGCGCGGACAAAGTCATGGTCGAAGAACATCGCCTCGTCGTCGCCGCCATCCTTGGCCTCGACCTGGGCATGAAACCTGGCGGCCTGTACCTCGGCGTCGTTGAGTTCGCTGAAGCCGTTGCCGAATTCGCGCCCCGTGATGTAAAGCTCAAAGCGCTCGGTGACCTCCGGATTCTGGTCGCTGGCGCGGGCCAGTGGCGAAATTTCGACCGGATGCTCGCAGATGAAAGTGGGCTCCCACAACAGGTGTTCAACCGTCTCCTCGAAATACATCACCTGCAGGCTGGCCAGGCTGCGCTTGGCCAGATGGTCCTTGGCCTCGGTCTTGCCCAGTTTGCGCAACGCGGCGTGCAGGAACTTCGCGTCATGAACGCCGGCACCGGCATCGGTGTGTTTCTCGATGGCCTGCACGATGGTCAGGCGCTCGAATGGTCTGGACAGATCGACCGGTTTGCCGTCGTAGGTCGGCAGCAGGTGCCCGACCGCCTTCATGGCGGCGTCACGCACCAGCTGCTCGGTGAAATCCATCAGGTCCTGGTAGTTCCAGTACGCCGCATAGAACTCCATCATCGTGAATTCAGGGTTGTGGCGCACCGAGATGCCTTCGTTGCGGAAGTTGCGGTTGATCTCGAAAACCCGGTCAAAGCCGCCGACGATCAGGCGCTTGAGGTACAACTCGGGCGCGATGCGCAGGTACATTTCCTGGTCGAGCGCGTTGTGATGGGTCACAAAGGGCTTGGCGTTCGCGCCACCCGGAATCGGGTGCAGCATCGGTGTCTCCACCTCCAGGAAACCGTGGCCGACCATGAAGTCGCGAATGCCGCTGACGGCCCGGCTGCGCGCCACGAACCGCTGGCGCGTGGTCTCGTCCATCATCAGGTCGACATACCGCTGGCGGTACTTCACTTCCTGGTCATGGATGCCATGGAACTTGTCGGGCATGGGGCGCAGGCTCTTGACCAGCAGACGGATCTGCACGGCATGGATCGACAACTCGCCGGTGCGGGTGCGGAACATGCGCCCCTGCACGGCCACGATGTCCCCCAGATCCCAGTGCTTGAAATCCTCGTAGGTCTCGGCACCGATTTCTTCGCCCTTGATATACACCTGCATGCGGCCACTGCTGTCCTGCAAGGTGGCGAAGCTGGCCTTGCCCATGACGCGCTTGAGCATCATGCGTCCGGCAATACGCACCGAAGGACCGTCGGCGGCCAGTTCCTCTGCCGATTGCGCCGCATGGGTACGCGCCAGGTCGGCCGCCTTGTGCGTGGGCTTGAAATCGTTGGGGAACGCGGGGCCGAGGCCTTTGGCCTGCCGTTCGCGCAGCGTCTGCAGTTTCTCGCGCCGCTCGGCGATCAGTTGGTTGTCATCGAGAATCGGGGCTGGCGTGTGCTGTTCGGACATGGCAAATGGACAGTGACGCGGGCGGGCGGGCCCCGGTGCGGATCACGTCGGGTGGTCAGGGTTACAAGAATAATGTCGTGGCGGATGCGGGCACCCGGTCACGGCGATGTGCGTTATAAAGGCCCACCCGTGATGCGTGTTGCGCATTCATGGGTGCAAGAGGATCCTATTATCGCCAGTGTGGCGCCACTTCCCGGGACACATGTTTTATCAAATCTTCAGCTTCCTGTTGCAGATCGCTGCCGGCCTCCTGGTGGGCTTGTGTCTGCTGCGCCTGTACATGCAATACCACCGGGTGCCGCTGTCCGCGCGCTCGGGCAATCCGATCGGGCCGCTGATCTTCGCGTTGACCGATTGGCTGGTATTGCCGCTGCGGCGGCTGCTCCCGGCCGTGGGACGCTGGGATACGGCCAGCCTGATTGCCGCCTTCCTGATCGAACTGGTCCAATATGCCTTGTTGTGGCTGATCGGTGGCGGGGGCACGTCGCCGGCGTTCATGGTCCTGCTGGCCTTGTTCGGTGTCGTGCGACTGGCGCTGTCCGGACTCAGTGTGCTGGTGATCGTCTACGCGGTGTTGTCCTGGGTGCAGACCCATTCGCCGATGATGGGCTTGCTGGCGCGGCTGGTTTCGCCGCTGCTGCAGCCGATCCGCCGGCTTGTGCCGCTGGTGGGCGGTATCGACCTGTCTGCGCTGGTTTTGCTGGTTCTGCTACAGGTCGGTGGCATCGTGCTGGAGTCGATACTCGCCAGTTTCATTGGCGGCGTTATCTGAGCAGGCGCGCCGGCCGCACCGGGCCGGCCCGGTACGCGTTCAGACGACCGCGTCGGCCGGCTGGCGCTGCAACATCGCCAGGCAGTTGGCCACCACCTTGCGCAACTCGCGGCGGTCGCAAATCATGTCGACAGCGCCTTTTTCCTGCAGGAATTCCGAGCGCTGAAAACCCTCGGGCAAGGTGACACGCAGCGTCGACTCGATCACACGCGGCCCGGCAAATCCGATCAAGGCCTTGGGCTCGGCAATGACGATGTCGCCCATGAAGGCGAAACTCGCGCTGACGCCGCCGGTGGTCGGGTCGGTCAGGATGCTGATGAAGGGCAAGCCCTTCTTGGCCAGCCGGGTCAATGCAGCATTGGTCTTGGCCATCTGCATCAGGCTCAGCAGGCCTTCCTGCATGCGGGCGCCGCCGGTGGCGGTGAAACACACGAAGGCGGTTTTTTGCTCTATCGCCGTTTCGACGCCGCGCACGAAACGCTCACCTACGACCGAACCCATGCTGCCGGCCATGAAGTCGAACTCGAAGCATGCCACCACCACGTTGATGTTGTGCACGGTGCCGCCCAGCACGACCAGCGCGTCGGTCTCGCCGGTGTTGTCCATCGCCTCCTTGAGGCGCTCCGGGTATTTGCGGCTGTCCTTGAACTTCAGCGGATCGACCGGAATCACTTCCTGTCCGATCTCGAAACGGCCCTCGTTGTCGAGGAACATGTTCAACCGGGCACGCGCGCCGATGCGGTGGTGGCGGCCGCAATTGGGGCACACGTTCTGGTTCTGTTCCAGATCGGTCTTGTAGAGCACCGTTTCACAGCTTGGGCATTTGATCCACAGGCCTTCGGGCACGCTGCGCCGGTCGGCCGGATCGGTATGCTGGATCTTGGGGGGAAGCAGTTTTTCTAGCCAGCTCATGGGTGCGCTCCTGTGTACTGGTGATCGTGAATTATGGCTTTTGCGACTGCGCGTCGAGCGCCTCTCGGATGCCCTGCAAAAACGTGCGTGCGGCTGGGACAACCGCGTCGCGCGGCAGCTCACCGATCAGCTGGATGATGCGACTGCCGATGACCACGGCATCGGCACTGCGGGCCACGGCACAGGCCGACTGCGCGTCGCGTATGCCGAAGCCGACACCCAGGGGAAGTTTCACGTGTTCGCGGATTCGCGGCAACATCGCCTCGACTGCCGCGACATCCAGGTTGCCGGCACCGGTCACACCCTTGAGCGACACGTAATACACGTAGCCGCTGGCCACAGCAGCCACCTGGGCCATGCGCCGCTCGGTGCTGGTAGGGGCCAGCAGGAAGATCAGGTCCATGCCGTTTTGCCGAAGGTCCTGGGCAAACGCGACGCATTCTTCTGGCGGATAGTCGACGATCAGCAGGCCGTCGACACCGGCGCTGGCGGCATCGCGTACGAACGCGCTGGCGCCGTTGTCCGTTGCCGAACCCTGTCGCTGGTCGTAACGTTCGACCGGATTGGCGTAACCCATCAGCACGACAGGGGTGACTTCATCCTTGCGCCGGAACACGCGCACCATGTCGATCACCTGGGCCAGTCCGATGCCGGCGGCCAGGGCCTTGTCGCCGGCCTTCTGGATCACGGCGCCGTCGGCGCTCGGGTCGGAAAACGGCACGCCGAGTTCGATCACGTCGGCGCCTGCAGCGACCATCCCGTGCATCAGCTCGGGAGTGATGTCCGGGTAGGGAAAGCCAGCTGTGACGTACGGAATCAGCGCCTTGCGCCGCTCGCCCTGCAGCTTTGCAAATACCTTGGCGATGCGGCTGACAGGGGAAACCTGCGTACTGTGTGTGGCGGCATTCGCGTTGGGGTCAGCCGGGCGATTCATTTCAGGGCTCCGGTTTGCGGCAGCGCCACGCCGACGCCACCCTTGACGGACTGCCCCTTGCAACTGGGCCGGCAATAGAACTCGGCGTTGCTCAGGTCGGCCACGGTGCCGATGTCCTTGTCGCCACGACCGGACAGGTTGACCAGAATGGATTGGTCCGGTCGCATGGTCTTGGCCAGTTTCATTGCATAAGCGACTGCATGGCTGGACTCCAGCGCCGGAATGATGCCTTCGGTGCGGCACAGGTAGTGGAAGGCCTGCAAGGCTTCGCTGTCGGTGATACCCACGTATTCTGCGCGCCCGATGTCCTTGAGCCAGGCGTGCTCCGGTCCGACACCGGGATAGTCCAGTCCGGCACTGATGCTGTGCGTCTCGGTCACCTGGCCGTCGTCGTTTTGCAGGATGTAGGTGCGGTTGCCATGCAGCACGCCCGGGCTGCCGCGCTGCAGCGAGGCCGAATGCTTGCCGCTGTCCAGACCTTCACCGGCCGCCTCGACGCCGATCAGGCGCGTGTTTTCATGCGCAATATAGGGATAGAAGATGCCCATGGCATTGCTGCCGCCACCGACACACGCCATCACCACATCTGGCTGTGTGCTGTGGCAGGACTGGTCCGCGAGCATCTCGGGCATCTGCTTGAGGCATTCCTCGCCGATCACGCTCTGGAAATCGCGCACCATCATCGGGTACGGGTGAGGCCCCGCCACGGTACCGATGATGTAGAAGGTGTTGTCCACGTTGGCGACCCAGTCGCGCATGGCTTCGTTGAGTGCGTCCTTCAGTGTCCTGCTGCCGCTTTCCACCGGCACCACCGTGGCGCCGAGCAGGTGCATGCGATAGACATTGGGGCTCTGGCGCTTGACGTCTTCGCTGCCCATGTAGACCACGCATTCCAGGCCGTAACGGGCGCATATCGTGGCCGTGGCCACGCCGTGCTGACCGGCACCGGTTTCGGCGATGACGCGCGGCTTGCCCATGCGCCGGGCCAGCATGGCCTGACCGATGGTGTTGTTGACCTTGTGCGCACCGGTATGGTTGAGGTCCTCGCGCTTGAGGTAGATCTGCGCGCCGCCTTGTTCGCGGCTCATGCGCGCGGCATGGTAGATCGGTGATGGACGGCCGACGAAATGTGCGAGTTCGTATTTGAATTCGGCGATGAATTCCGGATCGTGCTGGTAACGCGCGTAGGCCTGCTGCAGTTCTTCGATGGCCAGTGTCAATGTCTCGCTGATGAAACTGCCGCCGTATTTTCCGAAATGGCCTGTCGGATCAGGTTGCTGATAGGGATACATGAAGGGACCTTGCAAGTTGCTCATCGGCCGCGCGTACGGCGGCGACAAACTGATGGATCTTGCCGGCGTCCTTGATGCCCTTGGACACCTCGACGCCGGAACTGACATCGACGGCCAGCGTCTTACAACGCGGCCGTACCTGCAAGATGCCATCGATCACGTTTGCAGGCGTGAGTCCACCACTTAAGACGAGGTGACAGTTGACGCTTGGAGGAAGAAGTGACCAATTGAATGTCTTGCCGCTTCCGCCAAATCCCTCGACAAGGGCATCGAGCAAGATCGCGTGCGCGCTCTGATAAGAAGAAGCGTATTTTACGAGATCGAACGAAGCGGCTTCAACCCCCAGCGGAATTCTCGCTGCGCGCAGATAGGCGCGGGCACCATGGCCGCATGCCGCCTGGCAATAGGCCTCGGTTTCGTCACCATGAAACTGCGGCATGGCGCAGGCCAGGCGGGCCAGATCCTGCTCCACCTGATCCGGCGCTTCGTTGACGTACAACAGCACCGGAGTCACGAAGGGCGGCAGGCGGCGGGCCAGTTCGACGGCCCGGTCGATCGATACCAGACGCGCACTGCGCGGGTAACGCACGAAACCGATCGCGTCCACACCGGCCGCTACCGCAGCGTCGACATCCTGCTCGCGGGTCAGTCCACAGATCTTGATGCGGGTACGGGCCTGGGCAGGGGACGTGTCATCGTTCATGGCAGACCATCATACGCGGCGGTGCGCTCGGGCAGGGCCCATTGGGCGTCGTAACGCGGACCGAGAAAATAGAGTCCATCGGGCGCAAATGTCGGCGCCGCCATCTTGCGCTGGCGCGCCTGCAGAACCGTGCTCATCCATTCGGGCGGCTGCTTGCCGCTGCCGATGGCAATCAGGCAGCCCATGATGTTTCGGATCATGTGATGCAAAAAGGCGTTGGCCTCGAATTCGAACCGCCAGTAGGCGCCGCGCCGGGAGATGCCGATTTGCAGCATGCGCTTGACCGGTGACAGTGCCTGGCATTGCGAGGCCCGGAACGACGAGAAGTCGTGTTCGCCGATCAGCTGCTGCGCGGCACGCCGCATGTGTTCGATATCGAGCGGCGCTGTGACCCAGCCGACACGACCAGCGTCGATGCTCGGCCGCACCGGCGACTCATAGAGTAGATACGCGTAGCGCCGTGACAAGGCGTTGGCGCGGCAATGAAAGCTGGCCGGAACTTCTCGCGCCCATTCGATGCTGATGTCCCGGGGCAGCAGTGCGTTGGTACCGCGCACCCAGGAAACCTCGCGCCGGATACTGTCGGTGTCGAAATGCACGACCTGCATAAGTGCGTGCACACCGGCATCGGTACGCCCGCAACACAGGGTCGATACCGGTTGTGCCGCCAGTTGCGATAAGGCCTTTTCGACCTGGTCTTGCAGCGTCTGCCGCGACAGCTGGCTTTGCCAGCCCTGGTAAGCCTGCCCGTTGTAGCTGATGCCCAGCGCGACTCTCACGCCGCAGACTCAGGATCAACCGTGCGCGGCAAACGATGGGAGTGCACTTAGCCCAGGCTGGCCAGCGCGCGTTGTGCCTTGGTCTTCAGATCACCGGTGGCCTCGGCGATCACTTCTTCGATCAAGGCCCGCGCGCCATCATCGTCGCCGATGGAGACGAATTCCTCAGCCAGCGCAAGCTTGGTGGCCAAAGGATCTTCTGGTTCTGCTGTCGCCTCTTCGGCCGTCGCATCGGTCGCATCGAGATCGAGCGACAAAGTGCCCAGGTCGAATTCGAGCATGCCGCTTTGGGAGTCTGCTGGCGGATTGAACGGAGCTTGCGAAGCAGTCAACTTGTTGGGCGCCGTCGCGTCGAAGTTGATGCCGCCGGAACGGGTGCCGTCGGCCGGCGTTGCCGTGATCGGGTCTTCATCGGTCAGCGACAGGGGCGATGGGCTGGTCGAGCCAAAACTGACCGCTGCCTGGGTGCGGAAGTCATCGCTGTCCGCCGAACCCAGGGCGACGGTATCGTCGTTCGACTTGTCCAGTTCAGGCAACGCGATTTCAACCGGCAATTGCACGGAAGCGTGTTCCGGCTTGATCTTCAGGGCTTCGGTGGTTTCCCCGAAGTCGACGTCCAGGCTGGCTGGCTGGGAGTCCAGCGGTGGCATCGCGATGGTCGGCTCGAGCTGGCTTGGCCGGACTTCCTCGATTGCGCTGGCCGGCTCTTCGTCGAGCGAGAAATCAAGATCGAGGTCGAGATCGACTGCAGCGGAAGGCTGGGCTTCGGCCATTTCTGCTGAGCGGTCGATGCGCTGTGTCGCCATGCTGGTGGCGGCCATGACACCTGCCGGATGGGTCGCCAGAGGCGAACCTTCGGCGGCAGGCGCGCTGCCAGGGCGGTACAGCGGATTGGCGGGGTCGATGCCCTGGCCCTGTTCGCAGATGCGTGCCCACTCCGCGCTGTCGGCACCTGCCAGGCGGAAAGCCTCTTTGGCCATGGTTTCAAAAGCCTGTGCATCGCGCCGTTTGGCATAGATGTCCAGCAATTTCTGGTGCACCGCGATGCGGCCCGGATGGGTACGCAGCGCTTCCTTGAGAATTTCCTCGGCCTGCATGTCACGCCCATAGGCCAGGTACACATCGGCTTCCGCAACCGGATCGACATCGTCGGCAGCGTCGAGCTGGCTGGGCGAATAGACCATTGAGGAGCCCGTGGCTGCTGCTTCGGCCGTATCGACGCGTTGTCCGCCGCTTGCGCCGAAGAAGGAGTCAGGCTGCAGCCGGCTTTCGAGGAATGCGCTGTCGACTTCTGCGGCATCCCGCCGCTGCCTGGCTTTGTAGATTCCCAGTCCGGCCAGCAACGCGATCAGCAAGCCACCACCGAGCAGCATGAGCGGGTTGCCCAGCAATTGGTTGAGGAAGCCCGATTCTGGTTCGGCCGGTACCGGGAGGGCCTTTGGCGCAGGCGCAGGTGTTTCCACAGGTGCTGACGCAACCGGAGCAGGTGTTGCTACGGGTTCGGCGGCCGCAGAAGCGGCTGCGACGGGTGCGGCAGCAATGATGGCCACAGGTGCTGCGGCCGACGACGCCACAGGTGCTGCCGCCAAAGGCGCGGCAGTGCCTGCCGCGGCCGATGCAGCATTGATGCTGCTCAGGTCCTTGACGTTGCGCGCCAGTTCGGCTGCCCGCTTTGCAGCGTCTTCTGCTGCCTTGGCCTGCGCAATTTTTTCCTCGGCAGCCTTCGCGTCGGCATTGCCTTTGGACAAAGTCAGCTTGTCCGGTGTCGGCGCAACGCTGCGCTTGTCTTCGACCTGGGCTTTGATGGCGCCGCCCGCAGCGCGATCGGCCGCTTCGACCTTCTGGGTAGGCGCATTGCTGGCCAACTTGTTGCGGAACTCGTTGAAGTCCTTGCTTTGCGCGATGACCGTGCTGCTTGCCTCCGATTCCGACACCGCAGTGACCTGCTCTTCGCTGGGCATGTTCAGCACGGTGCCTGCCTTGAGCAGGTTCAGATTGCCATTGATGAATGCATTCTGGTTGGCCCGCAACAATGCCACCAGCATCTGGTCGAGGGAAACCTGTGCCGGTTTGTTGGCGCGTGCAATTTGGCTGGCGGTGTCTCCGCGCTGCACTGTCACCTGGCGTGATTGCGCCGGTCGGGTGGCAGCAGGCGCACTTGCAGCGGTGCGTGATGCTGACGGGGCGGCAGGCGCTGGAGCAACTGCCGCAGCAGGAGCCGGTATCACACGCGATGGCGCAACAGGGGTGGCCACCACCTGAGGTGATGTGGGTGCGGCCGGCGCGCGCGCGCGCAAGGCCGGGGGGTCCAGCAGGATGGTGTAATCGCGCACGATGCGGCCACTGGCCCAGGTGGCTTGCAGGATCAGGTCGACGAAGGGCTCGGAGACGACACGGTCACTGGTCAGCCGGATGTAGGCACGCCCGTCGGCCCGTCGTTGCAGTGAAATCTGAACCCCGGCCAGTGCCGGGTTGTATTCGAGGCCGGCGGCGCGAAAGGCAGCCGGCAAGGCCAGCGATGGTTTGAGCGTCGCCGCCTCGTCTGCATTGATTTCGGGTATGTCGATCTCTGCCCTGAGTGGTTCTCCGAGCGCCGATTGAACGGTGATGCGTCCGAGTGCCAGAGCAAAGGCCGATGACGCGGGAAGGCCAAGCAGCGCAATGACCAAGGATGCAACAGCGGTCTTGCGCCAGCCATGTGACTTAGGGATCAATTTAGTAGCCTCCGATGCTCGCGCACTTCACCACGACTGCGCAATGTGGGTGCAGATGCCGCGACACTCTAACCTGAAAAAGGACCATAACATCAATGTTTTAGCCTGACAAGGTGAGAAAGCGCTCAAATGTTTGTGCGCTTGCCGGTCCTTGTGCCTGGCCGGCCGAATGTTGTCAAACGGCAACGCATTGGATGATAGTCCCAACATGTCCCTGAATCGGACCAATCAGTCGATCATTGCTCCAGCAGAATCCGCAACATGCGCCGCAGAGGCTCCGCGGCACCCCACAACAACTGGTCACCGATCGTGAAGGCCCCGACATATTCGGGGCCCATGGCCAGTTTGCGAATTCGTCCGACCGGGATGTCCAGCGTGCCGGTGACGGCCACTGGCGTGAGCTGTGCCATTGTGGCCTCGCGGTTGTTCGGAACCACCTTGGCCCAGGCATTGTCGCCTGCGATGATGGCCTCGATGTCGGCGACCGGCACGTCTTTCTTGAGCTTGAATGTCAGCGCCTGGCTATGGCAGCGCATGGCACCAACCCGCACGCAGAAGCCGTCCACCGGTATCGGGGCGGCATCGAAACCCGGGCCGCGGCCCAGGATCTTGTTGCTCTCTGCGCCGCCCTTCCATTCTTCACGGCTGACGCCATCACCCAGGTCCTTGTCGATCCAGGGAATCAGGCTGCCGCCGAGTGGAACACCAAAATTGGCGGTCTCGGCGGCGCCCATGGATTGTTGGCGCGCCAGAATCCTGCGGTCGATCTCGAGAATCGCCGAGTGGGGGTCGTCGAGTAGTTCGCGCACTTCGGCATTCAGGCTACCGAACTGTGTCAGCAATTCGCGCATGTGTTGTGCGCCACCACCGGAGGCAGCCTGGTAGGTCATGGAACTCATCCACTCAACCAGATCGGCCTTGAACAAGGCGCCGACGCCCATCAGCATGCAGCTGACCGTGCAATTGCCGCCAATCCAGTTGCGGCCGCCCTTGGCCATGGCTGCGCGGATCACCGGCAGGTTGACCGGGTCCAGGATGATGACGGCGTCTTCCTGCATGCGCAGGCTGGATGCGGCGTCGATCCAGTGGCCATTCCAGCCGGCACTGCGCAGTTTGCCGTAGACGGCACTGGTGTAGTCGCCGCCCTGCGCGGTGATGATGATGTCGCAGCGCTGGAGGGCGGCGATATCCATCGCATCTTGTAGACGCTCGCCGGACTTGCCGTAGGCCGGGGCTTGGCCGCCGGCGTTGGAGGTCGAGAAGAAGATCGGGTCGATCAGCTCGAAGTCGCCTTCGGCCTGCATGCGATCCATCAGGACGGAGCCAACC
>JAGPBF010000055.1 GCA_018063505.1 Rhodoferax sp.
GCTGGTGATGCGGGCCAGCCGCGCCTCGGTGTAGCGCATCGCAGCAGCGCCGTCGCCGTCGCGGCTGCCGAAATTGCCCTGGCCGTCGATCAGCGGATAACGCTGCGAGAAGTCCTGCGCCATGCGCACCAGTGCGTCGTAGGCGGCCTGGTCACCATGGGGATGGAAGCGGCCCAGCACATCGCCGACCACCCGCGCCGACTTGACCGGCCGAGCGCCGATATTGCCGTTGGCACCGCCGAAACCCAGGCCCATGCGCGACATCGCATACAGGATGCGGCGCTGCACCGGCTTCTGGCCGTCGCAGACATCAGGCAAGGCCCGGCCCTTGACGACGCTCAGCGCGTATTCCAGGTAGGCGCGCTGCGCGTAGGTGGCCAGGTTCAGTGCGTCATCGCCTTCGGGTTCGGCGCCGGGAACGAGGTCGAGTGTCGATTGGTCGGTCATCGTGGATCAGGTCGTGGCCATGCACGCACCGGGCGCCGAAGCCGCCGGGGCATACAGGGCCAGAGGGGTCAGTTGATGGGGGTCTTCTCGGGCTGCGGCTGCGGCACGGAAGGTATCTGGGACGGCAGGTTGCCACGGTTGAGCGCACCACCGCCGATTGCCGGACGCACCCGCGAATTCGGGTAACGCGGCGTGGCCGCGACCGGTGGCGCCGGGGGCTTGAGGCCCCAATACAGGCCCAGCACGTTCTTGACGTAGTTCTGGGTTTCCTTGTAATTCGGAATCTGGTTGCCGGCCCGCATCACCGCGCCTTCGCCGGCGTTGTAGGCGGCCAGTGCCAGTTCGATCTGGCCCGGAAACATGTTGATCAGGTCGCGCAGGTAGCGCGTGCCGGCCCGGATGTTGACTTTGGGATCGGTCAGCTTGCGCTCGAGCGCGCCATGGCGGTCGGTGTCGACGCCATAACGGCGCGCCGTGTCAGGCATCAGCTGCATCAGCCCGATCGCGCCCTTGGGCGACACAGCACTGGCATTGAAGCCCGATTCGGTGGCGATCAGCGCCTGCAGCAGTTCGTAGTCGATGTCGTGGGCGCTTGACGCGTCGCGCAGGATCTGGCGTACCGACGTGAACGAGGGGGATGCGTCGAACAGCGCCAACAAACGGGTTGGTGGCAAAGGCGTTGCCAGCGCACTGGCGGCCGGCACTGCAACAGGCTCGGATGGCGGCGGATCGCGCCGGGTGTCGAACGATTCGGCGCTGCGAAAGAAAAGCTCGTAGCGCTCGTCCAGTTGCTCCGTCGCAAAATGCGACTCGCCCCTGGCATCGACATAGGCCCACACGTCTGCCGCTGCCGGAACGCTCCAGCCGGCTGCCAGCGCCGCAACCGCCAGCGGCAGCACCAGTGGGCGCAGCAGAACAGGACCTGACAGGAGCAGCGGCAGCAAGCGCATCAGACGTCGACCTCCACGCTGTCGCCGTGCAGTTCCATCAGTTCGCGCCGCGCGGCCGCCTCGCCCTTGCCCATGAGCTTGGTGATCAGGCTCTCGGTCTGGGCGAAATCGATCGCACCCAGGCGCACCGGCAGCAGGCGTCGGGTATCGGGGTTGAGTGTGGTGTCCCACAGTTGCTCGGCGTTCATTTCTCCCAGTCCCTTGAATCGGCTGATGCTCCAGGCGTTTTCGCGCACACCGTCCTTGCGCAGCTTGTCCAGGATCGCGGTCAGTTCGCCTTCGTCGAGTGCGTAACTCTTGGACGCCGGCTTCTTGCCTCGGGCCGGCGCGTCGACGCGGTACAACGGAGGCCTTGCCACGAAAACATTTCCATTGTCAACCAGTTTCGGGAAATGGCGAAAGAACAATGTCAGCAAAAGCACCTGAATATGCGAGCCATCGACGTCGGCATCGCTCAGGATGCAGACCTTGCCGTAACGCAGGCCTGACATGTCGGGGTTGTCGTTCGGCCCATGCGGGTCGACGCCGATGGCCACCGCGATGTCGTGGATCTCGGTATTGGCAAACAGCCGGTCGCGCTCGACCTCCCAGGTATTGAGCACCTTGCCGCGCAGCGGCAGAACCGCCTGGCATTCCTTGTCGCGACCCATCTTGGCGCTGCCGCCAGCCGAATCGCCCTCAACCAGAAACACCTCGTTGTGCGCCAGATCGCGGCTTTCGCAATCGGTGAGTTTTCCGGGCAACACGGCCACGCCCGAACCCTTGCGTTTCTCGACCTTCTGGCCGGCTTTCTGGCGCACCTGGGCCGCCTTGATCGCCAGCTCGGCCAGCTTCTTGCCGTATTCCACATGCTGGTTCAGCCACAGCTCCAGCGCCGGGCGTACATATCCCGATACCAGGCGCACTGCATCACGCGAGTTGAGCCGCTCCTTGATCTGACCCTGGAACTGCGGATCGAGCACCTTGGCCGACAACACATAACTGGCGCGGGCGAACACGTCCTCGGGCAACAGCTTCACGCCCTTGGGCAACAAGGCATGCAGTTCGATGAAACTCTTGACCGCGTTGAACAGGCCGTCGCGCAGACCGCTGTCGTGGGTGCCGCCGGCGCTGGTGGGAATCAGGTTGACGTAACTCTCGCGCAGCGGATTGCCGTCTTCGGTGAACGCCACGCACCACTGCGCGCCCTCGCCTTCGGCAAAACTCTCGTGGCCGGAATCGGCATACGACTCGCCCTCGAACAGGGGAATCACCGGCTCGCCGCTCAGGGCCTGGGTCAGGTAGTCGCGCAGGCCAGCCTTGTACAGCCAGGTCTGGGTTTCCTTGGTCTTTTCATTGGCCAGGCTGACGGTGACGCCGGGCATCAGCACCGCCTTGCTGCGCAGCAGGTGCAGCAACTCGGGCATCGGAATCGCGGCGGTCTCGAAATATTTCGGATCGGGCCAGACCCGCACCGAGGTGCCGCTCCTGCGCTCGCCATCACCGGCCGGCCGGATCTGCAGCGGCTCGATCACGTCGCCGCCAGCGAACACCATGTACGCCACCTTGCCGTCGCGTTGCGAGGTGACCTCCAGCCGCTTGGCCAGCGCATTGGTGACGCTGACTCCGACACCATGCAGGCCGCCCGAAAAACTATACGCACCGCCCTTGCCTTTGTCGAACTTGCCACCGGCATGCAGCCGGGTGAACACCAGCTCGACCACCGGCGCGTTTTCTTGCGGATGCATGCCGTACGGAATGCCCCGGCCATCGTCCTCGATCGACACCGAGGCGTCGGCATGCAGGGTCACGCGGATTTTCTTGCCGTGCCCGGCCAGGGCCTCGTCGGCAGAGTTGTCCAGCACCTCCTGCAGCACATGCAGCGGGTTGTCGGTGCGGGTATACATGCCCGGCCGCTGCCGCACCGGCTCCAGGCCCTTGAGGACACGGATCGAACTCTCGGAATATTCGCCGCCTGAGCGGCTGTTGGGGGTGCTTGCCATGGCCGGCATTGTAGTCCGGCATTGGCGGATTCACTGGATACAAACACAGGCCCCTTCCTGCGCCGCCGTCAGGGACGATGCAGAATCGCTACATTTGCCGCTTACCGATGGAGTCCGGACCGCCCGCCCCCCGTATGCAGAACAAATCGCTTTCCATGACCCAGGTGCTGCTGTGCGGCGCCGCCATCGTCACCATGTCCATGGGTATCCGGCACGGCTTTGGCCTCTGGCTGCAACCCGTGACCCAGACCATGGACTGGACACGCCAGAGTTTCTCGCTCGCCATCGCCATCCAGAACATCTCGTGGGGTCTGGCCGGGGTATTTGCCGGCATGGTCGCCGACAAGTTCGGCGCATTCCGGGTTTTGATCGTCGGAGCCATCGCCTATGCGCTGGGACTGGTCGGCATGGCCCATGCAAGCACACCACTGCTGTTTGCCGGCAGCGCCGGCGTGTTGATCGGGGTGGCGCAGGCCGGTACCACCTATGCCGTGGTGTATGGCGTGATCGGACGCAATGTCTCGCCCGAGCGGCGTTCCTGGGCCATGGGCATCACGGCAGCGGCCGGATCCTTCGGCCAGTTCCTGATGGTGCCCACCGAAGGCTGGCTGATCGCCCAGATGGGCTGGCAGACCGCACTGGTGCTGCTTGGCATGATGGTGCTGGTCATCATTCCGCTGGCCTGGGGCCTGCGCGAACCTGGCCTGGCCGCCAGCCGCCTGATCGCGCGCGAGCAGACCATCGCCCAGGCCGTGCGCGAGGCGTTCCGCCACCCCAGTTTCCAGATGCTGACGGCGGGTTATTTCGTCTGTGGCTTTCAGGTGGTGTTCATCGGCGTGCACATGCCCAGTTACCTCAAAGACCACGGCCTGCCACCCCATGTGGCCAGTTACGCACTGGCCTTGATCGGCCTGTTCAACGTCATCGGGACGTATGCCGCCGGGGCGCTGGGCCAGCACATGCGCAAGGCGCGTATCCTGGTTTTCATCTACCTGGCGCGCGCGGTGACAATCGGCATATTTCTGCTGGCGCCGCTCACGCCCGCCAGTGTCTACGTCTTCTCGGCCGTGATGGGCATGTTGTGGCTGTCCACCGTGCCGGCCACCAATGCCGCGGTGGCACAGATATTCGGCGTGGCCCACCTTTCCATGCTCAGCGGCTTCGTGTTCCTGAGCCACCAGGTCGGCTCGTTCCTGGGCGTGTGGCTCGGGGGCGTGTTGTATGACCGCAACGGCAATTACGACACCGCCTGGCTGATCGCGATCGCGCTGGGCATATTTGCCGCGCTGATCAACCTGCCGGTCAAGGAAGACGCGATCCGGCGTGGCACCCTGCCCGGCGCGGGCACATTGAACCAGGCATGATGTCGATGCGCCGCAAGCTGCAGCCCCGCCTGCTCGGTTACGCGGTCGCGCTGGCCTTGTTGCTGCTGGTGTTTTCGCTGTACCTGCAGCCGGAATTCATGGTCACGCTGGCGCAGCAGGTCTGGGCCTGTTTCTGACTCTTGAACCCGTGATTGCGGCAACCCATGACAACACCTGACTCTCATGGCGGCTTGGCCGCCTCGCCGTGGATACAACGCTGGTCGCATCTGGTGCCCGAACAAGGGATCGTGCTGGACCTGGCCTGCGGCCGGGGCCGCCACGTGCGCTGGTTTGCCGGTCGCGGCCATGCAGTTGTCGGCGTCGACAACGCACCCGACGCCTTGCGATCGCTGGACGATCTGGTCCAGGGCGGACAGGTCCGCACGGTGCTGGCCGATCTCGAGAACGGTCCCTGGCCCTTGACGGCGCTAGGCGCGCCGCGCCAGTTCGCCGGCGTGATCGTTACCAACTACCTGTGGCGCGCCTTGCTGCCGACCATCGTGGCGAGCCTGGCGCCCGGCGGTGTATTGCTCTACGAGACCTTTGCCCACGGCAACGCGTCGGTCGGCAAACCCGCGCGTGCGGACTTCCTGCTGCAACCCGGCGAGCTTGTGCATGTCTGCCGGGATCTGCGCATCGTCGCTTTCGAGGACGGGTTCTGCGACCAGCCCGATCGCTTTGTGCAACGCATCGCCGCCGTGCGCCAGCCGGTCGGCGCGTCCGGCGGCGTTGCCCCGGACGCCGCCGTGCCGCGCTACCACCTGTAACTGTTGTCTGGTAGTGACTGGGTAGAATGCGGGTTTCCCGTTTCAACCCGTGGACATGACACCTATTACTGGCAGCATTGTGGCGCTCGTCACCCCGATGCAAGACAACGGCAGCGTGGACTATCCCAATCTGCGCAAGCTCATCGACTGGCATATCGACCAGGGGACCGACTGCATCTGCGTGGTTGGCACGACCGGTGAATCACCGACCGTCAGCGTCGAGGAGCACTGCGAAATCATCCGGGTGGCGGTCGAGCAGGCCAAGGGCCGCGTGCCGATCATGGCCGGATGCGGCGCCAACTCCACGGCCGAAGCGATAGAGCTGACCCGGTTTGCGCACGAAGTCGGCGCCGATTGCCACCTGCAGGTGGTGCCCTATTACAACAAGCCGTCGCAGCAAGGCCTGTACCAGCATTTCAAGGCGATTGCCGAAGCGGTCGACCTGCCGATGGTGCTGTACAACGTCCCTGGGCGCAGCGTGGCCGACCTTGCGCACGAAACCGTGCTCAAGCTGGCCCAGGTGCCAGGCATCATTGGCATCAAGGAAGCCACTGGCAACCTGGAGCGTGGTCAATGGCTGATTCGCGACCTGCCCGGTGAGTTTGCGGTGTATTCGGGTGACGACCCGACTGCGGTGGCCCTGATGTTGTGTGGCGGCAAGGGCAATGTCAGCGTGACAGCCAATATTGCACCGCGCCTGATGCACCAATTGTGTGTCGCCGCCATTGCCGGCGACGGTCGGCGTGCGATGGAAATCCAGCGCCAGCTGATGCCGGTGCACAAGCATCTGTTTGTGCAGGCCAATCCGATCCCGCTGAAATGGGCCATGCAGCGCATGGGCCTTTGCGGTGCCACGATGCGGCTGCCGATGACACCGCTGGAGCCGGAATACACCGCTGGTGTCGAAGGTGCACTCAAATCCGCCGGCCTGATCTGACGACAAACTCCTCATCCTGAAGGAAACATTGGTGATTGCAACTACACGACTGGCCTTGTTGGGCCTGAGTCTGGCACTGGGCGGCTGCTCGGTGCTGGAAGGCGACAAGGTCGACTACAAAAGCGCAGCATCTGCGCCGTCGCTGGCGGTTCCGCCAGACCTGACACAACTCTCGCGCGACAACCGATATGCGATTCCCGGTGGGCCGGTCACCGCATCGAGTTACCAGATCGGGCAGGCGACCACATCGGTGCCGGTGGCTGCGAAGTCGATCGGCGACGTGCGCATCGAACGTTCGGGCAACCAGCGCTGGCTGGTGGTCAAGCGCAACCCCGAAGAACTGTGGGATCCGATCAAGGACTTCTGGCAGGAGTACGGCTTTCTGCTGTCGCTGGACCAGAAGAACCTGGGCATCATGGAAACCGACTGGGCAGAAAACCGCGCCAAGATTCCACAGGACCTGATCCGCCAGTCCCTGGGCAAGTTGCTCGACTCTCTGTATTCCACCGCCGAGCGCGACCGCTTCCGGACCCGGCTCGAGCGCAATGCGGCCGGTGAAACCGAGATTTTCATCAGCCACCGCGGCATGATCGAGGTATACCCATCGGGTAACGCGATAGCAGGTCAGAACGATGCCGGCACGATCTGGCAGCCCCGTCCGGCGGATCCGGAACTCGAAGCCGAATTCCTGCGGCGCCTGATGATCAAGCTCGGCGTGAGCCAGGAACAGGCCAAGGCAGTGGTCGCGGCCACCGGCGAGCGCAAGTCGGGTTCGCGGGTGGCGCAGGTCAACGGGCAGCCGGTGGTGGTGGTGGACGACGGCATCGACCGCGCCTGGCGCCGGGTCGGCCTGTCGCTCGACCGTACCGGCTTCACCGTCGAGGACCGCGACCGCAGCAAGGGCATCTACTTTGTACGTTATGTCGAGCCCAATCCGGACAAGGCCGAACCCGGCTTCCTCAGCAAGCTGTTCGGCGCTTCGGCCAAGGTCAACAAGCCGATCAAATACCAGATTGCGGTGCGCAGCCAGGGCGAGTCGAGCGTGGTGTCGGTGCTCAATGCCACTGGCGGTGCGGAAACGTCGGCCAATGCCCAGAGCATCGTGAAGGTCCTCGCCGACGACCTCAAGTAAGCGGCCAGGCCGTGTTGCGTTTCAGGAACCTGGGCAGCGGCAGTTCCGGCAATGCAACCATCGTCGAGGCGCGCAGCGGCAGCCGCGTGAACCGCCTGCTGGTCGATTGCGGGCTGGGCATCCGCCAGCTCGACCAGCGGCTGCAACGCGCTGGCCTCTCGGCCGATGACATCGACGCGATCTTCGTCACCCATGAACACAGCGACCATATCGGTTGCGCGCGCCAGGTTGCGATGCGCCACCAGATACCGGTCTGGATGAGCCATGGCACCCACGCCGGCGTCGGCAGCCCGGATTTTGATGGTCTGCTGCAACTGGCACGCGACGGCGTGGCGATCGAACTGGGCGAACTGCACTTGACGCCGTTCACGGTGCCGCACGATGCACGCGAACCGCTGCAATTGCGCTGCAGCGACGGCGCCAGCAGTCTGGGCATCCTGACCGACCTTGGACACGCCACCGAGCACGTGCTGGCGCAACTGGCTGCCTGCCAGGCCTTGCTGCTCGAATGCAACCATGACGCCGATCTGCTGGCCGGTGGCGCTTACCCGGCCTTTCTCAAAAAGCGGGTCGGCGGCAAGATGGGCCACCTGTCCAACGCCCGGGCCGGCGAGATTGCCCGTGCGCTCAGACATCCGGGTCTGGCCACGGTGGTGGCCGCGCACCTGAGCCAGCACAATAACCGGCCGGAACTGGCGCGCGCCGCACTGGCCCGGGCGCTGGACTGCGCGGCGGCCGATATCGCCGTGGCGGACCAGGTCCACGGCAGCGACTGGTTCACGGTCGGTTAGCCGCGCCAAACCGACCCAAGCTCAAAACCCGCGCACATGCGCCAATCCGGGCGGCAATAACCACCCTCCAACGAGATCCCCATGCCACTACCTTCTGCCCCCACCAATCGCCTCAACAATGAGGTCAACCGCGCGTCCGACCGCAAGGCCGACAACGAACTGCTGTTCAAGGGCGTACTGTGCGCGCTGATCGGCCTGTGCGTGCTGATCGCGCCCCGCTTCCTGAATACGCCCGACCTGGCCAACACCATCGCCCAGGCCGCACCGGCCGGCTGGTTTGCGCTGGCACTCGGCCTTGCCTTCATCGGGTTGTTCGCGCGCAGGCGCTGGATGGCGCCGACCAAGGGCTGATGCAAACCCAAGGGTTGGTTCCATTTCGCGTGTACTGACCCGCGCAACGGCATGAAAGCTGTGTTCATCCAGGCCGGCAACCGAAAAAAAAAGCCACCCGAGGGTGGCTTTTCCGATACTGCGCGAAGCAGCGTCAATTCAAGGCTTCTTGATGGCGGCAGCAGCAGCGTTAGTCGCTGCGGATGCAGCATCGGCGGCCTTGTTGGCGGCTTCAGAGGCTGCCGTAGCAACACCGGCGGCAGCGCCAGCGGCTGCAGATGCAGCGTCGGTCGCGGCTGTTGCGGCAGTTGCAGCGGCGCCGGACGCAGCTTCCTTGACGGCTTCAACAACAGGTGCAGGCGTGGCTGCTGGAGCTGGCATTTCCTCTTTCTTGCCACAAGCGGCGAGGGCGGCGGCAGCAATGACGGCGGCCAAAATGTAAGACTTATTCATGATTCGATCGATCTGGAAACAGTGGATGGAACGCCAGCGAGAGAAAACCGCACCGACGCAGGCAACCGCAGGATTTCGCGCAATCGCCCGGGCAGGATTGTACGGAGAATCGGCAGGTTTTTTCGGGTAAACCCTAGGTCGATGCAAATAAATTACAAACCCAGCGTCGTGGCCGGAAAACCCGGGCTGCTGACCTGCAGCAACTCCTGCAGCATTTCACGCAGCTCGACGATGCGTTCGGGCTCGGCGCCGGCGATGCCACTGCAACGCACCGGATCCAGTCTTTGCAATGCCCAGCCCGGACTCCACAACACGCTCGGGAAGTTGGCCGCATCGATCTGGCGGCAGATACGGCTGTCCACGATATGGCCCCAGGTCCGGCGCCAGTTCACAAAACGCGGATGCTGGCGCACGATGCCGTCGTATTGCGCCGCCACGACGGTGAAGCTGCGCCCGCTGCGCGCCCAGGCATGGAGGCTGTCGATGACCACTTTTTCGTTGAGCGGCCAGTCCTCGAATCCGCCGTCACACAGCATCAGCTGGTTCCAGCCCTGTTGGGCAGCGGCGGACAGGCTGTCGCGGATCAGCTGCGCGAACGCAATGCGCCCGGTAAAACGCCCTGGCGCTGGCGCTGCGGGAGAAACAGGCTCATTCGCCATGGAGCCACCCCGCCGCCAGCCAGCTCTGAAGCAAGTCCTTCGCCTGGCTGCTGACCGACGCGCACATGCGCGCGTCGAGTCTGCGCGTATCGGCCAGTACCTGCATCAGGCGCGCGTCACGCCCACCCGCGCGGAAACCCTCGCCATTGATGAACACGTGGTGTTGGTCGTACATCATCCGGGTCCTGCGATCGAGCCGTACTGCACCACCGGCGGTGGCGCCAGACGTTTCGGTGAACCATACCAGAGGCTTGGGTTCGGTCAAGTGCTCGCCCAGGTTGCGCGCGAGCACCATCGGGTCGCGCAAAGCCTGCTCCAGCGCCTGGCGGGCGAACTCCAGCATCGCCGGCGGAATGGCGCCGGGTGTGGCCACCGCATCCTGACCGGCATCCCGGTAGATTTGCGCTGACACCATGTCCGGCGCGTCCTGCGCCAGGCGCTGCAGCATCTCGGCCGCCACTTCGCCGCGACCGGGCGCACGAAACCCGATCGAATATGTCATGCATTCGTCCAGTGCCACGCCGTCATGCGCGTATCCCGGCGGCAGATACAACATGTCTCCCGGCGAAAGCACGAACTCCTGCTCCGCCACGAAGTTCTGCAAGATCTTGAGCGGCTGGCCCTGTTGCAGGGTCTGGTCTTTCTGACGCCCGATACGCCAACGTCTCTGCCCGTGGGCCTGCAGCAGGAACACGTCGTAGCTGTCGAAATGCGGTCCCACGCCGCCGCCTTCGGTGGCGTAGCTGACCATCACGTCGTCGAGCCGGGCATCGGGCACAAAGCGGAACCGGTTCAGCAGTTCGTGCACGGCCTGGTCATGCAGGTCGACGCCCTGCACCAGCAAGGTCCAGTCGGGTCGCTTGAGCGGCGGCAACGCGCGCCGGGCAAACGGGCCGTGGCGCAGTTGCCATCCTTTGGTCGCACTGGCGCCGATGATCAGGCGCGACTCGACCGCTTCGCTCTGCGCCAGCGCGAACAAGGCGGCACGGTCCAGTGGCGGTGCAAATCCGGCAATCGCCTGGCGGATCAGCAAGGGCTTGCGCTGCCAGTGGCGCTGCATGAAACGTTGGGCGCTCATGCCGCCGAGCAGCGCAAGGGGTTGGTGGATATCCATGAATGAGGACCTGTCAGAGTGGTGAACGGGGTGGGCACGGCGGCGCCGAACTGCGACAATTCTCCTATGGAAATTTCACAACAATGCGTGGTCGCGCTGACCTGGACCCTCAAGGACACCCTGGGCGAAGAACTTGACGTGCTCGACGAGCCGGTCGAGTTCCTGATCGGGGGAAACGATCTGTTCAAGAAAATCGAAGATGCACTGCAAGGCCATGCAGCCGGCGCCAAGGTGCAGTTGCAGCTCGAGCCAGAAGAGGCTTTCGGCGATTTCAACGACCAGCTGGTGTTCCTCGAGTCACGCGAGCGGTTTCCGGCCCAGCTCGAAGAAGGCATGACCTTCGAAGGCCATGCGCTGCCCGAGGGCTGCAATCCCGCCGCGCCCAAGAACGTGCTGTACACCGTCACCGACCTGTATCCCGACCATGTGGTGCTCGACGGCAACCATCCGCTATCGGGCATTGCGCTGCGCCTGGCACTCAAGGTGGAGTCGGTGCGCGAGGCCACCGAAGAAGAGATCGGCCGCGGCAGCGCCGGCACCGGATTCTTCAAGCTGCAGGTCCAGGCCCCAGGCACCTGAGCGAACATGCCGGCTTGACAGTGCAACCCTCAGGTTGCGCAGCTTGCGCCCATCAGGCCGATCCGGTCGAGCCGTAGCCGCCCTCGCCGCGCACGCTGGCCGCAAACTCCGACACCAGGTTGAAGGTCGCCTGCAACACCGGCACCACCACCAACTGGGCGATACGCTCCATCGGCTCGATGGTGTAGGCCGTCGGGCTGCGGTTCCAGGCACTGACCATCAGCTGACCCTGGTAATCGCTGTCGATCAGCCCTACCAGGTTGCCAAGCACGATGCCGTGCTTGTGGCCCAGGCCCGATCGCGGCAGGATCAATGCGGCATAACCCGGGTCGGCCAGGTGGATCGCAAAGCCGGTCGGCACCAGCTTCCAGGCATTGGGCTCCAGCGTGAGTGGTGCGTCCAGGCAGGCGCGCAGGTCCAGGCCGGCACTGCCGGGCGTGGCGTAGGCCGGCAGCTGGTCGGCCAGGCGGGGATCGAGAACCTTGACGTCGATGTGCATGGAAGCTTGGGGTGTCCGAAATGAAGGGAAATGGCGCGAGGTCGCGCCTCAACGCAGGGACGCCGGCAACAAGCCGGCACAGGTCTCGATCAGCGCCCGGGCCAGCGTCAGCTTGGGCGCGCGGGCCAGTTCCTGCACGCCATCGGCGCTTACCAGCAGCAGTGCATTGTCGTCCTGGCCAAAAGTCGCCGGGCCGATATTGCCCACCAGCAGCGGAACGCCCTTGCGCTTGCGCTTGGCCTGTGCGTTGGCCAGCAGGTCCTGGCTTTCGGCGGCGAAACCGACACACACCAGCGCGCCCTGCTGCGCCCGCGGCAAACCGGCCACCGTGGCCAGAATGTCGGGGTTCTCGCTGAACTGCAACTGGGGCGTCTGGCCAGAGCCGTCCTTCTTGATCTTGTGTTCGGCCGCGGCACGCGGTCGCCAGTCGGCCACCGCAGCCGTGGCAACGAACAGATCAGCCACACCCGCCTGCGCCAGCGTCGCATCGAACATCTGCTGCGCCGAGCGCACGTCGATGCGCACGACGCCGCGCGGCGTCGGCAGGCTGACCGGTCCGGCCACCAGGGTGACCCGGGCTCCGGCCTCGCGCGCCGCCCGCGCCACGGCAAAACCCATCTTGCCGCTGGAGAGGTTGGTGATGCCACGCACCGGGTCGATCGCCTCGTAGGTCGGGCCGGCGGTGACCAGCACCTGGCGACCGGCCAGTGGTTTGGGCTGGAAAAACGCGATCAGGTCCTCCACCAGCTCGGCGGGCTCGAGCATGCGGCCGTCGCCGGTCTCGCCGCAGGCCTGATCGCCGGTACCCACGCCCAGGATGGTGGCGCCGTCCTGCTGCAGCTGCGCCATGTTGCGCTGCGTGGCCGGATGCGCCCACATCTCGCGGTTCATCGCGGGCGCCAGCAGCAGCGGCACCGCGGCCATCGGGCGGGCCAGACACATCAGGCAAAGCAGGTCATCGGCATGGCCGTGCACCAGGCGGGCCATGAAATCTGCGCTGCATGGCGCGATCAGGATCGCGTCGGCCTCGCGACCGAGGTTGATGTGTGGCATGTTGTTGGCTTCGCGCGCATCCCATTGCGAGCCATAGACCGGCCGGTTGCTCAGCGCCTGCATCGTCACCGGGGTGATGAACTGCTCGGCGGCGCTGGTCATCACCACCTGCACCGTCGCACCCTGCTTGACCAGCAACCGGCACAATTCGGCCGCCTTGTAGCAGGCGATGCCGCCCGTCAGCCCCAATACCAGATGTTTGCCTGTCAAGTCCATGAAGATTTGCTGCCCAAGACGATGGAGGCAATGTAGCAGACGCCTATAATTCTGCTTTACCACCCTGACGAACCCCCCGGTTCGCCCCTGACATGACCAAATTTGTCTTCGTCACCGGCGGTGTCGTGTCCTCCCTTGGCAAGGGAATCGCCTCAGCCTCCCTCGCAGCGATCCTGGAGTCGCGAGGCCTCAAAGTCACTCTGATCAAGCTCGACCCGTATCTGAACGTGGATCCGGGCACGATGTCGCCGTTTCAGCATGGCGAAGTATTCGTCACCGACGATGGCGCCGAGACCGACCTCGATCTGGGCCACTACGAGCGTTTCGTCGAAACGCGCATGCGGCGCAGCAACAACTTCACCACCGGCCAGATCTACAAGAGCGTGCTCGAAAAAGAGCGCCGCGGCCTGTATCTGGGCAAGACGGTGCAGGTGATTCCGCATGTCACCAACGAAATCCAGGACTTCATCAAGCGCGGCGCCCGATTCGGCGAACCCGATGCCGTGGACGTGGCCATCGTCGAGATCGGCGGCACCGTGGGCGACATCGAATCGCTGCCCTTCCTGGAGGCCGTGCGCCAGCTGAGCCTGAAACTGGGCGCGAACAACACCGCGTTCGTGCACCTGACCTATGTTCCCTGGATCGCTGCTGCCGGCGAACTCAAGACCAAACCGACCCAGCACACGGCCAAGCAGTTGCGCGAGATCGGGATCCAGGCCGATGCGCTCGTGTGCCGCGCCGACCGGCCGATTCCGCCAGAGGAACGCGAGAAGATCTCGCTGTTCTCCAACGTGCCATCGTGGGGCGTGATCTCGATGTGGGACGTGGACACGATCTACAAGGTGCCGCGCATGCTGCACCAGCAGGGGCTCGACGGCCTGATCTGCGACAAGCTGCGCCTGAACACGCCACCGGCCAACCTCAAGCGCTGGGACGACCTGGTCTACGAAACCGAACACCCCAAGACCGAAGTCCATATCGCCATGGTCGGCAAATATGTCGACCTCAGCGACAGCTACAAGTCGCTCAACGAAGCGCTGCGCCATGCCGGCATGAAGAACCATTCGCGGGTCAAGATCGAATACATCGATTCCGAGACCATCGGCCCCGACACCGTCAAGCAGCTTGCCCGTTTTGACGGCATCCTGGTGCCAGGGGGCTTCGGCAAGCGCGGCATCGAAGGCAAGATCGCAACAGCCCGTTATGCCCGCGAGAACAAGCTGCCCTACCTTGGCATCTGCCTTGGCATGCAGGTGGCGACGATCGAATATGCGCGAGATGTCGCCGGCCTGGTCGATGCCAACAGTACCGAATTCGAGCCCGGCACGCCGCACCCGGTCATCGCGCTGATCACCGAATGGAAAGATGCCGACGGCACGATCAAGAACCGCGACGAAAACTCCGATCTCGGCGGCACGATGCGCCTGGGCGCGCAGACCTCCGATGTGGAGCCCGGCACGCTGGCGCACGACATCTACGGCGACGTCGTCACCGAACGCCATCGCCACCGCTACGAAGCCAACGTGCATTACCTGGACACGCTGCGCAAGGCCGGCCTGGTCATTTCTGCCAAGACCCAGCGCGAGCACCTGACCGAGATCGTCGAACTGCCACGCGACGTGCACCCCTGGTTCGTCGGTGTGCAGTTCCACCCCGAGTTCAAGTCGACACCCTGGAACGGCCACCCGCTGTTCAACGCCTTCATCAAGGCCGCGCTCGACCATCAGGCGCAAGACCAGGGCCAGGGCCGCAACCTCAAGGCCGTCAAGGCCGTCGCATGATGCGTTGCCTCGTTATGCCGCCGGGAGCTCGCGCGTGAAGTTGTGTGGTTTCAATGTCGGTCTGGCACACCCGTTTTTCCTGATCGCCGGCCCGTGTGTCATCGAATCCGAGCAGTTGCAGATGGACACCGCCGGGGTTCTGCGTGACATCACCCGCGAACTGGGCATTCCCTTCATTTTCAAAAGCAGCTTCGACAAGGCCAACCGCACGTCGGGCACCAGCTTTCGCGGGCCCGGCATCGAAAAAGGCCTGGAGATCCTGGCCAAGGTGAAACGCGATCTGCAGGTGCCGGTGCTTACCGACGTGCACGATATCGCCCAGATCGACATGGTCGCTGGCGTCGTCGATGTGTTGCAGACACCGGCCTTCCTGTGCCGCCAGACTGATTTCATCCGGGCCGTGGCGCAGTCGGGCAAGCCGGTGAATATCAAGAAGGGCCAGTTCCTGGCACCGGGCGACATGAAAAACGTCATCGACAAGGCGCGCGCAGCGGCACACGAGGTCGGCCTGCCCGAAGACAATTTCATGGCCTGCGAACGCGGCGCAAGTTTTGGCTACAACAACCTGGTCAGCGACATGCGTTCGCTGGCCATCATGCGCGAGACCGGCGCACCCGTCGTGTTCGACGCCACCCATTCTGTGCAGCTGCCCGGCGGCCAGGGCAGCAGCAGCGGCGGCCAGCGCAACATGGTTCCGGTGCTGGCGCGCGCAGCGGTCGCGGCCGGTGTGTCCGGCGTCTTCATGGAAACCCATCCCGATCCCAAACGTGCGCTGAGCGATGGCCCCAACGCCGTTCCGCTGGCACACATGAAAGCCCTGCTCGAGGTCCTGCGCGATCTCGACCAGGCCACCAAACGCCACGGGTTTCTCGAACAGGCATTTGCCGACTGAACAGCATCCCTCCCCTACAGGAAACCATCCATGAGCAGCGCCTACATCATCGCCAATGTCACGGTCACCGACCCGCAGCAATATGAGGAATACAAGAAATGGTCCACCGCCGCCATGCAGGCGCACGGGGCAGAAGTCTGCGTGCGCGGCGGCAAGGCCGAGGTGATCGAAGGCGACTGGCAACCAGAGCGCCTGGTGGTGCTGAAATTTCCGTCGGTGGAGGCCGCCAGAAAATTCGATGCCTCGCCCGAATATGGCAAGGCCCGTGCCGCGCGCAAGGGCGCGGCTGTCATGCGCATGGTGCTGGTCGAAGGCGTCTGAGCCACCGTTGCGGCCTGTATCTCAGCTTGCTGCGCACCGCTGCTACTACGCCCCCGACCAAACCCATTCCCTCTCCCGAAATTGATCTGAAAGAAGAAACATGAGTGCAATTGTTGACATCGTCGGCCGCGAAATCCTCGACTCCCGTGGCAACCCTACCGTGGAGTGCGACGTGCTGCTCGAAAGCGGCACCATGGGGCGCGCCGCCGTGCCCTCGGGCGCATCGACCGGTTCGCGCGAGGCGATCGAACTGCGCGATGGCGATATGACGCGTTATCTGGGCAAGGGCGTGCTCAAGGCGGTCGAGTTCATCAATACCGAAATCTCCGAGGCCGTGATGGGCCTGGACGCGTCCGAGCAGGCGTTTCTGGACAAGACCCTGATCGACCTGGACGGCACCGAGAACAAGTCCCGCCTGGGCGCCAACGCGATGCTGGCGGTATCGATGGCCGTGGCCCGCGCCGCCGCCGAAGAATCCGGCCTGCCCCTGTACCGCTATTTCGGTGGCATGGGCAGCATGCAGATGCCGGTGCCGATGATGAACGTCATCAATGGCGGCGCGCACGCCAACAACAACCTGGACCTGCAGGAGTTCATGATCATCCCGATCGGAGCGCCGAACTTCCGCGAAGCCCTGCGTTACGGCGCCGAGGTATTCCACGCACTCAAGAAGATCCTGCACGACAAGGGCATCAGCGTGGCGGTCGGCGACGAAGGTGGTTTCGCGCCCAACGTGGCCAACCATGAAGCCGCGATCCAGATGATTCTGGAAGCCATCGACAAGGCCGGCTTCGTGGCCGGCGAGCAGATCGCGCTGGGCCTGGACTGCGCCGCCTCCGAGTTCTACAAGGACGGCAAATACCAGCTCGACGGTGAAGGCCTGAGCCTGACCTCCGAAGAGTGGACCGACATCCTGGCGACCTGGGCCGACAAGTACCCGATCATCAGCATCGAAGACGGCATGGCCGAAGGCGACTGGGACGGCTGGAAAGTGCTGACCGACCGCCTGGGCAAGAAGGTGCAGATCGTCGGCGACGACCTGTTCGTCACCAACACCAAGATCCTCAAGGAAGGCATCGACAAGGGCATCGCCAACTCGATCCTGATCAAGATCAACCAGATCGGCACGCTCAGCGAGACCTTCGCCGCCATCGAAATGGCCAAACGCGCCGGCTACACCGCCGTCATCAGCCACCGCTCCGGTGAGACCGAAGACTCGACCATCGCCGACATCGCGGTAGGCACCAATGCCGGCCAGATCAAGACCGGCTCGTTGAGCCGCTCGGACCGCATGGCCAAGTACAACCAGTTGCTGCGTATCGAGGAAGACCTCGGCGAAATCGCCCACTACCCCGGACGCGACGCGTTCTACAACCTGCGTTGATCGGACAGATCCTCCAAGTCGCTGCCGCCGAAAGCCCCTGCCGTGCGCAACCGCATCATTCCGCTGGCCCTGATCGCCCTGCTGGTCATCCTGCATGGCCAGCTGTGGTACGGCCGCGGCAGCCTGCCCAATGTGTCGTCGCTGGCGCAGGAGCTCGAAGCCAAGAAGGCGCGTAACGAACGCGAACGCCAGGGCAACGAGCGGCTCGAAGCCGAGGTCCGCGACCTTCAGGAAGGCATGGACATCGTCGAGGAGAAGGCCCGCTTCGAGCTTGGCATGGTGCGGCCCAACGAGATCATGGTGCAGATCGCGAAGTAGCGGCGTACCAACCACGCAGGACAAGGCCGGGCCGCACCCGGCTCCAACGACCGCCCTCAGCAGGCCCGGCAAAGCCAGGGCCGACGGCTGGCTCAGTGGGTGCCGGTACTCGGTGTCGGTGGCAGCTGGCTGTGTGGTTTGAACAGTTGCGCGGCGTCGATGGCATCGAAGCGGTATTGAACACCGCAGAACTCGCACCCCACCTCGATGTCTTCACGTTCGGCCAGGATGCTGGCGGCTTCTTCCTCGCCCAGGCTGACGATCATGGCGCCGACCTTTTCGCGGCTGCAGCTGCACACGAATCGCGGCTGCGGATCGTCAGGCTGCGGTGCAAAGCGCAGCACGTCTTCCTGCCAGAACAACCGGTGCAGGATTTCGTCGACGCCCAGCGCAAGCAGTTCTTCGCGTTTGAGGCTCGCGGCCAGCGTGGCGATGCGGTTGTAGTCTTCGTTGCGACCGATCTCGTCTTCATCGGCCTGCCCACTGCCACCGGCAAGATTGCCGCTGCCTTGCACCGGAAGGCGTTGGATCAGCAGCCCGGCCGCCACCGTGTCATTGGCAGCCAGCACCAGCGTGGTGTCGAGTTGCTCGCTTTGCAGCATGTAGTGCTGCACCACCTCGCTGAACTTCTCCAGCTTCTCGCCCTGGTCGCCGAACAGTGGCACCACACCCTGGTACGGCTGCTGGCCCGGCAGGCGGGACTTCGGGTCGAGCGTGATCGCACAACGCCCGCCGTTGCCGGCATTGACCATCTCGCTCAACGGCATGTGCGGCGTTATGCTGCCGGTCACGGTGACGGTGGCCCGCAGAGCCAGGTCGGGCTGAACCTCGACCACGGCCAGCTTGACCGGGCCTTCGCCCATGATCTGCATCACCAGGGCACCATCGAACTTGATGTTCGATTGCATCAGCGCCGAGGCGGCCACCATCTCGCCCAGCAACTCGGCCACCGGCGTGGCATAAGCCCCGGTCTGGCTGTTGGACGCGCGCCGGCGCAGGATCTCGGTCCAGGCGTCCGTCAGACGCACGATGATGCCGCGCACCGGCAGGCCATCGAACAGGAATTTGTGAAGTTCGGACAAGTCGGGTTCCAGTCTTGCAGCGGCCGCCTCAGGCGATCCGCTCGAGCGTATCCCTGAACCGGCGCGCGTTGTCTACATACCCCTGCGCGCTGCGGCGCAAGCCCTCGATCTGCTCGGGTGTAAGGTCGCGCACCACCTTGGCCGGGCTGCCGATGATCATCGAGCCGTCGGCAAACTCCTTGCCTTCGGTGACCAGCGCACCGGCGCCGACCAGGCAGTTCCTGCCAATACGGGCACCGTTGAGTACCACTGCGCCGATGCCGATCAGCGATGCGTCACCGATGGTGCAACCATGGAGCATGACCATGTGCCCGACCGTCACGTCGGCACCGATATCGAGCGGTTTGCCATGGTCGGAATGCAGCACGCTGCCGTCCTGGATATTGCTGCCGCGTCCGATCCGCAGTGGCTCGTTGTTGTCACCCCGCAGCACAGCGCCAAACCAGATGCTGACATCCTGTGCCAGCTCCACATTGCCGATCACCTGGGCGCTTTCGGCCACCCACGCCGATTCGGCAATGTGGGGTGACACCCCACCCAATGCAAATATCGCCATCCGCAGACTCCTTGTTGCTGCCATTGTAAAAGCCGGCCTGCAGCTCGCCCTGCATGCGCCTGTATTGCCCAAAGCACAAGGCACTGAGATACTCGAGCGCAAAGGGCCGCGACAATGACGGCCCCACACCATCGGAGACAAGCTCGCATGGCGGATCCGGCAACGCGCATGCACGGGGGAGATCGGGTCGCAGTGTCGCTGCAAGCCCATGGCGTACGCCATATCTTCACGCTGTGTGGCGGTCATATTTCACCGATCCTGTCGGCAGCCCGGGCGCGAGGCATCCGCATTGTCGACGTGCGCGACGAGGCCGCCGCCGTGTTTGCCGCCGATGCCATGGGCCGGCTCTCGGGCGTGCCCGGTGTGGCCGCAGTGACCGCCGGGCCGGGCATCAGCAATACGATCACCGCGCTGAAGAATGCCCAGCTGGCACAGTCGCCGCTGATCCTGCTCGGTGGCGCGGCGCCCACCGCACTGCAGGGACGCGGCGCGTTGCAGGACATCGACCAGCGTCCGCTGGTGGCGCCGCACGTCAAGCGCTTCATCAAGATCCGGCGTGTCGCCGACCTCGGTCCGGCCGTGGACGACGCCTTCACGCTGGCCTGCACCGGCGTGCCCGGGCCGGTGTTCATCGAGTGTCCGGTCGACCTGCTGTATGACGAAGCAACGATCCGCCAGTGGTATGCCGACGCGGCCGGCAAGGGCCGCTCCATCGGCGAACGCATGCTGCGCTGGTACCTGGGTCGCCATGTCGCGAAGATGTTTGCCGGCTCTGGCGAAGTCGCCAGCACCCATGTTCATCCGGCTGTGCCGCCCTCACCCGCTGCGGCCGACCTGCGCAAGGCGCTGGCAGCCTTGTCGCAGGCCAAGCGCCCGCTGATGGTGATTGGCAGCCAGACGCTGGCACAGGCGGGCCAGGCAGCCGCCATTGCCCAGGCGATCGGTCAACTCGGCATTCCGGTCTACCTGTCGGGCATGGCCCGCGGGCTGATGGGCCGGCACCATCCGCTGCAGATGCGCCACCAGCGGCGCGATGCCTTGCGCGAAGCCGATTGTGTGGTGCTTGCCGGCGTGCCTTGCGATTTCCGGCTCGACTACGGCAAACATATCCGGCGCAGCGCGCGCTTGATCGCGGTGAACCGAAGTGCCAGGGATGCCCGGCTGAACCGGCGTCCCGATGTCGCGGTTATCGGCGACGCCGGTCTGTTCTTTCTGTCCATGGCGCAGTCGGGCAACCTGTGGAAGCAACGCGCCAGCGACTGGCAACCGTGGATCGCCCAGTTGCAGGCCCGCGATGCGCAGCGCGAGACCGGCATCGACACCCAGGCAACGGTTGGCGGCACCATGGTCAATCCCGTGGCCTTGTTGCGACTGGTCGAAGAGACCGCCGGCGACAAGGCGCTGATCGTCGCCGATGGCGGCGACTTCGTCGCCACGGCGGCCTATGTGCTGCATCCCCGTGCACCCTTGCGCTGGCTCGACCCGGGGGCTTTCGGCACGCTGGGGGTCGGCGCCGGGTTTGCGCTGGGCGCGGCCTGTTGCCATCCCGATGCCGAGGTCTGGATCATTTTCGGCGACGGCGCCTGTGGCTACGGCCTGGTCGAGTTCGACACCTTCGTGCGGCACGGCATACCGGTGATCGCGATCGTCGGCAACGATGCCGGCTGGACCCAGATCGCCCGCGAACAGGTCAAGATGCTGCACGACGACGTGGCCACGGTGCTGGCGCGCACCGATTACCACAAGGTGGCAGCGGGTTTTGGCGCCGAAGGTATTCTGGTGCGCGAGATGGCCGAGGTTCAGCCGGCACTTGCCAGGGCGCGCGCGCTGGCGCGCAGCGGAAAACCGGTGCTGGTCAACATATGGCTCGACAAGACGGAGTTCCGCGAAGGCTCCCTGTCGATGTAGATTCTTCAACGATGATCAAGGAGACACGAC
>JAGPBF010000056.1 GCA_018063505.1 Rhodoferax sp.
CGGCGCTTCCAGAACCGGTCCATCAGCGGTTTGACGCTGGTGCCGTGCAGCAGAATCGACAGCGTCACCACGATCAGCGTCATCTGGATCAGCTGCAGCGCCAGAGGTTCCGGCACCCCGTGTTCGATCGCGTACATCAGGTAATACAGCGACCCGATGCCACGCACGCCGAACCAGGCCGTCATGCCGCGCAGACGCGCCGTCGTGCCGGAACCGGCCAGCACCAGCAACACACTGAGCGGCCGCGCTACGGTGAACAGGAACAGTGCCAATGCCACCGCCGGCCAGCTCCATGAATCGATGAACAGCGACCCGCCCACCAGCAGCACCAGCAACAGCTCCGACAGGCGTTCGAGATGTTCCTTGAAAACCAGTGACCCGGCGCTGACCGTGCTTTGCTGCAGCATCGCGGACTGCGGCTGCTGACTCCCCGAAGCCGTGTCTGCAGGCGCAGGTGGCTCCATTTGGCGTTGTTCGCGCGCCAGTTTCAACTCGGCCTGGCGCAGCGCCACAGCGGCAAAAAAGACCGCCAGAAAGCCCCAGGTGTGGGTCAGCACCGACACGCCATACACCAGGCCGATCAGTCCCAGGCCCAGGAAATCATCCATCAGCACATGGTGGTATGGTGCTGCCCGCAGTCGGCCACCGAGCCGGGCCAGCGCCACACCGGCAATGACACCGATGGTGATGCCGCCGGCGGTGGCCCAGACCACGTCCAGCAGCAACCAGCGCAAACCGAACTCTCCGATGTCATGCAGGCCCAGCAGTCCCAGGCCCAGCACCACGAACGGGAACGCGCTGCCGTCGTTCATGCCGGCTTCGCAGGTGAGGTTGAAACGCAGTGCATCGCGGTCGCCTGGATGGCGGATCTGCACGTCGGTGGCCAGTACCGGGTCGGTCGGGGCGACGATGGCTCCGAGCAACACACCGGCTCCCAAAGGCATTCCGAGCACGAAATAGGCGAATGCAGCGACCAGCGCCACGGTGAAGGACATCGACAAGGTGGCCAGCAGCACCGGCAAGCGCCAGCGTGCGAATGAAAACGGCGCCGGCATCTTGACCCCGGCCGAGAACAGCGAGATCAGCACGGCCACTTCGGTCAGTGTCTCGAGCAGCTTCGATTCCTTGAGCGGATTGAAATGGAACAGATTGAGCACCGTCGGGCCCACCAGCAGGCCGACACCGAGGTAGATGATGGCCGAGGTCACGGGCGCACGCTTGAGCATCGACGATGTCAATCCCATCGTCAGCAGCAACGCGCCGAGCAGCATGAACCATTGGGCGTTGCTCATCGGCCGGACTATTCGCTGTTCCAGATCGCCTGCATCGCGGCTTCGAAGTTCCGTGCGATCGTGTCCTGGATGGGGTGGCGGCCGCCTTGCAAAACGGACGCACCGGCCACGATGACTTCGTGAAATGCCGGCTCGGCCGACGCAAACACCAGGGCATCGAGCTGATGGGTGGCCGGGATACCCAGCAGAGCCGGTGCCCCGGCATCGAGCACCAGCGCATCGGCGCGCGCCCCGGTCACCAGGCCCCAGGTCGTCTGGCCGGCGGCAGCGGCGCCGGCACCCAGTGCTGCGTCGAACAGCCGCGCAGCGGTCGCGCTTTGCCGTCCCGGCGAGGCCGCCACATTGCGTTTGCGGTGTACCAGCCGCTGGCCGTATTCGAGCCAGCGCAGTTCTTCCGGCCAATTGCGCACGACATGGCTGTCCGAGCCGATGGCCATCGGCACACCGGCGTCGAGCCAGCCCGCCAGGTCGGTCAGGCCGTCGCCGAGATTGCCTTCGGTCGCGGGGCAGATCACGATGGCGGCGCCGCTGCGGGCCACGGCATCGATTTCCGCTGCCGTGGCATGGGTGGCATGGACCAGTTGCCAGCGCCGGTCGGGCGCCAGTTCGGCGCACAGGTAGGCGATCGGCCGCTGGCCGGTGGCCTTGACGCAATCGTCGACTTCGGCGGTCTGTTCCGCGACGTGGATATGGATGGGCATGTCCGCGTCGCCGACCAGGCCCATCAGTTCCGCAATGGCCGGTTTGCCTGCCGCCCGCAACGAATGGACGGCCACGCCCGTATTGACGTTGGCGCGACCGCTGCCCGCTACTGCATGCGAGAGGTCGCGCACCATGGCTGCGGTGCCGGCAAAGCGGCGCTGGTCGTCGCGCAGCGCGCTTTGTGCGAAGCCGGCGCGCTGGTACAGCACCGGCAGCAAGGTCAGGCCGATGCCGGCATCCTGCGCCGCGTCGGCCACGGCCCAGCTCATTGTGGCCGGGTCGGCATAGGGTTTGCCGGAAATCCCATGGTGCAGATAGTGGAACTCGCAGACCTGGGTGTAGCCGCCCCGCAGCAACTCCACGTACAGCTGGGCCGCGATGGCGCGCATCTGCTGCGGCGTGATGCGCAGCGCCACCCGGTACATGCGTTCGCGCCAGGACCAGAAGTCGTCCGACTCGGACTCGCGGCGCTCCGACAGGCCGGCGAAAGCGCGCTGAAATGCATGGCTGTGTGCGTCCACCAGCCCCGGCAGTATCGGCCCGGCAAGCCTGCGCGCATGCGCTGGCGGATGTGTGACTCCGCTGGAGACTGCGCCCCAGCGCCCCTGCGCATCGACCTCGAGCAAAACCGATGGCTGCCAGCGTCCGGTGATCCAGGCCTGCGGCGCCCACAGGCTTTGCTCAGGCATCGGGCGTCCAGTCGAGCATGGTCTGCACCAGCGCGCGCAGGGTTGGCGCCAGTTCTGCCGCACGCGCCGGATCGAGCGCGTACGGTGCGCTCTCCTGCATATAGGTGCTCCAGCACATCTCGAGCTGGACCGCGTGGACGCCGCTGTCCGGCCGTCCGTAATGGCGAGTGATGTGGCCGCCCTTGAAGCGGCCATCCGTGACCTGGGTGAAGCGACGCTGGTCCTCCAGCACCTTCATCAGCGCAGCGCGCAGGTCGGGCGCGCAACTCGCGCCGTTGGCGGTGCCCAGGTTGAGGTCGGGCAGCTTGCCCTCGAACAACCAGGGCAGCGTCGACTTGATGCTGTGCCCGTCGAACAACACCGCATGGCCGTGCGCCGTCTTCAGCCGGCCCAGTTCCTGTGCCAAGGCGTCGTGGTAGGGCTGCCAGTAGATCTGGCGCCGGCGCGTGACCTCGTTCGCGTCCGGTGCCTGGCCCTCGAGATAGATCGGCTCTCCGGTGAAAAACCGTGTCGGGCACAACTCGGTATTGTTGGCGCCGGCATACATCGGCGTGTTGTCCGGCGCCCGGTTCAGATCGATCAGAAAACGCGAGTAACGCGGCACGATCAGACTGGCGCCCATCGCCTTGGCAAACGCATAGACGCGTTCGAGATGCCAGTCGGTATCTTCCACGTCGAGCGCGCGCGGCAGGTAGCGTTGCGTCTGGTCGACCGGAATGCGGGTGCCGACATGCGGCACGCTGATCAGCAGCGGCCGGGTGCCGCTGTGCAGGGTGTAGATGGTCTCGGTCATTCGAATGATGGTTTGCCGCCGGCGATGACGCGTTGGCATGGATTGTGGCCGAACCAGTAGGCCAGTTCGTGTGGATGCTGCAGATCCCAGGCCACGAAGTCGGCGCGATTGCCAGCTACCAGCCGGCCCCGGTCGTTGCGGCCCAGTGCGCGCGCGCCATGCGCGGTGACGCCCAGCACCGCTTCCAGCGGTGTCAGGCGAAACAGCGTGCAGGCCATGTTGACCATCAGCAGCAGCGACAGCCCGGGGCTGGAGCCGGGGTTGTGATCGGTGGCCAGCGCCATCGGCACACCTGCTGCGCGTATTGCCGCGATTGGCGGGAGCTTTGTGTCGCGCAGGTAGTAATACGCGCCGGGCAGCAACACCGCCACCGAACCGCTGGCACGCATGGACGTTATGCCGGCGTCGCTGAGCCACTCCAGATGGTCACACGACAAGGCGCCGAATTCCGCGGCAAGCCTTGCGCCGTCCTGGTTGCTCAGTTGTTCGGCATGCAGCTTGACCGGCAGGCCCAGGCCGCATGCGGTTTCGAACACCCGCCGCGTCTGGGCCGGCGAGAAACCGATGTTCTCGCAGAAGGCGTCGACCGCATCGATCAGCCCCTGGGCGTGCAGTGCCGGCATCCAGCGGCAGACCGCGTCGATGTAGTCGTCGGCCCGGCCGTCGAACTCCGGTGGCACGGCGTGGGCCGCCAGGTAGGTGGTGAACACCGACACGGGCAGCTCGCGCCCGAGTGCACGGGCAATGGCCAGGCAACGCCGTTCGTGTTCCAGGCTCAGGCCATAACCGGACTTGATCTCGATGCTGGTCACGCCTTCGCCCATCAAGGCCAGCGCGCGTTTGCGCGCAGCGGCGTGCAGCTGCGTATCGCTGGCGCCGCGTGTGGCAGCGACGGTCGCGCGGATGCCGCCGCCGGCGCGGGCGATTTCCTCGTAGCTGGCGCCTTGCAGCCGCAGCTCGAATTCGCGTGCACGCAGACCCCCGTAAACCAGGTGTGTATGGCAATCGACCAGACCCGGCGTGACCAGCGCGCCGCCGAGATCCACTTCATGCGTGATGGCCCCGCGCATCGCATCGGGCAACTCTGCCAAGCTGCCGACCCAGGCCAGCCGGTCCGACTGCACCAGCAGCGCGCCATTGTCGACCAGGCCCCAGTCGGTGTTGTCCGCCAGCGTGGCCAGACAGGCATTTCGCCAGAGAGTCGTAGCTGCCATGGCGTTATTGTGCCGGCGTGAAAGCCAGCCACCATGCCGTGCCACTGGCGCCGGCGTCGGGCTCGAATACCCAGTGCTCCGGCCCGGCCACTTCGTCCCACAACAGGTGGTGGGATGGCAGCGGCTGTTGCCGTGTTCCGTCGCTCCAGCGGCCGGCCACCGTCGTGTACAGGCCGCGCATGGTGTGGCTCGACTGCCACGGTGTTTGCGGATCTGCCCGTGCCATCACGGCGTCGCCGCCCTGCGCCATCAGATTGAGGTCTTGCGTCGGGCCATCGAGCAGGTGGCACTCGGGCGCCAGCGCGCCGTCGAAACACAGGGCGCTATCCCCCGGGCGCAGCACATGTCCTCGTGCACCCAGTTGCAGCGCGACGCCGGCACCGTGCAAGACGGCGAACCAGCGGGTGACGCCGGCAAATGCAGAGAACGCGCCGTCGCGGTCGATATCGGCACGGCTGATGCGCAACTGCCAGGGGCCGGTGGCGGGCCACAGCCACAGTTCACGGGTCTGGCCGCCACCATTGCGCCAGGGCTGGGGTGGTGTCGCGGTGGCATCGATCAGGCGTTGGGTCATGGCGTAAGGGTGGGCGGTATGGGCCGCGCCGATGGGGGCAAGCGTTGCATGGTTCAAGGGGTGAATTGGCCCTCGAGGCGATAACGTGAACCCGGGTGCACCAGCCGCGCCAGCGTGATCGGCACGTTGCGGTTGACGGTGCGCCGCACGATGATCAGGCAGGGATCACGCCCGCCGATGCCCAGCAATCGGGCTTCCTGCGCGGTCGCATTGCCCGATTCGATCGCATATTGCGCTTCCCACAGGGGTGCCACATCAAGCAGATAGTGTGTCGGTGTGATGCGGGTGAAATCGGTCTGCAGGTAGTCGGGTGCACAGGCCGGATTGACATAGCGGTCTTCGCATTGGAGCGGTACGTCGTTTTCATGGTGCACGATCAGCGTATGGAACACCGGGTCACCGACGCGCAGGCCGAGCCTGGGCGCCAAGGCCTCACTGCAGGCCTCGCTTTGGGCCAGGTGGACGAGCGCATGGTGGCGATGGCCGCGCGCCGTGATTTCTTCGTGCAGGTCGCGGATGGTCAGTGTCGACGAGACCGGTGCCAGGTGCGCAGCGTAGGTGCCCAGGCCCTGGACCCGGTGCACCAGGCCTTCTGATTGCAGTTCGCGCAGTGCCCGTGTGACCGTCATGCGACTGACCCCGAACTGCGCCACCAGTTCGGATTCGGACGGCATCAAGGCATCCGGTGGCCAGTGGCCGCTGGAGAGCCCCTGCTTGAGAAAGGCCTTGACGCGCGCATACGGTGCCCGGGCAGAACGGTTGGAGCTGTCAATGGCCGCGGGTGAAGCTGACATGGAGAGGCGGTCTGGTCCGAGGATGGCTGGCGTGTTTGCATCATAGTTGCATATGCTTGTCTAGTCAAGTAAACTGCCGTCCTTCGACTTCGATCGCAACCCCTGTACCAGGAGAATTTCATGTCCGATCTTTCCCCCCTGCACCAAAGCGCCAAGGCCCGTCCGGTGCGTGCACCACGCGGCACCGAGCTCCATTGCAGGAACTGGCTGATCGAGGCCGCCTACCGCATGGTGCAGAACAACCTGGACCCGGAGGTCGCCGAAAATCCGGACGCGCTGGTGGTCTACGGCGGCATTGGCAAGGCCGCGCGCAACTGGGACTGCTTCGAGGCGATCCTCGAGAGTCTGCGCAAACTCGGCGAAGACGAGACCTTGCTGGTGCAGTCCGGCAAGCCGGTCGGGGTGTTTCGTACCCATGTCGACGCGCCGCGGGTGTTGATCGCCAACTCCAACCTGGTGCCCAAGTGGGCCACCTGGGAGCACTTCCACGAACTCGACCGCAAGGGCCTGATGATGTACGGCCAGATGACGGCCGGCTCCTGGATCTACATCGGCAGCCAGGGCATCGTGCAAGGCACCTACGAGACCTTTGTCGAAGCCGGCCGCCAGCATTACAACGGCGACCTGGCCGGGCGCTGGATCCTGACTGCCGGGCTCGGTGGCATGGGCGGTGCGCAGCCGCTGGCCGCCAGTTTTGCCGGTGCCAGCTCGCTGAACATCGAGTGCCAGCAGTCGCGCATCGATTTCCGCATCAAGACCCGTTATCTGGACGAACAGGCCAGCAGCATCGACGACGCGCTGGCGCGGCTGGCACGTTACCGCGACGAGAAGAAGGCGGTGTCGGTCGGCCTGCTTGGCAACGCGGCCGATATCCTGCCCGAACTGGTGCGCCGCGCCCGCGCCGGCGGTCTGCGCCCGGACCTGGTGACCGACCAGACTTCGGCCCACGACCTGGTCAACGGGTACCTGCCCTCGGGCTGGACCGTCGAGCGCTGGCGGGCCGCCCAGGTCGACGACGACCAGCATGCGCCGCTGCGCAAGGCAGCCGCGGCAAGTTGTGCGGTCCACGTGCAGGCGATGCTCGATTTCCAGTCCATGGGCATTCCGACGGTCGACTATGGCAACAACATCCGCCAGGTGGCTTTTGACGAAGGCGTCGCCAAGGCCTTCGATTTCCCCGGATTCGTGCCGGCTTATGTGCGGCCGCTGTTCTGCCGCGGCAAGGGGCCGTTTCGCTGGGTCGCCTTGTCGGGAGACCCCGACGATATTCGCAAGACCGACGCCAGGATGAAGGAGCTGTTCCCCGAGGACGCCCACCTGCACCGCTGGCTCGACATGGCTTCGGAGCGGATTGCGTTCCAGGGGCTGCCGGCCCGTATCTGCTGGATCGGCCTGGGCGAACGCCACCGCGCCGGCCTGGCCTTCAACGAGATGGTGAAATCGGGCGAACTCAAGGCGCCGATCGTGATCGGCCGCGACCATCTGGACAGCGGCTCTGTAGCCTCGCCCAACCGCGAGACCGAGTCCATGCGCGATGGCTCCGATGCCGTCTCGGACTGGCCGCTGCTCAATGCCTTGCTCAATACCGCCGGTGGCGCAACCTGGGTCTCGTTGCACCATGGCGGTGGCGTCGGAATGGGCTACTCGCAGCATTCCGGCGTCGTGATCGTCTGTGACGGCACCGACGCGGCCGCCAAACGCATCGAGCGGGTGTTGTGGAACGATCCCGGCACCGGTGTGATGCGACACGCCGACGCTGGCTACGACGAGGCGGTGGCCTGCGCGCGCGCGCAGGGCCTGAATCTGCCGATGCTGGGGAGCAACTGAGATGGTGATCGAACCTGGCAACCTGACACTGGACCAGTTGCAGCGAATCCATCAGGGCAACGAGCCACTGCTGCTGTCCGACGGCTGCCGCGCCGGCATTCGGGCCAGCGCCGACGTGGTGCGGGCTGCGGCCGACGGCGATGCGCCGGTGTATGGCGTCAATACCGGCTTCGGCAAGCTGGCCAATCAGCGGATCAGCAAGTCGGACCTGGCCGTGCTGCAGCTCAACCTGATTCGCTCGCACAGCGTGGGCGTCGGTGAACCGCTGTCGCCGCCGATCATGCGGCTGATGCTCGCGCTCAAGGCGGCCAGCCTGGCGCGTGGCTATTCCGGTGTGCGCGAGGAGGTGGTCGACACCATTCTTGCCGTCGTCAACGCGGGCCTGGTGCCCTGGGTGCCGGCACGTGGTTCGGTGGGGGCCTCCGGTGATCTGGCGCCGCTGGCCCATATGACGCTGGCGCTGCTGGGCGAAGGTTCGATGTTGCAGGACGGCAAGGCCGTGCCCGCGCTGGCGGCCTTGCAGCGGGCCGGCATCACGCCCTTGACGCTGGGTCCCAAGGAAGGCCTGGCGCTGATCAACGGCACGCAGACCTCGACCGCACTGGCCTTGCACGGTCTGCTGGCATTCGAGCCGGTGCTCGAGTCGGCACTGGTCATCGGCGCATTGACGGTGGACGCCGCACGCGGCAGCGACGGACCATTCGACCCGCGCATCCACGACTTGCGTGGCCAGCCGGGCCAGATCGATGTGGCGCGTTACTACCGCAGCCTGCTCTCGGGCAGCGAGATCCGCCTCTCCCATCTGGACGGCGACGACCGGGTGCAGGATCCCTACAGCCTGCGCTGCCAGCCGCAGGTGGTGGGCGCCTGTCTGGACAGTCTGCGCCATGCCGCGCTGGTGCTGGTGCGCGAGGCCAATGCCGTGACCGACAACCCGCTGGTGTTCGCACAGGACGGCGCCATGGTCTCAGGCGGCAATTTTCACGCCGAACCGGTGGCGCTGGCGGCCGATGCGATGGCGCTGGCCATTGCCGAGGTGGGGGCGATTGCCGAGCGGCGTATCGCGATGCTGATCGACAGTGGTGTTTCGCGCCTGCCGCCATTCCTGACCTCGGACGCGGGCCTCAACAGCGGCTTCATGATCGCCCATGTCACGGCTGCGGCGCTGGCGTCGGAGAACAAGTCGCTGGCCCATCCGGCCAGCGTCGACAGCCTGCCGACCAGTGCCAATCAGGAAGACCATGTGTCGATGGCGACATTTGCGGCGCGCCGCCTGCAGGACATGATCACCAATACCGCACATATCCTGGGCATCGAATGGCTGGCCGCCGCGCAGGCCATCGAGTTCCTGCGTCCGCTGCGCAGTTCGCCGGCACTGGAGCAGGCGCATGCGTTATTGCGCGAACAGGTTCCGCCATTGGCGCAGGACCGTTATCTGGCGCCGGACATCGCACATGCCCATGCGCTGGTGCGCGACGGCGCGTTGTCGCCGATTTTGCGCTCCTTGCCGGGATTGCCGGTCCTGTGGGTGGCCGTCTGACACACGTTCAACGCGTTTGACCCGCTGGCTGGCCGCCCGCGCAGGCTTGCGCGGGCGTTGTTCGCCAGAGACAGGCATGCAAGCGCCGGGCCTGACCGCGGGCTGCGGTGTCCGGCCGATGATAGTATTTGTCCCATAACGGTCGCGGGAACACAAGCCGGCGGGTCACCCATGCTGGGAGGCCCAGTTTTCCTGATCCTGGTGACCCGATACCTATCGGAATGTCTGCCGGACAGGAACGACCCTAGAAACGGGAGTGTGCTGTCGATGCGGTTGTCAATTGTTTTTCAGGCCCGGGTGTTGTCACCCAGTCCCTTGTTTGTCTGGTGCTGATCCGGGGCATTCATGGGCGCAAACTCGACGATGACGCCAGCAATTGAGATGCCCGGCCTGGGCCAGCGCTCCGTTCGGTTGCAGCTCGCGATCCTGGTGCTGGTCGCCGCGTTGCCGCTATTCCTGGTGTCCATCTGGCACCTGCTTCAAGGCCGTGACCATGATCGAACCCTGGCGCGCGAACAACTGCAGGTTCTGGTGGATGGCACTGCCAACAGGCTGCAAGCGAGTCTGCGCGACTATGCCGGCACACTGTCGCTGATCGCCAGCCAGCCGCTGGTCAAGGCCATGGACGTTGGCAGCTGCGATCCCCTGATTGACGGTTTCGTGCGCCTGCATCCGGAATTTGTCACGATAGGCACGCGCGACCTGCAGGGCCAGGCACTCTGCACCTATCTGAAGAATCCGCCGGGCACAGAGCAGCTGCGCAGCTTTGCCTGGTTCGCGCCTGCTGTTGCGGCCGGGCAGTTTCACGTTTCCGATGCGTTCCTGGCGCCCCTGGCCGGACGCTGGGTTACGGTGCTGACGGAGCCGATCCGGGACGAAGCGAAGGTGCAGCAGGGCCTGGTGATATTGCCACTCGATCTGCAGCCGTTCGGCCAGCAGATCTTGCAGGATGTGCCCGAGAACATGATGACGCTGGTGCTTGATCGCCAGCACCGGATCCTGATGCGCTCCCAAGACGCCACGATCAGCCTGGCCGATCCGGTGTCCGGCGTCTTCCCCGGCCTGTCGACCAGCGACATGAACCAGCCATCGGGCGTGTTGACGCTTGCCGACAGCGCCGGTATTGCCCAACTCGCCGCATACCGCAAGTTGCCGATTTCCGGCTGGACCGTGGTGGCCGTCGTGCCGCAGACGGCTGTTTTTGCGGTGGCCGATCGTTTCCTGACGCGCAGTGTCCTGATCAGTCTGGGCCTGCTTTTCCTCGCACTGTTCCTGGCATGGCGGATCGCGCGCGGTATCGTGCGGCCGCTGGAAGCCATGGTCGCCACTGCTTCGCGCATCGCTGCCGGCGACGTCGACGCGCGAATGTCGGTGCACCAGGGAACGCCCGAGATCGTCGCGCTGGAGCGGGCTTTCGACCGCATGGTGCAGGCGCGCGACCTGGTCGAACGCGCGTTGCGGGAGAACGAACGCAACCTGGCCATCACGCTGCAGTCGATCGGAGATGCGGTGATTGCGACCGATGTCGAAGGGCGCATCGCACGCATGAATCCTGCTGCGGAGCGCCTGACGGGCTGGCCGCTGCATGAGGCACTGGCAATGCCGTTGACCGAGGTTTTCCGAATCAGCAATGCGCAAACTGGTGGTCAGGCCATCAATCCGGTTCAAACCGTGCTGGCAACCGGCGAGGTGGTCGCCATGGCCAATGGGGCCGAGTTGCAGTCGCGTGACGGCACACGATTGCAGATTGCCGACAGCGCGGCGCCGATACGGGACAACGCCGGCACGGTGGTGGGTGTGGTGCTGGTTTTCAGCGATGTCACCGCCCGTTATGTGGCACAACGCGAGCTTGGCGAAGCCTACACTTTCGTGCGCCAGATCATCGACAACCTGCCGGTGGGCCTTTATGTGCTGGATTTGGAGGGACGTTTCGTCGAGTGGAACCCGGCCATGGAGGTGCTCAGTGGGCGATCCCGGGCCGAGATGCTCGGGCAGACGCTGGAGAACGTTATCGCGCAGCTCCCGCAAGAGCGGTACCACGAGGTCAAGGATGCGGTCGCCCGGGCCCTTCGTGGCGAGCAGGTCGAGCGGACGAACCGGCCGATGATCGGCAGTGATACGCCACGATGGAACACGATACGTTATGCCCCGGTGCGCAATTCCGAGGGTACGGTGACAGGCATGTTATCGATCATGCAGGACGTCACCGACCGGATGCTGGCCGAGAAGGCGGTGCGCGAGAGCGAGGAGAACCTGGCGATCACGCTGCGTTCCATCGGCGATGCCGTGATCGCCACCGATACTGCCGGAAAAATCACACGGATGAACCCGACCGCCGAGCGTCTGACCGGCTGGAGCTTTGCGCAGGCACAGGGCCGTCCACTGGGCGAGGTGTTCCGGATCGTGAACGCGGTCACGCGTGAAACACCGGTCGATCCGGTGCAGCGTGTGCTCGATACCGGCCAGGTGGTCGGCCTGGCCAACCACACGGCCCTGATCGCGCGGGGCGGCAACGAATGCCAGATCTATGACAGTGCGGCGCCCATCCGCGACGCCGAGGACCGTCTGGTCGGCGTGGTGCTGGTGTTCAGCGATGTAACCGAACAGTACCGGCTGCAACAGGTATTGGTTGAAAGCGAGGAACGGTACCGGGCCCTGGTGCAGTCGACCCCGGTCGGTGTGGTTGTGCATCGGGATGAAAAGCTGGTCTTCGTCAACGCGGCGGCCATGCGCATGCTGGGAATTGACGACGAGCAGCAGGTGCTGGGGCGCAATATCCGGGATTTTGTTCACTCGCGCCTGCATGAACTGATCGATGTCCGCGCGGATGCACTGCAAGCCAAGGAGACCGTCTTTCCCACCCAGGACTGGCGCTATCTCCGGCTGGACGGCAGCACGGTGGACGTGCAGGCGCAGGCCAGCGTCATCAAACTCGAAGGCCGGACGGCGGTGCAGGTCAGCTTCATGGACATCACCGAACGCAAGCGCGCGCAGGAGCAACTGCGCGACAACGAAGCGCGCTTCCGGGCCTTGACCAGCCTTTCGTCCGACTGGTACTGGGAACAGGATGCGGAGTTTCGCTTCGTGCGTGTCAAGGGGGAGGAGTCCGACTGGACCGAAGCCGCCGGCAACCTTTACCCGAACTACGACTACCTCGGCAAGAAGCGCTGGGAACTGGGTGAGACCCAGCTTACCAAGGCCCAGTGGAATCAGCACCGGCGCGTGCTGGAGGCACACCAGGAGTTTCGCGATCTGGAACTGCGCTTCGAGCTCGAAGGCGGAGCGCATCGCTGGGCCTCGGTCAGCGGCATGCCTTTCTACGACGATGAAGGGCAGTTTCGCGGCTACCGGGGTGTCGGGCGCGACATCACGCAGCAAAAGCTGGCACAGGATCAGATCAATGCACTGGCCTTTTACGACGCGCTGACCGAGTTGCCCAACCGCCGCCTGCTGCTCGAGCAACTCAAGCATGCCTTGCTGACCCATGCCCGTGACCAGCGCCATGCGGCGTTGCTGTTCATCGACCTGGACAATTTCAAGACCCTGAACGACACGCTGGGACATGAAACCGGTGACCTGCTGCTGCAACAGGTGGCACAACGCTTGCTGGGTTGCGTGCGCGAGGCCGACTCGGTGGCCCGGCTCGGTGGCGACGAGTTCGTCGTGATGCTGCAAGGCTTGAGCGCCGATGCCCTGGACGCAGCCAGCGATGCAGAGCAGGTCGGGCACAAGATCCTCGATGCCTTTGGTCCACCCTTCGTGTTGACCGGCCGTGAATATCGCAGCACACCGAGTATCGGCATCACCCTGTTCGGCCAGGGAACGCAGGGGGTGGAAGATCTGCTCAAGCAGGCCGATCTGGCGATGTACCAGGCCAAGGCGGCCGGTCGCAATACCTTGCGCATGTTCGACCAGGGCATGCAGGCTGCAGTGGATGCCCGAGTGGCAATGGAGACCGATCTGCGCGCGGCGCTGGCGCAGTCCCAGTTCGTGTTGCATTACCAGCCGGTCGTCGGAAGGACCGGAATGGTCAATGGCGCAGAGGCTCTGGTGCGCTGGCGACACCCAACCCGGGGCCAGGTGTCACCGGGCCAGTTCATTCCTTTGGCCGAGTCGACCGGACTGATCGTGCCTTTGGGGCAGTGGGTGCTGGACACCGCATGCAGGCAGCTCGCAGATTGGAGTGAGTCCGATCGCACACGCCATCTGACGCTGGCCGTCAATGTGAGCACGCAACAGTTCGAAGCGCCGGATTTCGTGGCGCAGGTATTCGATGCGCTGGAGCGCCATGGTGCGAATCCGGCCCGGTTGAAGCTCGAGCTGACCGAAAGCCTGCTGGCCGACAACGTCGAGGATGTGGTGGAGAAAATGTCGGCGCTGCGCGAGCGTGGTGTCGATTTCTCGCTGGACGATTTCGGTACCGGTTACTCCTCGCTGAGTTACCTCAAGCGCCTGCCGCTGGCCCATCTCAAGATCGACCAGTCCTTCGTGCGTGACCTGCTGGAGGATCCGAATGACGAGGCGATTGCCCGCACCATCATTGCGCTGGGGGCAAGCCTGGGCCTGGCGGTGATCGCCGAAGGCGTCGAGTCCGAGGGGCAACACCTGCTGTTGCGTGCCATGGGTTGCGAGACTTTCCAGGGTTATCTCTTTGCGCGGCCGATGCCGATCGAGGCCTTCGACGTGTTGCTTCCTGGCCCGCTGCCTGCCGCGGGCTAGGACCGGTCCGGGTGGCGCACCCAGATGCCTGCGGGCACTGGCGTGCGCAGATGCTGCTTGTCATTCACCGGGCAGCACAGCGCCCAGGTCAAAGCGCTGTTCGAACAGCCGCGCATCGTCGAAATGCCGGCGCCCGACAAATGCGGTGGCGTGGTGCCCCCATTGGCGCATGGCGCCTGCACGGGCAATGCCCATGGGCCAGAACAGCCAGGATTCCAGCCTGTCGGTACCGGGCATGAAACCGTCGGGTCCGAACACGCTGCGGCTGCTGCCCCCCGGCATCGGCAATGCGCGAAGCGCATCGTAGTCACGCCACTGGTAGCTCATGGAGGCGCCCGATGCCGCCGTGTTGTCCAGCACGCCGATGCCTTCGAGGTAATGGCTGGCCGATGCCACGCGCAGCAGTATCCGCTGGTCGGCTTTCAGCGCGGGTGCGCTCGCCGGACTGAATGCCCACTCAGCCTGGTCGGCCGGCGCTGGGCGCGGCATGACGCCAGGTGCCGGAAAAAAAAGGTGATAACAACCACAGGGATGGATGCTGTCGTAGACCAGTGGGGCGCCATCGGGCGACAGTGTCACGCGCCAGACCAGGCCATCGATCCGCCCTGCGAGCAGGTCGATCGGTGCCGTGCCCGGCGTGCGTGCGCCAAACCAGATGGTGTACACCAGTTGCAGCAGGCTGGTCTCTCCCGCCCGGGTATGGGCCAGCTGGCGGTAGACCACGGGTTGCGCCACGTCGACCCGTGGCCACGGTGCCGGGCGATCGGAAGCCGTGCCGTCCCAGGTCAACGCGCCCGGCTGGTCGTCCGTGCCTGCGATGGCCAGATCGAACACCGGCGCGTGGCGCTCGAACAGCCATTGGGCCTGTTCGGCTGTCGGCATCGGGACACCCAAGGCATTGCCGGATGCGGTGTGCGGCTTCGCGCGTGGGTCGTCCCGGCCGTTTGCGGCACCTGTTGCCATCGACCCTGGTGGCCACAGGCGAAGACGTTGCTCGCCCACAGCCGCGTGTGCGCCTGCGGCAAATCGTTTCCGGGTCTGTTCTTCGAACTGCCGCACGCCGGCCAGGAACGGAATGCGCATCAAGGGGTACAGACCCAGGACCCGGTAGGCATCGACATAGTCATCCGGCACCACCAGATGCTGGCGCAGTGTTGTCGACTGGGCCGGTGTACCGAGCTGCGCATCGGCCAGCAAGCTGCCGCAGACCTTGGTGTAGGCCAGCATGGCGGGGCGGTCGGCCAGGTCGAATCGTTTGGCCAGGCCCCGCACCGCCGCGGACGGAAGATTGGCCAGCTCATGCTGGCGTGCCTGGCGGTCGAGCGCCAGCAGGCGCTCGATCCATTGGTCATGCGCGGCCTGTCCGCCGGCGGCGTCGGGCTGTGCCGGCAAACGGTCGATCAGCGAGGCGGTAAAGCGGTCGACCCGCAGATAGGCATGACCCGCAACCCTGGCGGCTGCGGCATCCCGCACGCCCGAGGCGTCGGTCTGGCCATCGAGCGCGTTGAACCAGGCTTGGCAGGCTTGCAATGCCGATGCCTGCTCTGGCGCTGCGCTCGGCGGCGCGGATGCCGGTACCGCGGCACAGCCACCGAGCAGCGCCGCCACCATCACCATGAGCAGCGTGTGCCGGCGCACGCGCCAGTGCGCCGGTCGCCGTCGGGCGATGGCCGAAATCATCGGTTATCGGGCCGTGTTTGCGTTGGCACGGGAAGCGTTCCCGCGCGGCGTTCGATCTCATGAACCATGCCGGTGAACTGATCCTGGATCAGCAGCCGCACCAGCGTGGTTTCGATCAGCGGTGGCAATTGCGCATCGGGCGAGATCGAACCGCTCCAGCGCAGCAAAACCATGCCGTTGGCCTGTGGCGTGGCCTCGTAGCGGCCTTGCAGATGCGCAACCGTGCCTGACACCCGGCGCACTTCGACGACATCGGGCGGGCGTTCGGTCGACTCCAGCGTGACCGCAATCGGCACCGTCAGGAACAGGAAACGTGCCTCTCCGGTCTGTGCCACCGTGACCACCGGACCTTTGCGCGCGGTGATGCGGCTACTTGCAAGGCCAGGAATGAACTCGGGCAGGCGTTCGTAATCGGTCAGCGTCTGCCAGACCACAGTCATCGGGGCCCGCAACATGGCCCGCGCACGGACGTCGATCAGGCCGCCGCGCCGTTCGGCCTGTACATCGAGCGCATTGGGCGGCTGCTGGGCCGATGCCGCGGCGCCAACAGCGAGCCAAGCGATCAGCAGGCCCGCCATCGGCCAGACGCGTCGCAAGGCTGCACCTGGCTGCAGGCGTTTGCGGAAGGCGGTGAGGGTCCATCGCATAGGGGCGAGGACCAGTGTACGACCCGAGAGTCTGATCGTGTGGGCCGATGGAAATGCCCCGCGGGTTTGACCGGGCGGTCAAAGCGAAGTGCGCAGCGACCAGATTTCCGGGAACAGCACCACGTCCAGCATCTTGCGCAGGTAACTCACGCCGCCGGTGCCACCGGTGCCGCGCTTGAAGCCGATGACGCGCTCGACGGTCGTCACATGGCGGAAGCGCCACAGGCGAAAGGCGTCTTCCAGGTCGGTCAATTCCTCGCCGAGCTGGTACAGGTCCCAGTATGTCTTCGGGTCCCGGTAGACCACCAACCAGGCGTCGGTAACGGCATCACTGGCCTGGTACGGCCCGGTCCAGTCGCGCTCGGTATGGTCCTTCGGCACCGTGATGCCCCGGCGCGAGAGCAGGCGCAGCGCCTGGTCGTACAGCGATGGCGCCTCGTAGGCGGCGCGGACCTTGGCCAGCAGGTCGGGTCGGTGCTGGTGCGGCTTGAGCATGGCGGCGTTCTTGTTGCCCAGCGCGAACTCGATACAGCGGTACTGCGCACTCTGAAAGCCGCTGGAATTGGCCAGGTAGGGGCGGATGGCGCTGTACTCGGGTGGTGTCATGGTGGCCAGCACATCCCAGGCATGGACCAGCTGCTCCATGATGCGGCTGACCCGCGCCAGCATCTTGAAGGCGCTGCCGAGTTCGTCCTGTGCGACGCACTGGATCGCAGCCTGCAGTTCGTGCAGCATCAGCTTCATCCACAACTCGCTGGTCTGGTGCTGGATGATGAACAGCATTTCGTTGTGGTCGGGCGACAGCGGATGTTGCGCGCCAAGAACCTCATCGAGATGCAGGTAGTCGCTGTAACTCATGGACTGGCTGAAGTCCAGCTGCGCCTTTTCGTCGACGACGATGTCTTCGGGCTTTTGGGGTGTGTTCATTCAGGTGACCGCCATTTTTCGGTTGAATCGGGGGTTGCGCCATTCATCGGTTGCCAGCACCTGGTGCAGATGCTCGACGGCTTGCCACACGTCGCTGTAGCTGGTGTACAGCGGCGTGAAGCCAAAACGCAGGATGTCGGCGCGATCGGTCTCGGCAACGGCGTGCGGATCGCCGGCGCGGAAGTCTCCGATCACGCCACGCGCGATCAGCGCCTGCATGATCGGATACGCGCCTTGCGCGCGCGCCAGGCTGACCTGCGATCCGCGCGCTGCATGCGCGCGGGGTGTGACCAGCTGCAAGTCGTGGCCTGCGCAGCGTTGTTCCACCAGCTCGATGAACAGGTCGGTCAGCGCCAGCGACTTGGTGCGCAGGGTCTGCATCGCGCCCTGGCCGGGCACGATGGCGTCGGCGGCCAGCACGCTTTCCACCCCGACCTCGAGTGCCCGCATGCCCAGAATGGATTGGGTGCCGCACAGGTAGCGGGCGATACCGGATGCAGGTGTGTAGTCAGGCGTGAACGCAAACGGCGCGGCATGGCCGAACCAGCCGCTCAGGGGTTGCCAGCAGCGATCGGTATGCACCGGATTGACCCAGACGAAGGCCGGTGCGCCCGGACCGCCGTTGAGGTACTTGTAGCCGCAGCCGACCGCGAAGTCGGCGCCCGCCTGTTCCAGTGCCACCGGAACGGCGCCGGCGCTGTGGGCCAGGTCCCACACCATCAGGGCACCGGCGGCGTGGGCACGGGCGGTCACATCGGCCATGTCGAACATCGCACCGGTGCGGTAGTTCACATGGGTCAGCATCAGCACGGCGACATCGTCCGTCAGCGCCTGATCGAGTTGCGCCGCATCGATCAGGTCGAGCTGGCAGCCGTGTTCGCGGCACAGCGACTGGGCGATGTAGAGGTCGGTCGGAAAATTGCTGCGTTCGCTGACGACACGGCGGCGCCGCGGCGCATCCTGGCCGGCGATTCGCAGCGCCGCGCTCAACACCTTGTACAAGTTGATCGAGGTGGTGTCGGTGGCCACGACCGTGCCGCGCGAGGCACCGATCAGGCCGGCGATCCTGTCGCCGATCTGGCCGGGCAGGTCGATCCAGCCGGCATCGTTCCACGACCGGATCAGGCCCTGGCCCCACTCCTGCGTGACAGTGGTGGCCACGCGTGCGGCCGCCTCGCGCGGCATCGCGCCAAGCGAATTTCCATCCAGATAGATCACGCCTTGCGGCAGCGTGAATTGCGCGCGCAAAAAGCGCAAGGGGTCTTGCGCATCGCGCTGCGCGCAGTGCGGCAGGGTCAGCGGTCGGGTCGTCATGGCGAATGGTTCCTGTGATGGAGGGATTGGGGCCGGCATTTCGGAAGCGGGTTGCCGCTCATGCAAGTGAACGCAGGACGGCGCGCACCGGGCTGGCGTCCGCCTGGGTCAGTTTCAGCGGCAGGGCGATCAGTTCGTAGTCGCCTTCGGGCACATCGTCGAGCACCAGGTTTTCCAGCACCCGCATGTCGTGCTGCAGCAACTGATGGTGTGCCTGCAGATCACCGCTGGTGGCCGGGTCGACGCTGGCGGTGTCGATGCCCACCAGCAACACACCAAGCGCGGCGAGCTGCGCCAGCGTCTGCGGCGCGAATGCGGTGAACGGTTCCCAGCTTTGCCTTGCGTGTTGCAGCGTGCGCACCAGCAGCCGGGCCGGCATGCCCTCGAATGCTGCGGCCAGGTGTTGCGGCTCGATCAGCGGCCCGACATCGATGCAATGGACCACCCGGCAAGGGCCAAGGTAGGGCTCGAGTGCGACGCTACCGATGGCCGTTGCGCCGGGCGCGTAATGCAGCGGCGCGTCGGCATGGGCGCCGGTATGGGGCGACAGGGTGATGCGGCACACATTGACCGGGCATAACGGTCCGATTTCGAAATGGGCCTGCTGCGTGTACGGCGTGTCACCCGGAAAGACGGCCGAGGATGCGTCGACCGGTGGAGAAATATCCCAGATTTTTTTCATGGCGAAGCGAAGGTAACATCGCGAAAAACGCCGTGGTGTCGGTTATTTCCAACAGGTTGCCACAAATTGGCGAATCTGATCGGGAATCGCCGCTGTGCCCGGTTGCTCGCGCTTGGCCATCACGCACGCGAATCAACGGTCTGGCCCGACGCGCGCACGCCGGGTCGGGTTCTGCTGCTGCTGCTCTTGTCAGTCCTGGCGCCCGAGCAGCAGGTATTCCATCAAGGCCTTCTGCGCATGCATGCGGTTCTCGGCTTCATCCCAGACCACCGATTGCGGACCGTCGATCACATCGGCGTCGACTTCCTCGCCGCGGTGTGCCGGCAGGCAATGCATGAACAATGCGTCGGTATTGGCGGCGCGCATCATGTCGGCGTCGACACGCCAGTCGGCAAAAGCCTTGCGGCGCGCGTCGTTCTCGGCCTCGAAACCCATGCTGGTCCATACGTCGGTTGTCACCAGGTCGGCACCGGCGCAGGCCTGCATCGGATCCTTGAATACCTGGTAGCTGCTGCTCGAACGCAGGCCGGCGATCGACTGGTCGATCTCGTAACCGCTGGGCGTGCTCACATGGACCTTGAAGCCCAGGATCTCGCTGGCCTGAAGCCAGCTGTTGGCCATGTTGTTGCCGTCGCCGACCCAGGCCACCGTCTTGCCGGTGATCGAACCGCGGTGCTCGATGAAGGTGAAGATGTCGGCCAGGATCTGGCAGGGATGGAATTCATTGGTCAGGCCGTTGATGACCGGCACGCGGGAGTGCGCTGCAAAGCTCTCGATCTTGGTCTGCTCGAAGGTGCGGATCATCACCAGGTCAACCATGCGGCTGATCACCTTTGCGCTGTCCTCGATCGGTTCGGCGCGCCCGAGCTGGCTGTCGCCGGTGGTCAGGTGCACGACGCTGCCACCCATCTGGTACATGCCGGCCTCGAAGCTGACCCGGGTGCGGGTCGATGCTTTCTCGAAGATCAGCGCCAGCGTGCGGTCGCTCAGGGAATGGTGCTTTTCGTAGGCCTTGAACTTGCGTTTGATCAGCGCGGCGCGCTCGAACAGGTAGGCGTATTCGCTGGCGTCCAGGTCGGAAAACTGCAGGTAGTGTTTGAGCTGCGTCATGGTGTGCTGGCCAGAAAAGTCCTGATCAGCGGACAAAGAATCGCGATGACTTCGTCCGCCTGCGCGGTGGTCATGATCAGCGGCGGCAACAGGCGCACCACGTTTTCGGCCGTCACGCTGATCAGCAGTCCGTTGTCGGCGCAGCTGCCCAACAGCGGGCCACATGGGCGGTGCAGTTCGATGCCGATCATCAGGCCCTGTCCGCGGACCTCCTTGACGGCGCCAGAGGCGATCTCGTGCCGGAGTTCACGGACCAGGGCGGTGTGCAGATGCTCCCCGACCATGGCAGCGTTCTGCAGCAGGCCATCTTCCTGCATGATGCGCAGCGTCTCGACGCCGGCACGCATGGCCAGCGGATTGCCGCCGAAGGTGGTGCCATGGTTGCCCGGTCCGAACAGCTGCGCGGCGCGTGGCCCGGCAACAACGGCACCGATCGGCACCCCCGAACCCAGCCCCTTGGCCAGCGGCATGACGTCGGGCACAATGCCGGCCCACTGGTGGGCGAACCACTTGCCGGTGCGGCCCATGCCGCATTGCACTTCGTCGATCATCAGCAGCCAGTCGCGCTCGTCGCACAACTTGCGCACCTGCTTCAGATATTCGACCTGCATCGGGCGGATGCCGCCTTCGCCCTGGATTGCCTCGAAAAAAACCGCCACCACATCGGGATTGCCTTCGGTGGCCTTGCGCAGCGCATCCATGTCGTTGAGCGGCACGCGGATGAAGCCCTCGACCAGCGGGCCGAAGCCGGCCTGGATCTTGGTATTGCCGGTGGCGCTGAGCGTGGCGATGCTGCGGCCGTGGAAGGCGTTCTCGTAGACAACGATCTGCGGCCGCTCGATGCCCTTGTTGTGGCCGAACTTGCGCGCCAGCTTGATGGCGGCTTCGTTGGCCTCGAGCCCGGTCGAGCAGAAGAACACATTGGTCATGCCCGAGAGCTGCACCAGTT
>JAGPBF010000057.1 GCA_018063505.1 Rhodoferax sp.
CGCCATTTCTGCACCTGGGACAGCGGCTGGTCGGTGATACGCGCGACCTCGACCGCGAGATAGTCCTCGACGCCAGCGGCACAAGGAAGAAAGAGCTGGAGCTGGTTCACGGCATGGCCTGGTAACGGTTGCTCATAACGCACGGCGCAGGTTGGCTGGCGCGATCTTGAGGCCTTCGCGGTACTTGGCCACCGTACGACGGGCACAGGTAATGCCCTGCTCCTTGAGCATCTCGGACAACTGGTTGTCGCTGAGCGGCTTGCTGGCCGATTCGGCGTCGATGAACTGCTTGATCAATGCCCGCACCGCGGTGCTCGATGCATTGCCACCGGTCTCGGTACCGAGCGAGGAGCCGAAAAAATACTTGAGTTCGAACGTGCCCAGGGGTGTGGCCATGAACTTGGCGGTCGTGACGCGGCTGATCGTGGATTCATGCAGACCCAGCTCGTCGGCAATCTCGCGCAGCACCAGCGGGCGCATCGCCAGCACGCCGTGCATGAAGAAATTCTTCTGCCGCTCGACGATGGCCGCACTGACCCGCAGGATGGTGTCAAAGCGCTGCTGGATGTTCTTGATGAACCAGCGCGCCTCCTGCAGGCGCTGCTGCAATGCGGCGTAGTTGGATGCATCGCTGCCATTGCCGCGGTGCAGTCGCAAGGCATTGGCGTAGATATCGTGGACACGCAATTTCGGCATCACCTGCGGATTGATCTGCGCCCGGAAGCGGAGATTGGCACCCTTGCCGACCTGCGTCACCAGCACATCGGGAATGACGATGTTGCGCTCCACATTGGCGAAGCGCCGGCCCGGCTTGGGTTCGAGCCGTCCGATCAGACCGATCGCCTCCTTGATCGCCGCGTCGCTGGCATTGCACACCTGCGACAGGCGGCGCACATCACGCCGGGCCAGCAAATCCATCGGATGCGAGCAGATCCGCACCGCCACGCCCAGCAGGTCGTGCTTCGCATCGTCCGCTGGCGCTGCACGTTGCATCGCCCGCAGCTGAAGGCGCAGGCACTCACCCAGATCGCTGGCACCGACACCGACCGGATCAAAACCCTGCAAGGTGCTCAGTGCGATCCGGAAGTGATGCTGCAGCTGGTCCATCTCCTCCTCGTCGGCCGGCGAGAGTCCGGCGGCGAGTTGTTCGAGCGTGTCCTCCAGATAACCGTCGTCATTGAGTGACTCGATCAGAAAACGCAGCGCAATCCGGTCCTCGTCGCCGAGCCGGGTTGCCAGCGCCTGGGCGTGCAGATGGGCTTGAAGTGTCTCCTGGGTGCGCGCCAGTTCACCGGCATCGACATCATCTTCGCTGCCCAGATTGTTGCCATGGGCCTTGGCGTCGCCGCCCCACTCGCCGTCGTCGGGCGCCATCTCCTGCGAGCCATCGCCTTCCCAGTTCTGGCTGTCCTCGGCCGACAGCGGCGTGGCGTTGTCGTCGTTCGACGGCGCATCGGACACCGAGACATAGTCCAGCGTGGCGGCCGCCGGCGCCAGTTCGGCCTCGCGTTCGGCCTGCGGCACCGGCGTGTCGCTGCTGTCCAGGCCGAACTCCTCGCGTGGCGCGACTTCCTCGGACATCTCCAGAAACGGGTTGTCGTCCAGCATCTGGCTCACTTCCTGGCTGAGTTCGAGCGTGGAGAGTTGCAGCAGCCGGATCGACTGCTGCAACTGTGGCGTCAACGCCAGATGCTGCGATATGCGTAATGAAAGACCGGGTTTCATCTACATCTTGAAGTGTTCGCCCAGATAGACCCGGCGCACTTCTGCGTTGGCGACTATTTCCTGTGGCGTGCCTTGCGCCAGCACGCTGCCGTCGCTGACGATGTAGGCGTGGTCACAGATGCCCAGAGTCTCTCGCACGTTGTGGTCGGTGATGAGCACACCAATACCGCGTGACTTCAGAAAACTGACGATGCGCTGGATTTCGATCACGGCAATCGGGTCGATCCCGGCGAACGGCTCATCGAGCAGGATGAAGCGCGGCTGTGTCGCCAGCGACCGGGCGATCTCGACCCGGCGCCGCTCGCCACCCGACAGGGCCAGGGCCGGCGACTTGCGCAGGTGCTCGACGCGAAGATCCTGCAGCAGGCCGCTGAGCCGCTCCTCGACCCGGGCCGACGTCAGCGGCCGGCCTGAGGCGGCGTCGACCTGCAGTTCGAGCACGGCACGCACGTTGTCTTCGACATTGAGTTTGCGAAATATCGAGGCTTCCTGCGGCAGATAACTCAGTCCCAGCCGGGCCCGCTGGTGTATCGGCAAACCGGACACCGATTTGCCATCGATGGTGATTTCGCCGGCACTGGCACGCACCAGACCGACCAGGATGTAGAACGACGTGGTCTTGCCGGCGCCATTGGGACCCAGCAGACCGACCACCTCGCCTTCGGCGACCGACAGCGAGATGTCCTTGACGACCATGCGACTGCCATAGGACTTCTGCAGGTGCCGCGCCTCCAGTCGCACGCGTGGAGCCGGTGCGCCGGTCTCCTGCGCCACGTCGGCCCGCGGGGTCGCCGTGGTGCCTGTGGCGGAGTCTGTCACTTCTTGTCGCCCCCCAGCGTCGAGGACTTGCGCAATGGTGCGGCTGGCGCCGCTGGGGTCTTGGGTTCGGTTGCGTTGTTGCGGGTTGCGTCGTTGCGCGGCGTCAACACCGCGCGCACCCGTGCGCTGCGACCACTGGCACCTGCGTCCACAGGGCCGCCGTCGACGTTCATCACGCTGGCGGTGTTGTCATACACGATTACCTGACCGGTGATTTCATCGTTGAGCGTGGAGCCGATATAGCGCCGAAGAATCGCACGGCGCGAGAATTTCACGGTATCGGCCTTGCCGTCGTATTCGATCAGCTCGGCCTCGCCTTCCATGAATTCATCCGGCCCACCGGCAGGTGTATCGCGCTTTTGACGGAAAAATGCGAGCTTGCCGGGTTCTGCGTTGACGACGCCGAACTGGTTGCCGTCCTTGTCCTGGGTCACCTCCAGACGCGCGCCGCGGATCAGCATCGTGCCCTTGGTCAGCACCACCTTGCCGGTAAATACGCTGATCTGCTTGGCATCGTCGTAACGCAGCGCATCGGACTCGACATTCATCGGTTTTTCGCGATCGGCACGTTCGGCCATGGCAACGCTGCCCTGCAAAAGGACGGACAGCAACAATGTGTAAGGAATAGTGGAGAGCTTCATAGAGGCACGAATCTTGCAGTCAACCCTGCGGTTTCATTGTAGCCCCGGGGTGGACGGCCATGGCCCGAGCCACGGCGAAAACATCGAAGAGCGGGAATCGGCAAGCCCGTCCATCCAGCCCGGGACCCGCCAACGGCGACCGCGGCCGCAAACAGCAACCGGACCGGGTTATTTGCCGGAGCGAACGTCGGCCAGCAGGTAGTCGACCACTTGCAGCACCCGCGCCATGGAGCCGGCCATCGCGCCATCGGTATAGAACCGCCCGGCGACACCGAGCGCCGGAACACCGGCCACGCCATATGCATCCTGCAACTGGGTCGCTTCGCGCACCCGTTTGCCGACCTCGGCCGAGTCGTAGATGGCACCGAATTTCTCCTTGTCCACGCCCTGCTGCCCGATCCAGGAGGCAATCGTGGTGCCGCGCGACAGATCCAGCCGCTCGACATGGATCGCCGCAAAAACCCTGGCATGCAGCTTGTCGGTCAGTCCCATTTCCTGCAGGGTGAAGAACAGCCGTTGCTGGGGCACGAATTCATCACGGAAACCCACCGGGACTCGGCGCAACACCACGTCCGCAGGCAAGCGCTTTTGCCAGGCCTCCAGCGAAGGCTCGAAGGCATTGCAGTGCGGGCAGTTGTACCAGAAGAACTCGACCACCTCGATCGTTCCCTGCGGCGCCTCGACCGGTACCCGCTTGCCGAGCTGGAAATACTCCCAGCCCGCTTGCGGTTTGCGACTCTGCGCCAGGGCAGGCGCCCATGCGGCCGACCCGGCCAGGACAAGTGCGGCGGCTGACACCGAAAAATCACGACGTTTCATGGGAATACTCTCCTGTGACGCCCGCACCGGTCGCATGGGGACGGTATGACGGGCAGTTGGCATGGCGGTCGGACGGCAACCCTTGGCAAAAGTTCAACGCTGGACCCGCACCAACGCTGCTTCCATGCCCAGGCCTTCGAGTTTTTGCTTGCTCAGGTCGGCATCTTCGCGTTTGTCGAACGGCCCGACCCGAACCCGGTACACAGTGCGGCCCGATTGTTCACGCTCCGACACCCGGGCCTCGACGCCTGCCAGTGACAGGCGCGCGCGCTGGCTTTCGGCGTCAACCGCGGTGCGGTACGCCCCCACCTGTACAAAGTACGCAAATGGATCCACGCTGGAGGCAGCTGAACGGGCACGCGCCAGATCGCCCAGTGGGTCGGCCGAAGGCCTGGCAGCCGCCGGCGCAGTGTCGGTGGCCCCCCGATCCGGCGCCGGCACCGGCGTCGGCGTCGGGATACCTGCAACCGCCGGCGGCACCCCCTTGTAGCCGGCGCCGTCGGCCGAGGCTGGTGCTGCCGGCACCGCGGGCACGGCGGCTCGGGCCGGGTTCTTGCCATACAGCGGCGCATTCGGATCCCAGTCCTTGTTGCGCCGCTCCTCTGCGGCATCCTGGTCGAGTGAACGGCTTGGCCCCTTGTTCAGGAACGGCACCGGCACCTTGGTGACATAGACGGCCACCGCCAGGGCCACGCCCAGGCCAATCACGATACCGATGATCAGACCCAATATCGTCCCGCCGTGTTGTTGCTTCATGCCGCTTCCTTGCCTGTTGTTTGCATCGACCGTTCCACTCACATCTTGCGCGGCGCACTGACGCCGAGCATGGCAAGCCCGTTGCGCAACACCTGCGCCGTCGCGGCCACCAGGGCCAGCCGCGCCAGCCGCACCGGCTCCTCGTCGACAAGGATACGCTCGGCATCGTAATAGCTGTGATAAGCCGCAGCCAGTTCACGCAGGTAGAACGTCACATCATGCGGCGCGAAATCGCGCGCTGCGGCCGCCAGCATGTCAGGGTAACGCGCCAGCACCAGCATCAGGCCGGTGGCGGCATCGCTGTGCAGTGCAGCCAGGTCAACCGCACCCAGGGTATCGGCATCACCACCCCAGGCGGCCAGCACCGAGCAGATCCGGGCGTGGGCGTATTGCACGTAATACACCGGGTTGTCGTTGTTCTGCGCCAGCGCCAGGTCGACATCGAACACGTATTCGGTGTCGGGTTTGCGGCTGAGCAGGAAAAACCGTACCGCGTCCTTGCTGGTCCACTCGATCAGGTCGCGCAGCGTCACGTAGCTGCCCGAACGCTTGGAGATTTTCACCTCGACGCCGCCACGCATGACCCGCACCATGGTGTGCAGCACATAGTCCGGGTATCCAACCGGAATGCCGACATCGGCCGCCTGCAGCCCGGCCCGAACGCGGGCGATGGTGCCGTGGTGGTCGGTGCCCTGGATGTTGACGACGCGCGTGAAGCCACGCTCCCATTTGCTGATGTGGTAGGCCACATCCGGCACGAAATAGGTGAAGCTGCCGTCACCCTTGCGCATGACCCGGTCCTTGTCGTCGCCGTAATCGGTCGAGCGCAGCCACAAGGCTCCGTCCTGTTCATAGGTCTTGCCGGCGTCCTGCAGGCGTTGCACCGCCTGCGCCACCTTGCCGTTGCTGTACAGGCTTGACTCGAGGTAGAAATTGTCGAAACGCACGGCAAATGCCTGCAGGTCCAGATCCTGCTCGTGGCGCAGGTAGGCCACGGCAAACTCACGGATGGCATCGATATCCGACACGTCGCCGCTGGCCGTGGTTTCGCGATCGTCGGCATGCACCGTCTTGCGCGCCAGGAAGTCGGCGGCGATATCGGCGATGTAGTCGCCGTTGTAGGCCGCCTCGGGCCACTGGGCGTCACCCGGCTTGAATCCGCGGGCCCGCAGCTGCGTGCTGTTGGCCAGCGTGGCGATCTGCACGCCGGCGTCGTTGTAGTAGAACTCGCGGTAGACATCCCAGCCCTGGCTGGCCGCCAGATTGCAGATCGCGTCGCCCAGCGCCGCCTGCCGGCCGTGTCCGACGTGCAACGGGCCGGTCGGATTGGCCGAGACGAACTCCACCAGCATGCGCTGGCCATTGGGCGGCAATACGCCGAAACCGGACCCCTCGGTCAGCACCTCCCGCACGATCTGCTGCTTGGCAGAGGGCTTGAGGCGGATGTTGATGAATCCGGGGCCGGCGATGTCGATGTCGCAAACCCATTGCCGGTACACCGGCAGCTCCCGCAATTTGTCACACACCTGTTCGGCCAGCTGGCGCGGATTGCGCTTGAGCGGCTTGGCCAGCTGCATGGCCACCGTCGTGGCGAAATCGCCATGCGCCGCAACCTTGGGCGACTCGAATACCGCACGTGTGGGCAGGTCGGGCGCGAGTTCGGTCAACACGCTGGCCAGGCCATCCAGCAGTTCCTGTTTGATCTTGAGCATAACCCTCGATTCTAGGAGGCTGCCGGGCAGCAGATTCTTTACCTTTGCCCAGACCGCGCGGGAATCGAAACAGGAAGAAACCGGTTAAATTTCGCCACCGCTGTCATCCGGGAGCTTGGCACAGGCGTTGAGCAACGGTCCGACAACGGGCGTCACGGTTTTACCACTACCCAAGGAAACTCCCCATGAACAAATTGCTCTCCCTGCTCGCCATCGGCATGGCCTTGTCGCTGGGTGTTGCCCACGCCGAAGATAAAGCCAAGACGCCACAGCAGACCAAGATGGCCAGCTGCAACAAGGAAGCCACCGACAAGAAGGGCGACGAGCGCAAGGCCTTCATGAAATCCTGCCTGAGCGCCAAGCCGGTGACCCAGCAGTCGAAGATGAAGACCTGCAACGTCGAGGCCGGCGACAAGAAGGGTGACGAGCGCAAGGCCTTCATGAGCGAGTGCCTGAAGAAAAAACCGGCCTGACGCCTGCTTGCCAAGGCGGGCGCCGGGTCTCAGGGCTTCCAGAAGCCCGGCCGGGCGTAATGGTGCTTCAGGAAGTCGATCCATAGGCGCACCCGCAGCGGCAGGTGCCGGCGCTGCGGAAACACCGCAAAAATGCCGTTGGGCGGCCCGGCAAACTGCTCCAGCACCGGCACCAGCGTACCGGCGGCCACTTCGGTCTCCACTTCCCAGCTGCTGCGCCAGGCGATGCCGAAACCGGCCAGGCACCATTGGTGCAGGACCTGGCCGTCGGAGCAATCCAGGGGGCCGGCGGGCCGTATGTGCAGCAATTGCGGGTCGTGCGCCGAAGCACGAGAGCCGGCTGTCGCGGCGGCGTCATTGGACCGGGGAACCTGGAACGCCCAGCCCCGGGTCTGCGACGCATCGCTGGACAGCACCAGGCAATCGAAGCGCGACAGGTCGCAAGGATGGGCTGGCGTGCCGTGCCGCTGCAGGTAGCGCGGCGCCGCCACACACAGGCGCCGGTTGTCGGCCAGGCGCACGCTGACCAGCGACGAATCGGGCAGGTCACCGACACGCACCGCACAGTCGAAGCCTTCCGCCGCGATGTCGATGACCCGATCGCTGAGATTGAGCGAGATCGTCACATCACCGTGCTGCTCGCGGAACCACGGTACCAACGGGGCCACATGGCGCCGGCCAAAACCGGCAGGTGCCGTGATGCGCAGGTGTCCGCTGGCCTTGACACCACCGGCCGAGACACTGGCCTCGGCATTGGCCACTTCGGCCAGCAGGCGCTGGCAATCCTCCAGAAAAGCACTGCCTTCATGCGTCAGCGTGATGCGCCGCGTGGTGCGCCGAAGCAGCTTCACACCCAGCCGTTCCTCCAGCGCGTCCAGCCGACGGCCCATGATGGCCGGCGCCACGCCTTCGGCCCGGGCTGCCGCTGTCAGGCTGCCGCGGGTGGCGATCGACACGAAGGATTCGAGCTGCTTGAACTTGTCCATGGCGCCAGCTTAGCGCCAATCGCAAACTCATTTGCCCATCATGGTGCCGGGCAACCACAACGCGATCTGCGGCCAGACCATGACCATGGCCATGACGGCGATCATCAGCAGCACATAGGGGGCGGCTCCGCGCACGATCGGGCCCAGCGGCGAACCGGTGATGGCCTTGATGGTGAACAGATTCATGCCCACCGGCGGTGTGATCTGGGCCAACTCCAGGTTGATGACCAGCAGCACGCCATACCAGATCGGGTTGATGCCCAGGTGCGCCATGGCCGGCAGGATCACCGGCGTGGTGATCAGGATGATCGAGATCGACTCCAGGAACATGCCCATCACAAAGATCAGCGCCATCATGATGATCAGAAAACCCGTGACCCCGACGTCCGCGGCGATCACTGTCTCGACGATCTGCTGCGGGATGCGCAGTTTGGTCATCACATGGCCGAACACCGAGGCGCCGGCCATGATCATGAACAACATGGCCGATACGCTGCAGGCCTCGACCGCGGATTCCCAGATCGCGCGCAGCCCGACGGTGCGGTAGACCACGACCGACACGAAAATCGCCAGCCAGGCGCCGGCGGCAGCCGCCTCGGTGGCGGTGAACACGCCGGCATACATGCCACCGAGCACAAACACCGGCAGCGAGATCGCCCAGGCCGAACGACGCAGGGCGCCAAGTGCCTCGCGCAATGTGGCCCGCGGCTCACGGGCAACATGCCGGTGCGTCACGGCGGTATGCACCATGGTCCAGGCCACGAACACCCCGGCCATCAGCAGGCCCGGCAGGATGCCGGCCATGAACAGGCCGCCGATCGAGGTATCCGTGGTCACGCCGTACAGCACCATCGGACCCGAGGGTGGAATCAGGATGCCCAGCGTGCCGCCGGCGGCCACCAGCCCGTAGGCGGCCTTTTCGTCATAACCGAACTTGATCATCTGCGGAATCGCCACGGCGCCGATGGTCAGCGCGGTGGCGACACTGGAACCGGAGATCGCGGCAAAAATCGTGCAGGCCGCGATGGTGGCAATGCCCAGGCCGCCGGGAAGGTGCCGGGTCAGCGTATAGGCAGCTCCATACAGGTCGTCCACGATCCTGCCCCGGATCATGATGTGGGCCATGAACGCGAACAGCGGTATCGCCACCAGCAGGTAGCGATTGACCTCGCCGAAGATGACCTCGGTCACCGAACCCAGTTCGCCCTGGGTGATGAGTTGCAGGGCACCGCCGAAGAGGGCCAGTCCGGCAAAGATCGGCAAGCCGGTGAACAGCAGCAGCAGCAAGGCGATGAACAGCAGGCCGATGGTCATGCGTCGCCTCCCCCGCCATGTCCGCCCTTGCCCAGAGCAGGCAGGCCGGCCAATGCACGCCAGCAGGCCTCGATCGCGGCCAGCAGCAGCAAGGCGCCACCCAACGGCATCAGCAGCATCAGTATCCAGGTCGGCCACTCGAGATTGCCCTCGGTGACCAGGCCCAGCATGCGAGCCAGACTGGCGGTCCCCCAGCCGTTGATGATCAGCACGCAGGCCACCACCCCGACGGCCAGCGCAGCCCAGGCCCGGGCCCAGCGGCGCGCCGCTGGCGCCAGCCGGTCGACCATCAGGTCGACACCGATGTGCTCACCCTGGCGCAGCGTGCGCGCCGCCGCCAGCATGACGACGGCCACCAGCAGGAATCCGACCACCTCGTCAACCCACACCGGCGCCGCATTGAAGCTGTAGCGCATCACCACCGCCCAGCCGATCAGGCACAGCGACAACAGCAGGCAGGCCGCCGCCACCGCCATGCCGGCGCCAGCCAGTACCCGGACCACCTGGCCCAGCGCGCGCAGCGCCAGGCTTTCGCGCCTTTGCAGATCACTTGAAATGTTGCCCATGACAGCGGGCTGCGGTCAGAGCTTGTCGAGTGCCTCGAGCAGTTTCACGCCATCGGGTGCGGTGGCGCGCAGGAACTCCTTCTTGACCGCCGGTTGCATCGCATCGGCCATGACCTTTTCCTGCGCCTTGGTCAGCGCGACGGCCTTCATGCCTTTTTCGTTGAGCACCTTGATGTTCTCGGGCGGAATGCCGTCGGACTTGCGGATCGATCGCGCCACTGCCTTGTCGGCCGCCGCCTGTATGGCGCTGCGCACATCGGCTGGCAGGCCTTTCCACCAGGCCGGATTGACCACCAGGTTGTCGAACGCCAGGATGATGTTGGAGGCAACGCCGAACTTCTGCACTTCGTAGAACTTGCGGCTGTTGGCCGCCTCGACGCCGGTGAATCCGGCATCGATGACGCCCGTCTGCAGCGCCTGGTAGACCTCGGAGCCTGGCATCGCGGACGGCGCCGCACCCATGGCCACGAGGCCTTCGTCGAACAACTTGTTCAGGCCGCGGATCTTCATGCCGGCATAGTCACCCGGAACCATCAGCGCCTTGCCGTTGGAGGTGAAGATGCCATCGTTGGTATCGACCAGCCAGGCAATGTTGGTGACACCCTTGTCGGCCATCTTGGCGTCGAGCAACTTGGCCGCATCGGACTTGATGAAGGCCTTCTGCTTGGCCACCGAGGTCATCAGGTACGGAATGATGGTCACGCTCATCTCGGGAATCGTGCCACCCCACTGGAAACTCAGAATGGCTGCCGCCTCGATCTTGCCGCTGGCCACCGCCGGGTGATTCTGGTTCGGCTTGAACAGCTGCGCTGCGCCGAAGTTCTGCACCTCGACCCGGCCCTTGGTCATCGCCTTGACCTCCTTGGCGAACTGGTCCAGGTTCAGCGCCGTGTGGTGCGTGGGCGGAAACTGGTGGCTGATACGCATCGTGAAGTCGGCCGCGACGGCACTGCTGCCAATGGCCAGTGCCATGGCCGCGGTCAGAATGTGGCGGCGCGAAGGTGTCGAAAAAATGGGTTGCATGTCGGTGTCTCCTGTCGTTGGGTCAAGGGGGAAAAATCATCATGCCACCGCGTGCGCAGCACGCAATGACGCGATCTCGTCGGCGGAATAACCCAGCTGCGCCAGCACGGCCTGCGAATGCTCTCCGGCCCTGGGCGGCTGCTCGCGTACACCGAGCCGCTGGCCGTCCATCGTGAACGGCAACAAGGTGGTGCCGGCCGTCTGCCCGGCACGCGCGCCGTCGGGCAGGGTGATGTCGGCCAGACCACCGGTCGCCTGCAGGTGCGCGTCGTCGTACAGTTCCTCGGGCTTGCGGATCGGTGCGTACGGCAGGCCAAGCCGCTCGAAACGCGACCCGAGTTCGTCCACCGTGAAATCCGCCATGTATTTGCGCAGCAGCGGCATCAGGCTCGCGCGCGCCATCACGCGCTGGTTGTTGCTCGCCAGCGCCGGATCGGCGAACAGATCGGTGAAACCGAACGCCGTGCAGTAGGTCTTCCACTGCGCATCGCTGACCACCGCCAGAAAAATCTGCCCGCCATCCTTGACGGTGAACACGTCATAGACCGCCCAGGCCGAGATCCGGTCGGGCATGGGTGCAGCCGCTATGCCGGTGATCGCGTACTGCAGCATGTGCTGCCCGACCAGGAACACGTTGTTCTCGAAAAGCGCGCTTTGCACTTCCTGGCCCTTGCCGCTGATGCCGCGCTGGATCAGCGCACCCAGCGCACCGATGGCACCGAACATGCCACCCATGATGTCGTTGACGCTGGTGCCCGCGCGCAGCGGATCGCCCGGACGACCGGTCATGTAGGCCAGGCCGCCCATCATCTGCACCACTTCATCCAGAGCGGTGCGGTTTTCGTAAGGTCCGGGCAGGAACCCCTTCAGGCTGACATAGATGATGCGCGGGTTCTGCGCCGACAGACTGGCGTAGTCCAGACCATACTTGCGCATGGTGCCGGGCTTGAAGTTCTCGGCCACCACGTCGGCGCTCAGGGCCAGTCTGCGCGCGGCCGCCGCGCCTTCGGGCGTGTGCAGGTCGATCGCGATGCTCTTCTTGTTGCGGTTGAACATCGGAAAGAAACCCGCGCCGGCGCCCAGCAGGTGGCGCGTGCGGTCACCATCGATCGGCTCGACCTTGATCACCTCGGCACCCATGTCGGCCAGCACCATGCCGCAGGTCGGACCCATCACCATATGGCTGAACTCGACCACCCGCAGGCCAGCCAGCGGCTGGTGCGATGGCGGCTGGACCGCAGCCTTCGAGCCGGGGTCCGCCACCGTCATGCCGCGGCTGCCTCGGCCACCGGCGCCAGCAGGCTCCGGGGCAGGCCGGCCTTCCAGATGCTGCCGTGCAAGGGCTCGCCTTGCAGCCACACTGCCAGCTGCCGGCGCAGCGCCAGCAGCGCATCGAAGTCGATGCCGGTGTCGATCTGCATGCTGCGCATCAGATAGACCACGTCTTCCATCGCCACGTTGCCGCTGGCCCCGGGTGCATGCGGACAGCCCCCGATGCCGCCCAGACAGGCGTCGAAACGGGTGACGCCGGTCTCCAGCGCCGCATAGACATTGGCCAGACCCAGCCCGCGGGTGTCATGGAAATGGCCGCAGCCCAGCCGGTCGCCGGCAATGTGGCGCCCGGCCTCGAACAGTTCGCGCACCATGCGCGGGTCTGCATAACCCACGGTGTCGGCCAGTCCGACCTGTTCGGCGCCGGCGTCGAGCACGGCCTGCAACAGGCGCAGCACTTCTGCTGGTGCGACCGCCCCCTGCAAGGTGCAACCGAACGCGGTGCTCAGGCCGACCTCGATCCGGGTTCGGGAACCCGCCGCGTCGCGCTCGGCACGGATCCGCCCGATTTCCGCGACCACGTCATCGGGCGTCTTGCGCAGATTGGCCAGACTGTGGGCATGGCTGACCGACACCGGCACCAGCATGGAGTCTGCCTGCGCAGCGATGGCCAGCTGCGCACCCTTGAGATTGGGCACCAGCACCGAGGTCACCATGCCCGGCAGCGTACGGGCAAAGGCGACGACCTCGGCCGTATCGGCCAGCTGCGGCATCAGCCGGGCCGGCACGAAGGAACCTACTTCAATCTCGCGTTGGCCGGCCGCATGGGCGGCACGCAGCCAATCGAGCTTTTGCGCTGTGGGCAGGATGGTGGCAATGCTTTGCAGGCCATCACGCAGGCCGACCTCGCGCAAATGCACCTGCTTGGGGAAAACCTGGCTCATGAATGGGACCTTTTGGACGACGCGCCCTATTCTAGGCATGCCGGACGGCATCAGTTAACGCGATCTGGAAGGCTTATGATTCCGAATCGGAACTCCTCGACCGGCGTGCAAACCGCCTGAACCACCATGCGCGACCTCGACATGACCAGCCTGCGGCTTTTCGTGACCGTCTGCGAAACCCGCAACATCGCACGTGCCGGCGAACGGGTGAACCTGGCCGGTTCGGCCATCAGCAAGCGGCTCGCCCAGCTCGAAGACCACCTGGGCGTGCGCCTGCTGGTACGCAGGCGCCGCGGTGTGGAACCCACCCCGGCCGGCGAGACACTGCTTGAACATGCGCACACCTTGCTGGGCAATGCCGAACGGCTGGCACACGACCTGGGTTCGTATGCCGCCGGTGTCAAGGGCCAGGTAAGGGTGCTGGCCAGCGCATCGGCACTGGCCGAATCACTGGCCGACGACGTGGCCTCCTTTCTGCGCCAGCCAGAACATGCGGCAATCCAGATCCATATCGAGGAACGCCAGAGCCGGGACGTGGTGCGTGGCGTGCGCGACGGGGTGGCGGCGCTGGGTATCTGCTGGGACGCGATCGATTGCCCCGGTCTGGCCTCGCGCCCCTACCGCAGCGACCACCTTGCCTTGCTGGTGCACCCGGACCATCCGCTGGCAGGCTGCGCCAGTGTGACTTTCGAACAGACGCTGGACCACGACTTCGTCGGCCTGCCGGCCAACAGCGCGGTGCCGCTGATGCTCCAACGCGCGGCGGCAAAGCTCGGCAAGACCATGCGCCTGCGTGTCGTCGTCACCAGCCTGGACGCGGTGCAGCGCGTGGTTGGCGCCAACCTGGCGATCAGCGTGATCCCGCGCGAGGTGGTCGCGCCGCATGCGGACCCGCACCTGCTCAAGCTGGTGGAGCTGCAGGAAGATTGGGTCGAGCGGCGCTTCGCACTCTATTTCCGGGACGAGAAGATGCTCTCGCCTGCGTCGGCATTGCTGGTGGCCCACCTGCAGGCGTGCGCCCGGCGGCAGGGCTGAGCGATTGTGGCCTGCACGCCAGCATCCGATCGCGTGGCGCGGTGCGCTCCGAGCCGCTGGGCTATGATGCCTGCATGACATGCGCAACCGATGCCCTCGCTGCTCGCCTGGCCTTCAACGGCCCGGGCGTGGTTCGCGCTGTCGTCGCGTCAATTGGGCGACGCCCGCGATCGGACTGTGAGGCGCAGCGCACCGCCGCACCACCATCCGCCCGGCGATCAGCCTAGTCCCTTTTTTCCGCCTCTCACGCACCACTGATCGCCGGGCCCCGCCTCGGCGCAGCCGGCCGATGCCAGGTGTATTGGCACCCACCGAACCCAGGAGCAACGCATGCAAGATTCCCCCATTCCGATCCGGACCTTGACCGAACTCGACCATATCCGTCTGCAAAACATGATCCGGCGCCATCCAGTTGCGCTGGCCCCTGGCGACAGTGACACGCTGGCCAGCATCATCGACAACGCCGACCTGGTCAGCCCCGAGGAAATACCGGGCGACCTGGTCACGATGAAAAGCCGGGTCGTCATCGCCGATTGCACCAGTGGCGCAAAGAGCACGCTGACGCTGTGTTACCCGGATGAAGCAGAACCGGCCAAAGGCCATATCTCGGTGTTTTCGCCGATCGGCACCGGCCTGCTCGGCCTGCGCGTGGGCGAAATCGCCCACTGGCACGGCCCGGACGGTGTGGCAGCGTCGGCGCAGTTGCAGACGATCGAATTCCAACCCGAAGCCAGCGGCGACTACCTGGCGTAGTTGAACCTGCCTGCGCACCGGCGTTCGCGCAATCGGGCTATTCCAGCTGCAGTTCGAGCCGCTCGGGCTGTGCCTGCTCGTCGGCCATGATCTGGTCGATCGCACGTTTGACGATGGGTTGCTGGTCGATGATGGTCAGCCGCCCTTCGCGCAACAATGCGGCCACCTCGCGCTGCGAACGCACAAAAGCCTCGAAGCCGTCACGATTGGTGAACAGCATGCGGCTGCGCTGCGGGCTGATCCAGCTGAGCCGGTAACGACGCAACAGGTCGGCATCGTGTTCGAAATCGAACCACATGCCGCGCTCGAGTCCGTGCGCCATCGCGTCGAACTGGTCTGGCGCAGCCTGGACCTGTGGCGCCAGGCGCTGATCCAGTTCCTTGATAGCGGCACGGCCAGCCTGGGTTTCAAGCTCGCCCGGCCCTGAATCGACCGTCGCCGGTGCACCCGCCTTGGGTGTGCGAATCGCGCGCATGTGGGTGGCGATCAGCCGGCGCGTGAAGATATCGCGTTCCTCGCCCTTCCAGCCGATCGCGTCCAGGCTGGCATCGAGCTGGCGCACCAGCTCGGGCAACACGGCCATCAGCCGGCTGCGTTCATCGGGCTGCGGCTTGGGCCGGGTCGACCATATCACCTGGTCCATCACGCGAACCGCCTCATTCCATGGCGCCGGAACGCTGTCGACCTGCAACCAGGCATTGGCCAGCACCTCGCGCCATTGATGGGTCAGAAACGGCAGCAGGAATGGCTCGAGCGGCTCGTCGATCGGCAAGGCGTGGATACATTGGTGGACCACGCCGTCCGCGTGGGCCAGCGCGCCTTCGCGGGCTTCCTTGAACTGCTCCTGCGTCGCGGCCGGCTTGATCTGCACCTCGGCCCGTTGCGCATGGGTCTGCAGGAACGCGTCGAACTCGGCCAGGCAGGTGCGAAACAGCGCCAGGTCGTCATCGAACTCGGTCAGTACCCGCTTGGCCGTGGCGTCGATACAGCGGTACAAGGGATCGGATTCGCCCATCTCCGGCGTCCAGCCAACGGCCGCCGCCGCCAGGCTATCGACCAGCCGGCGGGCAGGATGCGCGCTGGAGAGAAAGAAGTCGCGGTCGATGATCGCCGCCTTGAGTACCGGTATCTGCAGCCGGCCGATCACATACTTGAGCTGCAGCGGAATCGCCTTGTCGGCAAACACATAGTCGAACACCTCGGCCAGCGCATCGACCGTACCGCGATCGAGCTCGGGCGCACGCTGCACCTCTTCGCGTTCGCGCATCTGGCGCAGCACATTCTGGCCGGCGATATCCTGCCCGCGGGCCCATTCGGGGAACTGCGAGGAACCGGCACCGGCCTGCAAGCCACCCAGGAAACCCATCAAGGCGGCGTCGGCCGGCGCCTTCAAGGATCCACCGCCCGGACCTGCTGCGCCGTCGCCGCCGCCGCCACCCCCTGCACCGCCGCCAAAACCGGAACCACCATCACCGGAGCCACCATCACCCGCGGCGCCCGGAGCGCCAAACCCGAGTTTTTGCAGAAACTGGCGGGCGCGATCGGCGATGCCGCGCGCGACCGCCTGCACGCCACCGCCTTCACCACCACCGGGCCCGGCCGCAGCACCGCCGCCGCCGCGCCCTGCGGCACCGGACGCTGCAGCGCCACCACCTTGCTCCAATGCACCAAACCCCGACCCGGCGCCGGCCCCGGCAACCGGACCGGATTGTGGATGCAGCGGTGCAGATGCCGAATCACCACCGGACGTGCGCTTGATGCGGTGCACCAGCTTGGCAGAGTAGCCAGCGCGCACCAGCATCGCCGCCAGGTCGGAATACAAGGGGGCCCAGTCGATCGAGCAATCGGGCTCGATGACCGAGACGAAATCTTCCGCCGCAGCCGGATCGAAGGCACTCGAATGCCAGGCCATCAGAAATGCCCGCAACAGACTGGCGGGTCGAAACGGGTTGTCGACCAGCGCGAAGTCCTCCTGTCGCAACAACGCACCCACGCTGACAGTCAAGGGCTTGAGCTGGGCTTCGTAACGACTGTTGAACTTCTGCGCGACCCGGTCCACCAGCAGGTGGCGCTCGATTTCGTCGACGTCCAGCAAGGCCATGCTGCTGGGGCCAGAGCTGTTGTCACTGCCGGCGGCAGGGCGCAATACCGACAAGGCACCGGGCATGACGGCTTCGACCTCGTCCTCGATCGACTCGCGCAACGCCGCCTGCAGGGCGCGGTTGAACAGCGCCGCCTGCTTGTCGAGCATGACGCCGACGGTGCGCAGGTTCTGCGCCTGGGTCGTGTTCGGCCGGTTGTCGACCAGTTCGAAGAAATGCGCCCGCATCCGCTTGAGATGCGCGTCCTGGTGCTGGGCGAAGTACGCCTGCACACGGGCAATCATCGCTCCCACATGGCGCAGCACCAGGGTGCGCGAGGCGGCATCCAGAGAAGCAGGGTTTTGGTCGGACATCAAGAAAAGTTTACCGGTACTCCGGCCATGCACCATAGCAGTTGCCAGGCCTCCAAGCGAGTCCCTGTCCCTGCTGTTTGTACACGAAACAGCGCCCGGGTTCCGTTTCCCGAACTCGCCATGTGTGCACTAATTCTGCGCAATCGCCATCCATTGCACATTGTGCGCTCTGCAAGCGCCATCCACCGTGGCGCGGTCGGTAGCCGGCCAAGCGAACATAAGCCGCTGGGTACCTACCTCTGCGCGTATCTCGTGCATCGGGCTTACATGCATTACATCTGAATTTGTCATGTATTTTCTGACTTCAACCATATTAATTGACATAAAAGTATCGAATACAGTCAAAGCATGGAAAAACCGCAAGCCATCCTTTTTGACGCCTATGGCACATTGTTCGACGTCTACAGCGTGGGACTGCTGGCCGAACAGCTGTTCCCGGGGCAGGGCAATGCGTTGAGCGTACTGTGGCGCGACAAGCAGATCGAATATTCCCGAATCGTGACCACCAGCAACGATGGCGCGTTTTACCGTCCGTTCTGGGAGCTGACGCGCAGCGCTCTGGTGTACGCCGTGAGGAAGCTGGTGGCGCCCTCCGGCACCAGCGACATGGCCGGCTTCAATGCCCGCATCGACCGCCTGATGAACCAGTACCGCAGCCTGAGCGCATTTCCGGAGAATCGCGAAGTGCTGCAAGACCTCAAACAACGCGGCATCGTCACCGGCATCCTGAGCAATGGCGACCCGGACATGCTCAACCTGGCCGTCAGGTCGGCCGGACTGGCCGACCTGCTGGACCACGTGATCAGCGTCGACCCGGTGCGCAAATACAAGACCGCGCCCGAGGCCTATGCCCTGGGCGAGCAGGCCACCGGCCTGCGTGCGCGGCAGATCGGTTTCGTCAGCTGCAACGCCTGGGACGCGCTGGCCGCCACCTGGTACGGCTACCAGACCTTATGGGTCAACCGTTACCAACTGCCATTCGAGGAGCTGGGCACCCAGCCCACGTACAGCGGCAGTTCGCTGCGCGATGTCCATGTTTTTTTCTGATCCATTTTTATTTCGATTCCATTTTTGAGAGGAACCCATGACCACACGTACACGCATGCACCGGCTGGACGTCGCCACCGAGCTGTTTGACTTCATCGAGCAACAGGTGTTGCCGGGCACCGGTGTGGACAGTGCCCGATTCTGGCGCGGATTCGATGCCATCGTCACCGATCTGGCGCCGAAAAACGCGGCCTTGCTGGCCGAACGTGAGCGGCTGCAGACCGAACTGGACCTGTGGCACAAGGCCCATCCTGGCCCGATCCGGGCGATGAAATCCTACCGCGCCTTCCTGACCCGCATCGGATACCTGGTGCCGGAACCGGCCCAGGTGCGTGCGACCACGAAAAACGTCGACGCCGAACTGGCCCTGCAGGCCGGCCCACAGCTGGTGGTGCCGATCCTCAACGCACGATATGCACTCAACGCGGCCAATGCGCGCTGGGGTTCGCTGTACGACGCCCTGTACGGCACCGACGCGATCGACGAGAGTGAAGGAGCCACCCGTAGCGGCCCGTACAACCCGATCCGCGGTGCCAGGGTCATCGCCTACGCGCGCCATGTGCTCGACCGCACGGCGCCACTGAAGACCGGCTCCCACATCGACAGTACCGCCTACACCGTCATCGGCGGCCAGCTGTCGGTCAGCCTGGCCAACGGCAAGACCACCGCGCTGCGCAACGCCAAACAGTTCGTCGGGTACCAGGGAGACGCGGCCCGGCCCTCGTCGGTGCTGCTGCAACACAATGGCCTGCATATCGACATCCAGATCGACCACAGCACGCCGACCGGCGCGAGCGACGCTGCCGGCGTCAGCGACCTGGTGCTCGAATCCGCGTTGTCGACCATCCTGGACCTGGAAGATTCGGTTGCCGCCGTCGATGCGCAGGACAAGGTGCTGGGATATCGCAACTGGCTGGGCATTCTCAAGGGCGACCTGACCGAGAACGTCAGCAAGGGCGGCAAGACCTTCACCCGCGGACTCAATCCGGACCGGGTCTATACCGCGCCGTCGGGCACGGGCGCGGTGACGCTGCACGGACGTTCACTGATGTTCGTGCGCAACGTCGGCCATCTGATGGCCAACCCGGCCATCCTTTATGACGCCGCGGACGGCGCGCAGCAGCAGATTCCCGAAGGCATTCTGGACGCGGTGGTCACCACCACGATTGCGCTGCACGACCTGCAGGGCCATGGCGTCGGACCCGACGGCAAGCCCATCTGCAACTCACGCCGCGGTTCAGTCTACATCGTCAAGCCCAAGATGCACGGACCGGCCGAGGTGGCGTTCGCCGGCGAACTGTTCGGCCGCGTCGAGAAGCTGCTGGGCCTGGCAGACAGCACGGTCAAGCTCGGCATCATGGACGAGGAGCGCCGCACCAGCGTCAACCTCAAGGCCTGCATCGCCGCCGCGGCCAGCCGCGTGGCCTTCATCAACACCGGGTTCCTGGACCGCACCGGCGACGAGATGCACAGCTGCATGTGGGCCGGCCCGGTACTGCGCAAGGGCGACATGAAGACCAGCGCCTGGATCCAGGCCTACGAGCGCAACAACGTGCTGGTCGGCCTGGCCTGCGGCTTGCGCGGCAAGGCACAGATCGGCAAGGGCATGTGGGCCATGCCGGACCTGATGGCCGACATGCTCAGGCAGAAGATCGCGCACCCCAAAGCCGGCGCCAACACCGCCTGGGTGCCCAGCCCGACCGGCGCGACACTGCATGCGCTGCATTACCACCAGGTGCTGGTGTCGGACGTGCAAAAGCAGATCGAAAAGGACGCGGCAGCGGGAGATGCGGCGCAACAACGCGATGCGCTGCTGGACGACCTGCTGACGATCCCGGTCGTGCGCACACCCAAGTGGAGCGATGCCGAGAAGCAGCAGGAGCTGGACAACAACGCGCAAGGCATCCTGGGCTACGTGGTGCGCTGGATCGACCAGGGCATCGGCTGCTCCAAGGTGCCCGACATCCACAACATCGGCCTGATGGAAGACCGCGCCACGCTGCGCATCTCCAGCCAGCACATGGCCAACTGGCTGCTGCATGGCGTGGTCACCAAGGCCCAGGTGCGCGCCACCTTCAAGCGCATGGCCAGGGTGGTCGACAAGCAGAACGCCGACGACCGCCTGTACACACCGATGGCAGGCAACCCGCAAGGCGCTGCGTTCCAGGCCGCGACCGATCTGGTGTTCAAGGGCATGCAGCAGCCCAGCGGTTATACCGAGCCGCTGCTGCATGCATGGCGGCTGAAGGTCAAGGCGGGGACGGCCTGAGCGTTGCCGTCACGCGGAACGCTTGGGCGTCCCCGTGTCGGCAACAAGAACCTGCCAGGCCCGCAGCTTGTCGGCCAGGCGCATGCCGGCATGCGCCGGACTGGTCGACGGCAGACGGAACAGTTGCACCTGCGGCGCCAGCGCCACGTGCGGCGCGACATGGCGCTGGAACAGCGTGGCGGCTGCCGCTCCATTGAAGCAGACCCGCGTGATCGCTGGGTGTTGCCGAAAGAACTCTGCAAACTCATTGGGCACCACGCTGGCCGGCGCGATGGCCGAGTCCAGGCTGCCCGGACGTTCGCAACTGGCCAGCACATCCCACAGGGCCACACCCTGTGTCTGCAGCGCCAGCACCCGCTGCGTATACGGCCATTGCGCGTCGAACCCGAACAGGTCTGCCACGATGGGCCAGAACCCGTTGCGTGGATGCCCGTAGTATTGCTGCGCCCGCAGCGACGCAACACCGGGCATGCTGCCCAGCACCAGCACGCGGGCATCGGGCCGCGCGATCGGCGCGAAACTGCGCACGCGTGCGATATGGGCGTCAGCTGTCACGGCAGATCATCGGCGCCAGCGGCCCTTGGCGATCGTGGTGCCTTCAAGCGCAGTGCCATCGTCACTCAGCCGGCGAACGGCGGCGACCGGTACAGCATGCGCCCTGCCACGCGCAGTTCGACGTCGAGCTGGTAGCGCCGCACCGCAGCCGCGTCGAGCGTGATACCCAGGCCCGGTGCATCCGGTGCGTGGATCTTGCCGGCGCGATCGGGCAACAGGTGGTTGGCCGTCATCTCCACCGCCAGCGCCT
>JAGPBF010000058.1 GCA_018063505.1 Rhodoferax sp.
TATCTGGACCGGATCGAGGTCAACGGCCGCCGGCTGGGCGCCTCGTCGGCCGGTGTGGTGCTCGACTTCGGCTCGGGCGCCGCGGCGTTCGACGGCGTCAATTCCGGCTCGAGCTGGGGCGGCCTGAGCTCCAACGGGGCATTGCGCTTCGGATTGGTAGGCGCCGATCTGCTCGATGGTGGCAGTGGGGTCGACGTTATGGAGGGTGGTATCGGCAACGACCTGTACCTGGTCGAAAACCTGCGCGATCAGGTGATCGAGCGCGCCGACGGCGGGCACGACATCGTGCGCGCCAGCGTCACGCATGTGTTGTCCGCGCATGTCGAGGATCTGGAGCTCGCCGGTGCCGGAGCGATCGACGGCGGCGGCAATGCCATGCAGAACACCTTGCGCGGCAATGCTGCGGCCAATCGGCTCGATGGCGGCGCGGGCTCGGACCTGTTGGTGGGCGGCGCTGGCGGCGACACCTATGTGCTGGGGCGCGGCTACGGCAGCGACAGTGTCTACGAATACGATTGGACGCCCGGCGTCGTCGACGTGGCCTTGTTCGATGGCGATATCAGCGCCGAGCAGTTGTGGTTCCGCAGACTTGGCAGCAGCCTGGAGGTCAGCGTCATCGGCAGCGCCGATCGGCTGAGCATCAGCGGCTGGTACAGCGGCAGCCAGTACCGCATCGAGCAGTTCAGGACGGCTGGCGGGCAGACGCTGCTCGAGAGCCAGGTGCAGAACCTGGTAGATGCCATGGCAGGTTTTGCGCCGCCGGCGATGGCGCAGACGCATCTGCCTGCGGCATATGCAGATGCGCTGAACCCGACCATCGCCGCCAACTGGCATTGATGGTTGTCTGTGCCACGGGCGCTCAGTCCCCTGCGCGCGCAGCGTCGGGCCGGCTTGGCAACTGGCGCATCATGGAATAGGCAACGGCGCCCAGCACCAGTACGCCGCCAGCGAGTACCAGCCACAGGATCAGCTTGCGCTGGTCGCCGCTGCCCGGCATGAATTGCATCAGGCCTTGGTTCTGGCGTGCAATATCCTGAACCCGTGCCGGCTCCAGTGTGGCTGCTGGCAATGCGTCCAACGGGCCGGGAACGACTGCGCGCAACATCGACGCGTCCACCATGCCTGCCGCGGTGTCCGGGCGGCCCACGGCCAGTTCGAACGGAGCCGGACCGGAGGCAAGAAACACCAGTTGAACCGGTCGGAACTCGGCACTTGCCGCCAGATCCGTACCCGGCAAGTTCATGCCGTGCGTGGCCTCCACGCGCAACCATCGTGCAGTGGTGCCGTTCATCGGTATCGCGCCATTGGTTTTTTCCTGACCGGCTGGGCCGATGCGGTAGACCACGCCTTGTGCCATCGGACGCCAGGCCTGGGACGTGTCGTTGCGTCCGAGGATACGCACCGGTACCAGCGTGTTGGCCCGCGTGGTCTGCAAATGCAATGCCGCCAGCGGCATCGCAAAATCGATCGGCCAGATCAGGCTGTGCTTGCCTTCGGCCACCATGCCCGACAGGGGCGCGCTGACGGGAGGCGCCGCCTGATGCGCCTGGGCAACCCGGCCGATGGCCGATGCAACATTTACCCCGGCCGTGTCTTCCCACTCCAGCCGCAGATACTGGTTCTCCAACTGCAAGGGCTGCTGCAATTGCAGCGTCTTGTTGCCGGGCGCATCCGTGCCCTCGAAGCGAAACAGCGGGCCCTTGACCGCAACGGCGCTCCAGTGAACCAGGTCGGAACTGCGCGCCAGGGCCATGTTGACCAGGATGTTGGCCGGCAATGCGGCTTCGATCTGCAAGGCCGTCACGCTGCGTTTCTCGTTGCGGGTGTCGAACAACACGGCGGGCAGTGCGCGGGTGCCGTCAGCTGGTTTGCGCGCGGCATCGGCCGGCGCAGTGTTTGTTGTCATTTGCACCCATACCGAGCCCTGGCTTGCCGCCGCGTCCATTTGCACCCGCACCGAGGTCTTGTCGGGCTGTTGCGAGCCGGTCGACGCGAACAGCGGTAGTGCCGCAAATGCGGCCGTGTGCCGCGCCTCGGCGACGCTGGCTGGCGGCGCAACGAGGGTCGTCGCTACCGCCTCGCCGTTGGCATTGAAGACGCGGATATCCTGCGCCGTGGCGCTGCGCAGCTGCAGCATGGCCTGGGCTGGCAGCAGGATCCGGGCAGCCGACACGCCGGCCGGTGTGCCCAGGGTGGCGCGCCAGGCAAATTCGCTGGGTTGCGGCGCGGCCGGATCCTTCGCCGGCGCCAGGTCAGCACCCATCAGCATGGCAGCGACTGCCAGCACATGGAGGAGTTTCATGCATGCCCTTCCAGTGGTTCGGCATCCACAGACGTGGGACGCGGGGGAAGTGGTGCGAAATAACCGACCACCAGCATCAGTGCACCGACGGCGATGAACACGATGATGCGTTCGGAGCCGCCGCGGTTCGACAGGTCGATCAGCAACAGCTTGAGCACGGTTGCGCCCAGCAGCACCGCGCCGCCCATCCACATCGCACGCATCTGGCGCCGGTGCGCGGCCACCATCAGCGCGAGCGCCAGCGAGGTCCACAGAATGGAGTAGCCGGCCTGCACCAGGAAGGAGTCGAACAAGGCCTCGGCGTCCCAGCGCACATCGAAGTACTGGTGGGCCACCCGCAACCAGACGGTGTTGATGGCCACGAACGCAAGGCCGGTCAGCACCACCGGCACATGCGGCTTGTCGGCCAGCCGGGATGGCACAAATTCTGCTGCGCGCACACGCATCCACCAGATGGCGCAACTGGCCAGGCCCAGTGCCACCGCCAGGTCGGTGGGGTTGAGCAAGGGTACATAGGGCAGTGGCTGGGCATTGCCATTGGAGTGCCATGCCACCACCAGCGAGCCCAGCGCCACCAGCACGGCCAATGGTGCGGCGGCCCGCCACAGGTAGGCATCTGCGAACCGGTCCAGCGGCCAGCGCTGGCGCAGCCGGCTTTGCGGATCAAAGCCGTTGCGGCGCGCCAGCAGCAGCAATACGCCGGTGCCCGAGACCAGCAGGATGACCGATGCCCACGAGGTACGGAACAACTCGCCGCGTTGCACCGCCCACAGCAGCGCATTGCCAGCCAGCAGCACCAGCAGCCAGACGCCGCCGCTGTGGATCCACGACCACAGCCGCTGCGGCGCCGTGGCGTCGAGTTGCTGCAATACCCGCAGATGCAGAAGCAGTGCCAGCGGCCATATCCACCACCCACCCTGGCCGAAACCGTGTCGGTCCAGCGCGAAGCTGCCGATGGCCGTGACCAGCATGATCGGTAGGCTGAACCATGCCGGTGTCGCGGCGATGGGCCAGGGCCGGTCTCGCGATTGCAGTGCGAGTCGATGGGCCAGGAATGCGCCCAGCAGCCACGCCAGCATCTGCAGCTTGCCATGCATTCCAGGCTCCAGCACCGGCTCCAGCGCCCCTGGCAGGTTCAGCCGATAGCGACCAATCTCCTGGCCCAGCGCGAACTGGGCCCACAGGAAACCGACCCAGAACAGCGTCGGCGACAAGGCCGCCTCGATGCTGGCAAACCACTGCGCCAGTCTGGACTTGCCGCCTCGCTCGACCTCGCGTGTCCAGTGCGCCAGCGCCAGCGCTGATGCGGACAGCAGCGCAGCACCCACAAAAGCCGGGTGGACCAATGGCCAGTTGGCGGGTTTCACCTGGTCGAGCGTGCTCAGATACGACAAGCCGGCCAGCGCCTGCAGCGCCAGTCCGATGGCCCGGGCCAGCCAGCGCTCCTGTCGACGGCCGATCCAGTAGACCGCTGCGCCTTCGGCCGCCCAGACCGCCGAAGTCCAGCGCGGGTCCAGCGCCAGCGGCACGGCCAGCGTCGCAAAACCCAGGCCCAGCGCCACGAAACATTCGGCCATCCATCGGCCGACGCCGTTATCGCTGCGTGCACGCCGCAGCGCCCAGTAACCCAGCGCCAGGTAGAACGCGCCCATCAGCAGCGACGAGAAACCGGTCGCATATTCGATGTCGCGCACCAGGCCGGCCTGCAGACCGAACGCCACCAGCGGCACGCCGAATATCAGCGTCGCATCCACCGCCTGCTTGGGTGCCAGCGAATGGCGCGTGGCGTAGAGAAGGCCGGCCACCAGGTAAACCAGGAAAAACGCGATCAGGAACGGCTCGGTACTGGCATATTGCTCTGACCGGTACTGCAGCACGCCCCAGAAAGTGGCGACGCCGAAGGTCGCGAAGAAGCCGAGCAGGTTCAGCGCACGCCAGGCACGCAACCAGGCGATCGCCGCGATGGCGACACCCAGCAGCAGGTAATAGGAGAACAGACCGACGTGGTTGCCCTGGCCGGTCGAGACCAGCAGCGGCGCGGCAAATGCGCCGGCGAAACCGATGAAGGCCATGGCCATCGCGTTCTGCATCAGCGCGATTGCGGTCGAAAACGCGCAAATCACTGCCAGGGCTGCAAAAGCGGCGCCCGGCGGCAGGAACTGGTACAGCCGGAACGCCGCAAACACCGTCAGATACAGCACGGCCACACCACCGCCTTGCAGCGACAGCGCATACGCCATCTTGTCCGGATGGCGTGAACGCAGGCGAATGCCGAACACGAACAGGGCGATGCCGGCCGTGCCAATGCCGGCCAGGCGCAGTTCGGGCGGCAACATGCTGTTGTCTGCAGCGTATTTGGCCAGGAACGCCAGGCCGACGAACAGTACCAGCATGCCCAGGCGCACGATGGTATTGCCACCAAACAGCCAGCGCTTGGCAGCGTCGGCCAGTGCGGTGAGATCGATGCTGTGTTGTGCCACCTTGCCCTGCGCGGGCCGCAATACGTAGCGGGTCGGCGTCTGCGGTTCGGGTGGCTGTTCGAGGTCCGACACCCCGGCTGTGCCGACCGGTTCAACCGCCGCCGTGGCACTGGCCATCGCAGACTGGGCAACAGGTGTTGCGCCAACCACTGTATCCGCCATGCGTGCAGCGGCGCTTGCAGGCAACGCTGCAGCTGTGGCATCTAACCCTGCCTGCCGGGCATCCGCAACGGCTGGCTGCTTGTCGATCTGGCTTGCGATCTCCTTGCGTATCACGGCGCGCAGACTGGCGCCCGCCAAGGCGCCCAACAACACCCCGACGAAGACCTGGAACTCCCAACCGTCTGCGAGCAGCATGCCCAGCACGCCGCCCCAGAATCCGCCCCATATGATCATGGCGATGGCCTTCCGTCTGTTGTTGTCGGCCCGTCCGATCCCGCGCGGGTGCGGCACTTGCCGGCGCCCGATGGCCATGCTCAGAGCGGCAATCCGTCAAGCATTTCGTAGCTGTTGCGCAGCCAGGTCTTGACGCGCTGGCGCTCCAGCATGCCCAGGCTGTCCTCGTCTGGTGCGCGGTTGTTGATCGCCGCCCAGAAGCTGGCGTTCTGCTTGTCGATCTTGCGCATGCTGCTCTCGTGCAGTGGCGACAGTGTCACCACCGTGGCGCCCAGTGCGATTGCCTTTTTCATGGCCGCCGATTGTTCGAGTTCGGTGAAGTCGGAACCCCGGCCCAGGTTCTTGACGATGATGTAGTTCGGCCCCGGGCCAAAGGTGTTGATCAGCCGGTCGAGCAGATCGATCGAATCCTTGCCGGCATCCGAGACATGCCAGAAATTGACCGTGACACCCATTTCACCGAGCAGCGGCAACAGGTCGGAGTCCTTGATCCAGCGCGCCAGAGGTGCTGCGGTCTGGGCCGCGAGGTCGACGATGACACTGGCTTGCTGGCCGACCGCTGGCACTTCTTCAAAGCAGCTGGCAATCTGGTCCAGCCCTTCGTACCGGTCGACGATGACCGGCGAGGCATAGTCGGCGTAGAAGCGGGTGAACGAGGTATGCGAGCGATCGGTGTCAAAACCGGTGAACGGACGTCCACGATCAATGAAATACTGGGCCAGAAGGCGTGACACCACGGACTTGCCGACACCGCCTTTTTCACCACCGATGAAGTTCAGAGAGGCCATCGTCAGGTTCCTTTGGGATAGTGTGCTTGCAGGGGATCAGTTCAGTTTCTTGACCAGAACCAGGCTCTTGCGGTCCCAGTTATACAGGCGGCGCCGCGCTTCCGGCAATTGGTCCGGATCTGCCTGCGTGAAGCCGCGCTTGAGAAACCAGTGCTTGGTGCGCGTGGTGAGCACGAAGATGCTCTCGATGCCCATGGCCTTGGCCCGTTGCTCGACCCGCTTGAGCACGCGTTCGCCATCGCCCGAACCCTGCGAATCGGGTGAGACGGTCAGCGCCGCCATTTCTGCCGTCTTGGCTTCCGGGTAGGGGTACAGCGCCGCGCAGGCGAAGATGACGCCGTCGTGTTCCAGAATGGTGTAGTTGCCGATGTCGCGCTCGATCTCGGTGCGTCCGCGTTTGACCAGCGTTCCGTCTTTCTCGAACGGTTCGATCAGCTGCAGGATGCCACCGACATCATCGGCCGTGGCCTCGCGCAGGTTTTCGAGTTTTTCGTCGACCACCATGGTGCCGATGCCGTCGTGCACATAGACCTCGAGCAGCAATGCCCCGTCGGTGACGAACGGGATGATGTGGCTGCGTTCGACACCGCTTTTGCAGGCCTTGACGCAATGTTGCAGGTAGAACGGCGGATCCAGCGGCCCGGATGCCGGTGGCATGGCAGCCAGCAGCTTTTCGGCCTGTGCCAGCGGCAACTCGGTGTCGATCGGGTTGTCCTCGCTCATCGGCTCGTTGGGCCGAACCAGGATGCCGGGGACCTCGGTCAGGAAGATCAGCTTGTCGCTTTGCATTGCGATGGCGATCGACGTGGCGACTTCTTCCATGTTCAGGTTGAACGCCTCACCGGTGGGAGAAAAACCGAACGGCGACACCAGCACGATCGCGCCCATATCCAGCACGCGCTGGATGGCGACGCTGTCGACCTTGCGTACCAGGCCTGAGCTCTTGAAGTCCACGCCGTCGACGATGCCGAACGGCCTGGCGGTGATGAAGTTGCCCGAAATCACCCGTACCGTCGAATCGGCCATCGGGGTGTTGGGCAGGCCTTGGCTGAATGCGGCCTCGATCTCGTAACGCAACTGGCCGGCAGCCTCTTGCGCGCAGTCCAGCGCGACCTCGTCGGTGATGCGGATCCCGTGCGAATAATGCGGCTCATGGCCCTTGGCCTTGAGTTGTTCGTTGACCTGCGGACGGAACCCGTGCACCAGCACGATCTTGACGCCCATGCTCTGGATCAGCGCCAGATCCTGCGCCAGGTTTTGCAATTTGCCTGCCGCGATCGCCTCGCCGGCGATGGCCACCACGAAGGTCTGGTTGCGGAACTTGTGGATGTACGGCGCAACCGAACGGAACCACGGCACGAAGGTGAAATTGAATACGGTGGACATCGGCAGTGCGGGCGGTGCGGGTCAGCGCGGGGGAGGGATGGCAAAAGTGTAGCAGTCACCTGCAGGTAAGGTGCGCGCCAACCGGGATAATCGCCCGATGTCAGAACCGGTGCTCGAATTTCCAGAATCCCTGCCGGTATCGGCAATGCGTGACGAGATCATGCGCGCGATGGCGCAGCACCAGGTCATCATCGTCTGTGGCGAAACCGGCTCGGGCAAGACCACCCAGCTGCCCAAGATGGCATTGGCGCTGGGCCGCGGCAAACGCGCACTGGCGCTCGAGGGCTGGGGCAAACCTGCGCACGCGCCCGGACAGGGCAAACTGATCGGCCATACCCAGCCGCGCCGGATCGCTGCCAGTTCGGTGGCCAAACGCATCGCCGAAGAACTCAAGACGCCGCTGGGCGAGGTGGTCGGCTTCAAGGTGCGCTTCCAGGACCGCCTGTCGCGCGATGCCTCGGTCAAGCTGATGACCGACGGCATCCTGCTGGCCGAGACCCAGACCGACCCGCAGCTCTTGGCCTATGACACGCTGATCATCGACGAGGCCCATGAGCGCAGCCTGAACATCGATTTCCTGCTCGGTTACCTGCGCCAGATCCTGCCGCGCCGGCCCGATCTGAAGATCATCGTCACGTCGGCCACCATCGATGCGCAGCGCTTTGCCGACCATTTCGCGTCGCGCCACGGGCCGGCGCCGGTGATCATGGTCTCGGGCCGCACCTTTCCGGTCGAGCAGCGTTACCGGCCATTCGAGGAGTCGCGCGAGCACGACCTGAACGATGCGATCTGCGACGCGGTCGACGAGTTGTGGCTTGGCCCGGCGGCCGCGCGCGACGCCGGCGACATCCTGGTGTTCCTGCCCGGCGAGCGCGAGATCCGCGAGGCAGCCGACGCGTTGCGCCGCCATCTCAGCCACCAGGTCCACCTGCGCCATGCCGAGGTGATCCCGTTGTTTGCGCGCCTGTCCCAGGCCGAGCAGGACCGGGTGTTCGACACCGGTGGCGGTCGGCGCATCGTGCTGGCCACCAATGTGGCCGAAACCTCGCTGACAGTGCCGGGCATCCGTTTTGTCGTCGACGTGGGAACCGCCAGGGTCAAGCGCTACAGCTTTCGCAGCAAGGTCGAGCAACTGCTGGTGGAGCCGATCAGCCAGTCTTCGGCCAACCAGCGCGCCGGACGCTGCGGCCGGGTGGCCAACGGCATCTGCATACGGCTATATGCGCAGGACGATTTCGAGCAGCGTCCGCGCTTCACCGATCCGGAGATCCTGCGCAGTTCGCTGGCCGGCGTGATCCTGCGCATGAAGTCGCTGCACCTGGGCGCGGTCGAGGACTTCCCGTTCATCGAGCGCCCCCAGTCACGCGCCATCGCCGATGGATATCAGCTGCTGGCCGAACTCGGCGCCGTGGACGACGCGAACGAGCTGACGTCCATCGGCAAGGAACTGGCGCGGCTGCCGCTCGATCCGCGGGTCGGGCGCATGATTCTGGAGGCGCGTGAGCGCCAGTCGCTCGACGAGGTGCTCGTGATCGCCAGCGCGCTCAGCGTGCAGGATGTGCGCGACCGGCCGATGGACGCCCAGGGCGCAGCCGATGCCGCACATGTGAAGTTCGACGATGAACGCAGCGAGTTCACCGGCTACCTCAGGCTGTGGAAATGGATCACCCATGCCCGCGGCGAGAAAGGCAGTGCCGAGCATCGGCTGTCGAACCGCCAGTACGAACAGCTGCTGCGGCAGAACTTCGTCAACATTCGCCGGGTCCGCGAGTGGAAGGACATCCATTCCCAGCTGCACACCGTCGTGGCCGAGCACAAGTGGCGGCTCAACACGGCACCGGCGACGTATGAGCAGCTGCACCTGTCAATGTTGTCCGGTCTTCTGGGCAATGTGGGGTGCAAGCTCGACGACGATGAAGCCTACCTGGGTGCGCGCGGCATCAAGTTCTATCGCCATCCGGGCGCGCACCTGAGCAAGAAGCCGGGCCGCTGGATCCTGGCAGCCGAGCTGGTGGAGACGACACGGCTGTTTGGCCGCGGCATCGCCGGCATCGAGCCGCAATGGATCGAGCAGGTCGCCGGCCACCTGCTCAAGAAGCAGCTGCTCGACCCGCACTGGGAGAAGAAATCGGCCCAGGTGACGGCGCTCGAACGTGCCACCTTGTACGGCATCGTGGTCTACAGCGGGCGCCGGGTCGATTTTGGCCGGGTCGACCCGCAGGGTGCGCGCGAGATCTTCATCCGCCAGGCGCTGGTCGCCGGCGACTGGGATACGACGCTGCCGTTCCTGGCTGCCAATCGCAAGCTGGTGGCCCAGGTGTTGGAGCTCGAGCACAAGTCGCGGCGCCAGGACGTGCTGGTCGACGACGAGCTGATCTATGCGTTCTACGACCAGCAGTTGCCGGCCGACATCTGCAGCGGCCATGGCTGCGAGCAGTGGTACCGCAGGGCGGTGCGCGAAACGCCCGGCCTGCTGGTGCTCAGCCGTGACGAACTGATGCGCCACGAGGCGGCGGGCATCACGACCCAGGCCTTTCCGCGCAGCCTGCGCCTGGGTGGCGTCGACTGCCAGGTCGAGTACCTGCACGAACCCGGTGATCCGCGTGATGGCCTGACCGTCACCGTGCCCTTGTTCGTGCTCAACCAGGTCAACGAGGAGCGCTGCGAGTGGCTGGTGCCGGGCATGCTCAAGGAGAAGATCCTGGCCTTGCTCAAGAGCCTGCACCAGAAGCCACGTTCGCGATTCGTGCCACTGCCCGAAAGCGCGGCCCGGATTGCCGAGCAGTTCAGCGCGCCGGAGGTATTTGGCGGCGGCAGCCTGGTCGATGCCCTGCTCAAGCTGGTGCGCGAGAAGACCTCGCTGGATATCAGGCGTGGCGACATCAAGCTCGACACGCTCAGTCCTCACCACTTCATGAACTTCCGCGTGACCGACGACAACGGCCGGCAGATGGGCGTGGGCCGCAACCTGGCGGCGCTCAAGGCCGAACTGGGCAGCCAGGCCCGTGGCGCATTCCAGGCGCTGGCAGCGCTCAAACTTGCCAGCACGGCTGCTGTATCGGTTGATGCGCCGGCACCGGTCCGCGCTGCGCCGGGTACCAGGACAATCGATGGCGCATCTGCAGCCGGACGTCCGGGCGTGGCAACCAGAGCAGCCGTGCCGGCACCGGCTGCCCAGGAGCGCCATGTGGCTTGGACCTTCGGAGAGTTGCCCGAGCTGCTGGAAATCCGTCGCAAAGGCCAGGTTCTGATCGGATTCCCGGCGCTGATCGACGCCGGTGATGCGGTCATGATCGAGGTATTCGACGAGCCCGAAGTGGCAGCCGCGCGGCACCGCGTGGGTCTGCGCCGCCTGTTTGCGCTGCAGCTGCGCGATGCGCTGAAGTACCTGGAGAAGAACATCCCTGATCTGCAGAAGATGGCTACGGCATTCATGCCGCTGGGCACGCTGGAGCAGCTGCGTGTCCAGATCCTCGAACTCGCGCTGGACCGCGCCTTCCTGCTCGAGCCGCTGCCGGCCGATGCCCCGGCGTTCAAACGACGGGTCGACGAGGGGCGTGCGCGGCTCACGCTGATCGCCAACGAGGTGGCGCGTCTGGCCTCCACCATCCTGCTTGAATATGCAGTGGCGGTGCGCAAGATCAAGGACAGCCGCAATGCGCCGGACGCCGCAGCCGATGCGCAGCAGCAACTGCAGCGCCTGGTGCCGCGTGATTTCCTGGCCCAGACGCCCTGGCCGCAGCTGCAGCATGTGGTGCGCTACCTCAAGGCGATCGTGATGCGGCTGGACAAGGTGCGGACCGATCCGGCGCGCGACATGGCGCGGTTGGCCGAGATCCGGCCGCAGGAAGCCCGCTTCTGGCGCGAGGTGGCCGAACGCAAGGGCGTCACCGATCCGCGCCTGCAGGAGTTCCGCTGGTTGCTGGAGGAGCTGCGTGTGAGTCTGTTTGCGCAGGAGCTGCGTACGCCGCAGCCGGTCAGCGTCAAGCGTCTGGACAAGGCATGGTCGCAGATCAACAGTTGACATGCATTCCGTGAGCGGCCGATTCGCCCCCAGGGCCAACAGCAGTGCAGCGCGTCGCGCGGAGGCAATTTCGTGAGCCGCCATCAGACCCGGTACCAGAATCACCGACTGCGCGGCGCCGTGCTGGTCATGCGCCGTGTCGAGCGATTGCCACCGACCGTGCGAGGCCTGATGTGGGTCGGCCTGTCAGGCTTTCTGTTCGTCATGCTCAACACCTTGCTGCGCACGCTGAGCCTTCAGTTGCACCCGATGCAAGTGCAATTTCTGCGCTACTTGGCGGCCGTGATCGTCATGCTGCCGCTGGTGACCCGCGCTGGCTTGGCCGCCTATTGGCCGAGCCGGGTGGGCGGGCAGTTCGCCCGCGGCGCGATTCACGCGTTCGGCCTGGTCCTGTGGTTCACGGCCTTGCCCCATATTCCGCTGGCCGACACCACCGCCATCGGGTTCACCGGACCGATCTTCATCATGCTGGGCGCCTACCTGTTCTTTCGCGAGACGATGCGATGGGAGCGCTGGCTGGCGTCCTTGATCGGGTTTGGCGGAGTGATGATCGTGGTCGGGCCGCAGCTCTCGGGAAGCGCCGGCGGCTACAACCTGCTGATGCTGGCATCGAGCCCGGTGTTTGCCGCGTCGTTTCTGTTGACCAAGGCGCTGACACGTTACGAACGGGTCGAGGTGATCGTGTTCTGGCAGGCGCTGAGCGTCACCTTGTTCAGCTTTCCGATGGCATGGTGGTTCTGGCAATCGCCCAACGGCTGGCAATGGTTCGGCTTCCTCTTTGCCGGTCTGATGGGTGTGGCCGGACACTACAGCGTGACCCGGGGTTTTGCGATCGCCGACATTTCGTCGACCCAGTCGGTCAGGTTCCTCGACCTGGTATGGGCCGCCAGCATGGGCTGGTTGTTTTTCGGTGACCTGCCGACGCAATCCACGCTGATCGGTGGCGCAGTGATCAGCGCATCGACGATCTGGATTGCACACCGCGAGTCGCGGCGCAGGGTTTGACGCAGCTGCAGCCGCCGCTACCACCGGCCGGGCCAGTGGTCAGAGGCGCGCCAGCCGCTCGAGTGCCAGTTGCAGCGTTTCGTCCTTCTTGGCAAAGCAGAATCGAACGACGTTCTGGTCGAAACCGTCGCCGTAGAACGCCGACAGCGGTATCGCCGCCACGCCGATCTCCGAGGTCAGCCACAGGCAGAAGTCCGCTTCTCCCAGGTCCTTCTCGGGTACGGCCAGGCCGGACTTGTCGACACACTGGAAGTAGCTGCCTTCGCTGGGCAACAGCCGGAACCGTGTGTTGGCCAGGCCGTCGCGGAACAGGTCGCGCTTGCGCTGGTAGAACGCCGGCAGGGCAGTGTAGTGCGTCGGATCGGCCATGAAGCTGGCCAGCCCGAACTGCATCGGTGTGTTGACGGTGAACACGTTGAACTGGTGCACCTTTCGGAACTCGGCCGTCATGGCTGCAGGCGCCGCGACGAACCCGACCTTCCAGCCGGTGACGTGGTAAGTCTTGCCGAAGCTCGAGACGATGAAGGCCCGTGCCGCCAGCGCCGGGAATCGTGCTGCGCTGTGGTGCTGCTGGCCGTCGAACACCATGTGTTCGTAGACCTCGTCGCTGATCAGAAAAATATCGGTCGGCGCCAGCAGATCCTGCAGACGCAGCATGTCCTGCGCGCTCCAGACAGTCGCACTGGGGTTGTGCGGGCTGTTGACCAGAATCGCACGGGTGCGGGGTGAGATGGCAGCGGAAATCTTGTCGAAATCGGGTCGGAAACTGCCCGGCGTCAACGGCACGCGCACCGGGATGCCGCCGGCCAGTTCGATGTTGGGCACGTAGGAGTCGTAACAGGGATCGAGCACGATCACTTCATCACCTGCGCGCACCACCGCCAGGATTGCGGTGAAAATCGCCTGGGTGGCGCCGGCGGTCACGGTGATCTCGCTGCCGGCATCGTAAGAGCGTCCGCCGTGGGGTCCGTGCCAGGCACGCAGCTTGTCGGTTATGGCTTCGCGCAGCGGTGCCACGCCGGTCATCGGCGGGTACTGATTCAAGCCCTGGCGCATGGCCTCGGTGACGGCGCCGATCAGGTTCGGGTCACACGGGAAGTCCGGAAAACCCTGGCCCAGGTTGACCGCCTTCTTTTCTGCAGCCAGCGTCGACATGACGGTGAAGATGGTCGTGCCGACGTTGGGCAGCTTGGTGACGAGGGCGGGCGTGCGGGGGGCGGGGGAGGTCATGGTTCAGGAAGCGAGGGGATGGCGGGGTTTCGGGGTGTCAGATCATGTCCGGATCAGGACATCCGGACTTCCGGACATCCGACACAGTGTTGGCGACAGAGCTTGTTCACTGCGTGTAACCGCGGTCTGTCCCGCAAGGTGAACAACCGACTTCCGACAAGATGTTGGGGACAGAGCTTGTTCACTGCGTGTAACTGCGGTCTGTCCCGCAAGGTGAACAACCGACTTCCGACAAAATGTTGGGGACAGAGCTTGTTCACTGCGTGTAACTGCGGTCTGTCCCGCAAGGTCTCACAATTCATAATCACTCGCCTCCCCGCTCATCGCGCGCGCCACGAGGTTGCGGGAGAGGCGGTCGCTGAGAAGTTCGGCAAACTTGAGCACGAAGTTGCGCAGGTAGGCTCCGCGCTTGAAGGCGACGCGGGCGACGTTCTGGCCGAACAGGTGACCGACCGGGATCACGCGCAGGTCGCTTTTGCCCCCGCTTTCGGCGATGTCGCGCACCGCCATTTCGGCCACGATGCCCACGCCCATGCCCAGGCGTACATAGGTGGTGATGACATCGGAGTCGATCGCCTCCAGCACGATCTGCGGATGCAGGTTGCGCGTGGCAAACGCCTGGTCGATGCGGGTGCGGCCGGTGAACGACGGGTGGTAGGTGATCAGTGATTCGGTCGCCAGATCTTCCAGTGTGATGCGCTCGAGTGCACACAGCGGATGGTTCAGCGGCAGCACCAGCATATGTTGCCATTCATAACAGGGCAGCGTGACCAGGTCGGGATACGCGGCCAGCGATTCGGTGGCAATGCCGATGTCGGCGGCCTCTTCGATCACCATCTGCGCGACCTGGTCAGGTGCGCCCTGGTGCAGGCTGACCTTGACCTTGGGATAGGCCTGGCGCAGCTGCGTGACCGACGCAGGCAACACATAACGGGCCTGCGTGTGGGTAGTGGCTATCGACAGCGTGCCGCTGTCCTGGGCGCTGAACTCGTCGCCGATGCGTTTGAGGTTGCCGACCTCGCGCATGATCAGATCGATGCTCTTGAGGACTTGCTGGCCGGGTTCGGTGACGCGTTTGAGCCGTTTGCCGTGACGCGTGAAGATGTCGATGCCGAGTTCTTCCTCGAGTTCGATGATCGCCTTGGAGACACCGGGTTGCGACGTGTGCAGGGCTTTGGCGGCCGCGGTGAGGTTCAGATTGCGCCTGACGGCCTCCTGGACAAAGCGAAATTGGTGAAGATTCATGTCGATCGGCAACCCATGGCGCCTGATTATGCCCGTGGCATGGGCACGTATGCCTGCAGGGGCGATCAGTCCAGCGCGATTCGGGCCAGCAGTTCGATCACCCTGGCGTCTTCGCCAATCGCAGGGCGCAGCCCGATCGTGTGCTGCGGGTACGCCGCGCCCAGTTGTGCCACCAGTTCCGGCAGGTCTTGCCGGGCGTGGCGTCCGACACCCAGGAACATCGGCACGATGGCGATATCCTGCGCACCGGCGGCGACCAGCGCATCAACCACTGTCGGCAGGTCGGGTGGGGTGAGTTCCAGATAGGCGCATCGCACCAGGCACGCGGGTTCCAGCGCCCGCATTCGCTGCGCGACCGCCTCGATCGGTCGACTCCACGCGGGATCGCGCGAGCCATGCGCAAACAGCACTGTGGCGCGGGTCGCTGGCATCAACGGCGCAACACCAGCCAGCTGAATGCCGACAGCGAAAGAATCGAATAAATGATGCCGGGTGCCGCTGCGGCCAGCCACGGCCACCAGTTGCGCAGGTTGCCGAAGTGGCTGAACAGGTTGTTGAGCAGGAAGAAGCTGATGCCGGTCATCACGCCAATAAATACAAAGGTCGAGATTCCGGCGGTCCTGAAATGCAGGTAGGCGAAAGGCAGTGCCAGCACCAGCATCACCATGCAGCTCAGCGGGTAGAACACCTTGCGCCACAACTCGATCTCGTAACGTTGCGAGGCCTGGTCATTGGCGTCCAGGTGGCGCATGAACTGGAACAAATCGATGATCGGCATGCGATCGGGCCGCAGCAAGGCGACCGCGGCCATTTCCGATGTCAGACCGGTACGCCAGCGAAATTCGTCCAGGTTCTCCACCCGGGCCTGGGGATGGCCGTCGGCACCGATGCTGAAAACCGTGCGCCGGACGTCCTTGAGCTGCCAGAATTCGCCACCGGTGAAGGTGCCGCTGGCCGATTCACTGTTGGCCACCAGTTTGCCGTCTTCGGAGTACTCGATGATACGGATCCGCCGCATGCCCCCATCGGCTTGCAAAAAGCCGACATTGACCCAAAAGGAATTTTTGTCCTGCTTTTCGCGCAGCCAGGCGCCGGTCTGGCCAACGGTTATCTCGCGCACGTATTTTGCACGCAGAAACTGGCCTGCGCGGTCAGCCACCGGAACCAGAAAGTCGCCAATGGCAAAGGTGACCAGAGTGAACAGAAGACCAAGGCCCAGCATGGTTTTCAGTGCCCGCCAGGGATCAAGTCCGCTGGTGCGCAGCACGGTGAATTCAGAGTTCTGCGCCATGCGGGCCATCACGAACACCGACCCTATCAACACGGTGATCGGCAGCAGGTCGTACAGGCTGCTGACCGACAGTGTCGCCACGTAGGCCAGCGCATGGCGCAGCTGGTATCCGTCGGGCCCGGCATTGTTGATCCAGCGCAACTCGCTGACAAAGTCAAGGAAAGAAAACAGCGCCAGGAAGGCCAGGGTGGTGAACACCACGGCGGCGATGACCTCGCCGTAGATCATGCGACGCACGGTTTTCATCGTGGGGCAACCGATGCGGAATCGGTGGGTATCCGTCGCCTGAATGAGGGCAGCAGTTGCAGGTTCCAGTGCTTCTTGAGCAGCAGCAGGCTGGTCACGGCAAAGACTCCGCCGTGCAGCGCCAGGTTGAAACTCCAGAACCCGCTGGCGCCCGATGCAACGCGGCTTGAGCCCAGGTTGACCATGTTGTAGTAGACGATGAAGGTGAACAATGCGAAAAGCAGGTTGCCGTTGCGCCCCACGCGCGGGTTGACGGTAGAGAACACCAGGCCCATCAATACGAAGTTGATCGCCGAAAGTGCCAATCCGATGCGCCACGACAACTCGCCGAGGTAGGCCGGTGTATGGCCCATCCACAAGGTCAGGGTCGACAGCACCCTGGGCGGCAGCGCCCGCGCCACCTGTTGTGCCTTTTCGTCCACGAGCACACCGTATTCCTCGAACTCGCTGATCTTGAATCCGGGCGCGTTGATCTGGTCCTCCATGCGCTGCCCTTTGGAGAGCATCAGAAATCGCTCTTGGCCGATGGTGTCGATCCGGCCGGCGCGCGCCGACGTGACGATCTGCTTGCCTTTTTCGCGCGCAGCGATGAAAACCTGTCCGGCCGTCTTGCCACCTACCGAGTCCTTGTCGATGAAAAATACGCGCTCACCGCTGGCCGACTCCTGAAATTGACCCGGCACGATGCGCTCCAGGTCGCCACGTTGTTCGTAGCGGTCGGTCAGGGCATCCGATTGCTGGTGCGACCAAGGCCAGACGAAAACCGCGAACAGGGCAATGATCAGCCAGATCGGCCAGGCAAAACGCAGCAAGGGCCGCAGGAAGCTGGCCAGTCCCTGGCCGCTGCTGAACCAGATGGCCATTTCACTGTCGCCGTACATCCGCGACAAGGTCGATACAGTGGCCACGAAAAGGCTCAGGGTGAGAATCGTGGGCGCGTGACCGAGCACGGTGTAGCCCAGCACCATCATGACTTCGGCCGGATCGACGCTGCCGCGCGAGGCCAGGCCCACCGTGCGGATCAGCAACATGGTCATGACGATCGTCGCCAGCACCACTGCGGTGGCACTGAAGGTCCGGGACATCTCCTTGCGGATGGAAGAATGGAATAACATCGATGGCAATGAAAGACGCAATTATGAACTTTGAAATCGAATCGATGGATCTGTCCGGTGCCGCTGCCTACAAGGCAGATGCGCTGGTGCTGCTTGTTCCGCAATCGTTCAAGCCCGTCAAAGGGGTCTTGGCCGACCTGATCGCTGCGGCATTGAAGACCGGAGATCTCGAAACCAAGCCAGGCAAGCTGCTGGCGATGTACAACGTGGACGGGGTTGCCTGCAAACGGGTCGTCCTCGCGGGTTGCGAGGCGGGCACAACACGCCAGGTGCGCCAGGCTGTCGCGGCCGCGGTGGCCGGGCTGAAAGTGGCAACCGTGCGCAAGGTGCTGGTGTGTTTTGCTGCACCGGTCGATGACGCAGCCCTGCGCATGGCGGTGCTGGCGGCCGCTGACGCCAGTTATGTCTACACGACCAGCAAATCCAGGCCCGAGCCACGCACGTTGACCCGGGTGACGCTCGGCGTGCCCGACGCGCAGCAGTCCCAGGCGGTGTTTTCCCAGGCAGTGGCTACGGTGCGGGGAGTGGAGCTGGCCAAGGAGTGGGCCAACCGTCCCGGCAACCATGCGACCCCGACGATGCTCGCTGGGGCGGCCAAGGAACTGGCAAAGATGCCGCTGGTGCAATGCGAGGTGCTGGGCCCCAAACAGGTCGCCAAGCTCGGCATGGGTGCCTTCATGGCCGTGGCCAGGGGTTCGGCCGAGGAGTTGCGCTTCATCGTGCTGCGCTACAACGGCGCGGCCAAGAAACAGGCGCCGACGGTGCTGGTGGGCAAGGGCATCAGTTTCGACAGCGGCGGCATATCGATCAAGCCCGCGCCGGAAATGGACGAGATGAAGTACGACATGTGCGGGGCCGCCAGCGTGCTGGGAGTCTTCCGCTCGCTGGCAGAACTCAAGCCTGCGATCAATGTGGTCGGCCTGATCCCGAGCTGCGAAAACATGCCCGACGGGCGCGCCGTCAAGCCCGGCGACGTGGTGACCAGCATGAGCGGGCAGACCATTGAAATCCTCAATACCGACGCCGAAGGCCGGCTAGTGTTGTGTGATGCACTGACCTACGCCGAGCGGCTCAATCCGCGCGTGGTGGTCGATATCGCCACGCTGACCGGTGCCTGCGTGATCGCACTCGGTGGCGTGCGCAGCGGCATGTTCGCCAGCACCGATGCGCTTGCAGCGGAGTTGATGCAGGCTGGCGAGGCCGCCCAGGACCTGTGCTGGCGCATGCCGCTGGATGACGAGTACGGCGAAAGCCTCAAAACCCATTTTGCCGACATCGCAAACGTCGGTGGCCGGCCTGCGGGTGCGGTGACGGCGGCCAAGTACCTGCAGCGATTCACGGAAAAGTACCCCTGGGCCCACCTGGATATCGCCGGAACGGCATGGAAGGGCGGGGCGGCCAAGGGCGCGACCGGAAGACCTGTCGGCTTGTTGCTCGAGTTCCTGCTGGCCCAGGCCGGATCCGATGCCAAGGCGGATGCTGCAAAGCCGTCGACCGCCAGGCGTGCCGCGTCCAAGCCGCGCAAGACTTGATCGATACGCTGACGCCGATGCCCTCTTTCCCGATGCGAACGCCTGCAGGGGTGTTGCAGGCGTGGGCAATGCCGGTGCTGCAATGACCGAAATTGCCTTTCACTTCAACATGCCGGACAAGACTGCCTATGTGTGCCGTCTGCTGCGCAAGGCCACTGCGCAGGGTGCCCGTGTCGCTGTGGCTGGCCCGCAGGCCGTGTTGCGCAATCTGGACCAGGCCCTGTGGTCGTTTTCGGCAGTCGACTTCGTGCCCCATTGCAGCGCAGACAGTCCGGCTGTGGTGCGTCATGCCTCGCCGGTACTGCTGGGCGTCGCGATGGACGATCTGCCGCACCAGGAGGTGTTGCTCAATCTGGATGCCGACGTGCCGGCGGGTTTCGAGCGATTTGCGCGCGTCATCGAGATCGTGGGAACCGACGCGCAGGAGCGGGCGCAGTCGCGCATGCGCTGGAAGTACTACCAGCAGCGGGGATATCCGATCGTGCGGCACGACATGGCCAGCAAGGAGACCGACTGATGGTCACGACGGCACGTGCTTATCCACGGTTTGTCCCGACCCTGACCGAGGTGGTCAAGGCACCGCCGCCACCGCCTGAGCCGGTCGAGCCACCGCCGGACCCGGCCGTTCTGGAAGCAGCCAGACGGGAGGCCGAGGCCGCCGAGTTGGCCGCAGAAATGGCAGCGCGGGCTGCGCTGCTACAGGCTGAGGCGGTGCGGCTGGAGGCTGAAGCCGCAAGTCGGGCAGCAGAAGCGACAAGACGCCAGGCGCTCGTTGAACGGATGCGGGCGCATGTGCTCACGGCGGTCGACGACAGGATTCAGGATGTGGTGGCATCGGCGATGCTTGAGCAGGTGGACCTGATGGGCGAGCGCTTGCGCAGGCAGATGGATGACATGGTGCGCGAGTCGCTGGAAGCCGTGGCTGTGCGCCTGCGCGCTGAATTTGAAGTGTTGGTCGACCAAGCCGTCGATGCGGTTCTTGCCGTGCCTGATCCGCATCCTGCGCCAGCCATTGCGCTGGCCCCAGGATCGGACACTGAGCCGAAGGCGTCGGCAAGCGGTGTGCCTTGATCCTCTGCCGCGCGCCGGTAACCCGCCGGCTGGCGGCGTTGCTTTTTTGCTGATTCAACCCACGGACACTGGGTGTTTCCATGTGGTGCGGTGGCACGAAATGCGGTATCCTCGCCGGCTGTTGGGGCAAATAATGCCCAAACTGAACAAAACCCCCCTTGGAGTCCTTATGCAAATGAAATTTCGTACTACCTTGACGTTGTGTGCGGCTGCTGTATTGATGGTCGCCTGTGGCAAGAAGGAAGAGCCGGCACCTGCTGCTGCGCCAGCGCCTGCCGCTGCACCTGCTCCCGCAGCGGCTCCGGCGCCTGCGCCAGCCAGCGACGTCATCAAGATCGGCCACGTCGGACCGACCAGCGGTGCGATCGCCCACCTGGGCAAGGACAACGAAAATGGCGCCCGCATGGCGGTCGAAGAACTCAACGCCAAGGGCGTGATGATCGGTGGCAAGAAGGTGACGATCGAACTGTTGCCGGAAGACGACGCCGGTGATCCGAAGCAGGGTACGGCAGTGGCCACCAAGCTGGTCGATGCCAAGGTCAATGGCGTGATCGGTCACCTGAACTCCGGCACCACGATTCCCGCTTCGGCCATCTATGATGCAGCCGGCATTCCCCAGATCTCCCCTTCGGCGACCAACCCCAAGTACACCCGTCAGGGCTTCAAAGGTGCGTTCCGTGTCGTGGCTGACGACGTCCAGCTCGGAAGCACGCTGGGCAAATACGCTGTCAACACGCTCAAGGGCAAGTCGATCGGTGTGATCGATGACCGTACCGCATATGGCCAGGGCGTGGCAGAAGAGTTCAAGAAGGCCGTCGAGGCCGCTGGCGGCAAGGTTGCCGGCCACGAATTCACCACCGACAAGGCCACGGACTTCAACGCCATCCTGACCACGCTCAAGGGCAAGAAGGTCGACGTCGTGTTCTTCGGCGGCATGGACGCTGTTGCCGGCCCGATGATCAAGCAGATGGCCCAACTCGGCATCAAGGCCAAGTTCATGGGTGGCGACGGCATCTGCTCCAGCGAACTGCCCAAGCTCGCTGGCGACGCCCTGAAAGACGACATGGTCTACTGTGCGGAAGCCGGTGGCGTTGAAGGCGAGCAGAAAGCTGGCATGGATAAATTCCGCGCCGACTTCAAGGCCAAGTTCGGCGCTGACGTCCAGGTGTATGCACCTTACGTGTATGACGCGCTCAACGTGATGGTGGCTGCCATGGTCAAGGCCGACTCGGCCGATCCTGCCAAGTACCTGCCTGAACTCAAGAAAACCGAGTACAAGGG